>JANOPS010000367.1:0-5462 GCA_031421995.1 Gemmatimonadaceae bacterium
CGTGGCATGCACCAGCGCCGAGTCGTAGAGACCCAAGGCGTTGTACGTGCTGGCAAGGGTCAGGCGGATATCACCTTCGATCTCCGGAGAGAGGCGCCGCGTGCGAAGGTCACGGGTTGCCTGCGAGAGCACTTCGGTAACAGTGACGGCTCGTCCGCCGATATCGGGGTTGGCGGCACCGAGCATCGTCTGGAGGAACTCGCTCACTTGCGTAGCTCGCACCCGCTCCCGGTCGGCGCGCCGCGCGGCGCGTATGCTTACCGCCGTTGCCGACAGCAAGGCCATCGCGACGAACGCCGCAGCCCCGACTTCAACGCGGTGCCGCCGAACGAACTTCGAGAGGCGATACCCAACCCGATCGCGCTGGGCAAGGACAGGATGTCCCCCGAGGTACCGCTGCAGGTCCGCATTCATCTGCTCGGCCGTTCGATAGCGACGCTCCGGCTCTTTGCGTAGCGACTGCAGAATGATTGCATCGAGTTCGGTATGCAGCAGCGCACGGGCACGCCCAATGGACCGCACGCCTAACCCTGCCGCATCGGCGTCGGTCAGCAGCGACGACGGAACCGGCGCGGGAACGGTGCACACCGTCGACTGCATCTCGGCCAACAGCATGCCGCGCAGAGCGAACGGCCGATGCCCTGTCAGTACCTCGCAGGCGATGACGCCAAGTGAGTAGATGTCCGAGGACGGCTGCGCCGGTAACCCATGAAACTGCTCGGGACTCGCGTAGTCCGGGGTGAACAGACGTAGATTGCCCTCCGTCGCGGGCAGGTAGTCCAGTCCATCGGGTTCGCGCAGAAGACGGGCGATGCCGAAATCCAGCAGCTTGACGGTGCCGTCTGCTGTGACGTGGACGTTGCCGGGCTTGAGGTCGCGATGCACCACCAACGCTTCGTGGGCATGCTGCACGGCCGCGCAGACCTGGCGTAGCAACATCACGCGCTCACGCACGCCAAGCGCACGCTCGCGACAGTAGGTGGTAATGGGCTGTCCGTCCACGTACTCCATGACGAAATACGGCTGCTGATCTTCCGTCACGCCGCCGTCGAGCAGGTTGGCGATGTTCCGATGCCGCAGATTCGCCAAGATCTGTCGCTCGTAGCGAAAGCGGCGCACCGCGAGCTCCGAATCGGCACCTCGGCGTAGCATCTTGATCGCCACCCGCATCGTGAATTGCGCATCGCTTCGCACGGCTTCGTACACGGCGCCCATGCCGCCGTAGCCGATGAGTCTGGTGACTTCGTACGCGCCGATCGTGCGACCGATCATGGAGCCCGTTGCTTCGGTCGATGCGGTATCGGTTACCAGCGGTGCAAGCGCGTGCACCCAGGGCGCATCATCATCGTCTGCCGTCGCCAGCATGGCGATGAGTTCCTCGTACAATTGCCGGTCGGCACCGCACGCCTCCGCCAGCCAGGCCACGCGTAACGCACCGGGCTGTGCGAGTGCGTCATGAAAGAGCAGCTGCATGCGGGCGAACGACTCAGCACTCATGCCAGCGGCGCCCTGCGACGTGTCCTGATGGCTCATGCTTCGCCGCGCGACCGCGTCATCTCGCGCTGCAGGAAGGCGCGGGCGAACGTCCATTCGCGCTTGACGGTGGCCGGCGAGATGCCAAGCGTTTCTGCCGTCGCCTCAATGGTCATTCCCGCGAAATACCGCAGCTCTACGATCTGCGCCTGCCGCGCGTCGAGGGTCGCAAGAAGCTCCAACGCGTCGTGGAGCTCCAGCACGTCGACCGTGATCTCGATGGCGGGGACCACCTCAAGCGGCACGCGCTCACCGAAATCGCGCTTCGCGGCGCGGCGACGGCGCGAGTGGTCCACCAATAGGCGCCGCATGGCCTGCGACGCCAGCACAAAGAACTGTGCGCGACTCTGCCACGACACGGACCGCTGATCGATCAGTCGCATGAACGCTTCGTTCACCAGCACCGTCGTTTGCAGTGTGTGCGATTCGTGCTCTCGCCGCATGTGCCACTCTGCCACGTGATGTAGTTCATCGTACACCAAACGCGCCAACCGTTCAGCGACGACCGGGTCTCCGTCCCGCATGGCCTGCAACAGCTGCGTGACCTCATGCGAGGTCGTTGCCGACAGCGGCTCGTTCACGTTCGGTGGCGTAGTCACACAGACACGTTGCAGAGCGGTCGGGGAGCGGTCAATAGGCGCCCCGCACCATCTCTGTTACGAGGGCTCCTGCCGAGGCTGGCGCAGCATCGGCGCGCCCGGCATCGCGTTGGGACGAGTGGCGAGCAGCGTGACGACGCCACCGCTTGCAACCAATCCGGCGAGCGCGAGGAAGGCAGCCGATGCGCTGCCGGTGCTCTCACGAATGCGACCAATCATGTCGGGTCCGAAGTGGCCACCCAGATTGCCGATCGAGTTGATCCACGCGATGCCGGCCGCCGCGGCGGACTGCCGCAGAAACCCCGTTGGCAGTGACCAGAACGCGGAGGCCGCGCATAGCAAACCACACGCCACCAGCGTTAAGGACACCACCGAGGGTACGATCGCATGTCCGGAAAGCGCCAGCCCCAGCAGACCACCCGACGCGACAAGCAGGGCCGCAGCCACGTGCCACCGGCGCTCGCCGGTGCGATCAGAGTGGGAGCCGTACAGCACCATCGCGATACCAGCCAGTCCCCATGGAATCGCCGAGATGAGACCGACTCGCAGATAGTCTGTTTTGCCGATGCCCAGTTCTTGGATGATCGTGGGCATCCAGAAATTCACACCGTACAGGCCCAGCGCAAACGTGAGATAGACAAAGGCCAGCGCCCACAGACGACCATCTTTCATCGCGTCCCGCACCCGCTCCGCAGTAGCACCGGCGGACGCGGGCGTGTAGTCGGCGGCGACGGCGCGCTGCACCACCGCGCGCTCGGACGAAGTCAGCCATGACGCCGTGGCGGGCGTGTCAGGGAGCCAGACAAGTACCAGCACGCCGACGACCATTGACGGCAACGCCTCCAGCACGAAGAGCCAGCGCCAGCCAGCCCATCCCTGCAGGCCATCTGCATACTGCATGATGGCGCCAGAGAGTGGTCCGCCAAACACGTTGGCGACGGTGAGCGCCGTCATGAAGAGCGCAATCGCCCGCGCACGACGCGCTGATGGATACCAGTACGTGAGATAGAGAATGATGCCCGGAAAGAATCCGGCTTCGGCAAGACCTAGCAGCATGCGGAGCGCGTAGAAGCTGAACTCCACGCGTGGGAGGCCGAACAACGCTGGGAGCGGCCCCCACGGAATCTGCTCCACGAACGCGAAGGCCCCCGAGACGAGGCTCCAGGTGATCATGATGCGCGCAATCCACACGCGCGCGCCCAGGCGCTCGAGGAGCAGATTGCTTGGCACCTCGAACAGGAAGTAGCCTATGAAGAAGATGCCCGCGCCAAAGCCATACACGGCATCCGAGAACTGCAACGCGTCGACCATCTGCAGTTTGGCAAAGCCGACGTTTACGCGATCGAGATAGGCCACCACGTAGCAGACGAACAGCAGCGGAATGAGACGTCGCGTCACCTTGGCGTACACGCTCGCTTCCGAGGGTACGCCGTCGGCGGTGGGTGACTGCATCTATTTCTTTTTCGGCGGAGCCTTCGTGGAGGCACCCTTCCCAGCAACGCGCACCAAGGTGCGATAGATCATGTCGGTGCCCTGCTGCAGGGATGCCACGCTCACGCGTTCGTCATTGCCGTGCATCCGCGTGAGTTCGTCGGCCGTGATCGGGTACGGATAGATCCCGTACACCGGCACGCCGCGTGAGCGCCACGCCGCCGCGTCCGTCCCCGCCTGAAACAAATACGGCGTGACTTCGGCGGTGGGCCACTGCGCCTTCGACTCAGCGGCCAACGCTTTGTACAACTCGTTCTCGATCGGCGACACGGGGATCGGCGCGTTCGCCGCAGCAGCGGCGAGACGCACGGTCACACGAGGATCCGCAATCAGCCGCTCCATCAACTTCACGATCTCGCGCGGATCAGTGCCCGGGATGAGCCGCAGGTTCACCGTCGCCGTGGCGGAGCCGGGAATCACGTTAGCGCGAAAACCGCCGCTCATGATCACCGGGGCCATCGTGTTGCGCATGATGGCATGCAGCAGCGGGTCTTTGGACACGGCGCTGTCGGCCGAGCGCACCTGTGCTGCCGTGCCGTTCACCAGATTGCGCAATTGCTCCGATGCGGCACCGGTATTGATTTTCGACAACGTGAGAAAAAACGTCTTCGATTCCGGCGTGAGCTGCACGGGATATTCGTAGGCCGCGATTTTTGCGAGCGCCGCACCCATGGAGGCCAGCGGATTGTCGGGCAGCGGCATCGACGAGTGCGTCGACGTGCCCGTTGAGGAGAGCAACACCGACACCGATGACTTGTCGGCCGTGGAGATGCTCACATACTGTACCTTCCCCTCGTCGCTCTTGATGATCCACCCACCCTCGTTCAACGCGAACTCCGCGTCCATCGAGGCCCAGTGATCCTTCGCGAGCCACGACGTATTCATCGGCGCGCCTTCTTCGTCGGCCTCAGCCATGAAGATCACGTCGCGGGCAAGCGGCACCTTGCGTTCGGCCAAGCGCAGCGCCGCCATCGCAAACACCGCCATGCCACCCTTGAAGTCGATGGCGCCGCGGCCGTACACGTGTCCGTCCTTGATCACGCCGGCGAACGGGTCGACCGTCCATTTCTCGCGCTCCACGCCCACCACGTCGGCGTGCGCCGCGATGAGCACCGGGCGTTTGCTGCCATCGCCCTTCAGGCGCGCGATGAAATGCACTTTGCCGCTATCGGGTGTGGGGAATATCTCGATGGAGAAGCCCGCGGCGGAGAAGCGCTTGGCCAACAGATCAGCCAAGCCCTTGGTGACGCCCGGCGGATTACTCGTGTTCTGGCGAATCAACTCTGCCAAGAGCGCGGCGGTTGGATCGACCGGCGCGGCTTGCGCCGTCAGCTGTGTCGCACGTGCCATCCCCATCACGAGCAGCAACGCCGCGACGCCGGCGTGCAGCACCCGTCGATGACGCGCCAGCGGCGACGTCGCGGGTGTACGCGGACGACGCGGAGTACGCCGAATACACGGACGCGTCATGGGACCAGCATCGTGACTTTGTACTCGGCCAACATCGCGCTCATGCTGCGCGCGCGCTTCATCAAGGCGGTGGCTTCCTTGATCGCCTCTGGGACCGCCGTCTTCACGTCAGCAACCTGCTTCATGGTCGCATCACTGGGCACTTCCCACACGCCCATGATGGCCGCTTTGATCGTTCCGACGCGCCCAATTACGTTGGGGCTTGGCGCGCCGCCACCGAAGCCGCCGCCGGGACCACCGAAGGTGACCGCCGGAACGCCGAGACCGAACTTCGCACGCACGGCGTCAAAGTCCTTTCGAAATGCGGCGAAGTCTGCCTTCACGTTTGCTGGTGCTGTGCTGGAGTCCAGCTTCGTTACAGCTTTGCCC
>JANOPS010000368.1:0-3378 GCA_031421995.1 Gemmatimonadaceae bacterium
GCTGAGCAGGGCCCACGTCAAACTCTGCAAGCACGGCGGAATACGCCGCGTGAAGGCTCGGATCCTGCTCAAGAAGCTGCCAGAGCATCGTGCCCACCTCATCGAGACCGAAATACATCTCCTTCGACAGGTCCAGCAGGACCGCCTCGCCCTTCAACTCCTGAAAGACCACGTCGGATGAGAGCGTAACGTTCTGTGATAGCGAATGCATCGTGAGCGACCTCTCAGAGGGTGACAATGGTGGTACCGGATCGGTGACACGGGTAATGCCTCAGGGCGGCTCACAGTCGTGTCATGACTTGGTACGTGCTGGTCACGGCAACATCGTCGTTGATGACGCTTCCGTCCAGCTCTGTCCACGCGTGCGCTTCGAATGGCGAACGCCGTACACCGATGATCATCTGGGCGGGTAGCCCGCGGAGTCGTAACAGGCACGTCGACGTGGCCGCACTGGAAAGACACTTTGCGTCGCCCAGAAACAGTCGACGCGCGCGCTGCACCGCCAAGCCCGTCGCGCAAATCACTCGTTGGCGGTCGGCGCTCTTTACCGTCCAGAGGGTTGGCATGAGCGCAAACAGCCGCGGCAGTCGTGAAAGATGGGCAAAGCGCACAATGAGATGCGCCACCGTCATGACCAACACCGCCTCGACAAACCGCGCCACGTCTCTCACAGTTTGCCGGGCCGAGGAAGCCTCAATAGAACCTTCAGCGACACAGTGCGCCACTGCGATGATCAGCGCGCGTTGGCCAGCAACCGGCTGGCCGTCATGCGGTGCATCAAACCATCGCAGCAGCGCGCGATGATGTCGTACGCCATCACATACTCGGAGCGCGGCAGCATGAACGGGTCGTCGATATCGTCCATACCTTTCGCTTCGTCGAAATAGCCGAGTGGCACGATGGCCTTCTCTATGGACGGGTACAGCACAGCCAGTTCGTGCGCCATCCGCAACTCCATCGTGAGCACCAGGTCTGCCTGCAACAACTCCGGCACCGACACGGCCATCGCGCGATGTCGCGACAGATCCAGCCCGTGCAACGCTGCGGCCTCGATGGCTTCGCCCGGACAACCGGGGCCACCCTCCATCACGCCGCGCGAGATCACCTGCACGCCCTCGGCTACCCGTCGCGACAGGTACAGTTCGGCAAATGGCGACCGCACGCGGTTGGCCGTACACAACACCACGATCTTGGACACGTAGCCCAGATCGGGGAGCCGCTTATCCAACCGGCGCCGCAGTGACCATTTCAAGTACGCCTGCTTCAGCATGACACGGGATGTGGCGGAGATAAGGCAATCAGGCACGGCGGATATGGCTTCGCCGTCTCAGTCCCATCCATCGGGAAACGAGCGCTCGGATTCTACTCAATTGTCGGGTGCCGTATAGCACCCGTGTCGCCCGCGAATACGCCCGACTCAGGCCGGAATGCGCACCACGTCCATCGCCGACAATGTCACCGACACGCCCTGCCCCAGCATAGTCATGCCCACTGACACCCGCTGCTTCCCGTCCATATGCGTCACGATCGCGCGAATGCCGGCAAACGGACCGTCCGACACGACCACCAAATCCCCCGGCGAAAACCAGTCGATATGCTGCGGTTGCTCCTGCACCTTGCCCAATCCCGCCGCAAAAACCCGCACGTCGTTCAGCGTGGCCAGGTCGATCTCGGCCGCACGATGCCCGTCCTTCACGACGGTGTGCACGCCATGCAAGTCCAGCAGCGGGTACCACCCGTCTGGCGGCACGCGGGCAAACACGTACCCCGGAAAGAGCGCCCAGTCCACGACCTTGACGCGGTCGCTCCACTGCCTGCGCAGTGGCGCCGTTGGCGCCCACGCCTCCATCCCCCAATGCGTCATCACGCGCGCCACCAGCTTTTCCGAGCGCGCGCGCGTCCTGACCGCAATCCACGGCAGTGACGGGTCCTGCAAGAGCGCTCGACTAAACCATGCCATGAACAACCCTGCGACAGAGAATTGGCACGCCCGACCCCGACTTCTGATTACGGTAGAGCACGTTCCATTCCAGAGTCCTTGAACGGCGTCAAACGAGAGTCAAAGTGTCAACAGTCAAGGAGACAGCGCGCGAACCTCCGGTCAAACCGCACTCAACCGTACAACTCATTGTGAGAAAACAACATGCCTTTCTCAGCATATTGCGGTGCCGTGAGCAAAAACTCGGCTCATCAACCTGATTTCCGCCAAAAGTAAGCAGGCTCAGCGTCAATGTTGTTGACCGCTACCCACATTGTAGCGGTGTCGCTACAGTCCGACAATCCCGTGGTCTCCAGATTGACGAACGCCCTTCGCGATGCGCTGCGAAGGGCGTCGGGACGAGCGGGGCGCGCTAGCTTATCGATTGCTAAGATAAGGAGTCACCAGCCAGTGAAAAGGCCACCTACCACCAGTTACCACTCAGTTACATCGAGCGCCGGCGACGGCGCGACACCGTAAACAGTCCAGCAAGACCCACAGCCATCAGCGCGTAGGTAGACGGCTCGGGCACCACGGTCGCCGAACCAAAGTACGACGTCCCGCTCTGGTTATTCTGCGCCGCCCACGACGTGAGGTTGAGCGCGAGATTGACCCGGTAAAACCCCCTCGATGCTGGGTCATCCACGCTGGTATTCTCGAACAGCCCCCGGAAGAATCCAGACACCGACAAGGGATCGGCGGTCGACTCGAACACCCCCGTAACCGGGTTCCACGCCGCCTGGTTCAAGAAGTTGGCCTGCATCGAAAACTCGTAGGACCGATAGACGCCCAGCGTGGTTTCCGCCGAGCCAATGGCACTCCCGGAGTTCCACAGTCGCGGACAATCCTCGGTAATGAATGGCGTATAGGGGGCGCAATTCGGTGCGGTGTTGGCCCCGGTGGCGCTGTACTGGAAACTCGTGCGCGCCGCGTTGGTCCACAGCCCCGACGCCGACGTCACCGACCCTGCGTCTTCATCTGAGATCTGGACGAAACCGGTGTTCTGATTGAACGGCGATCCCGGGAGATACCATGCCGTCAGGAAGTCGAAGGCGCTTGACGGATACCCGGCGCCCGCAAAAGCGGCATTGTTGTTGACCAGGAACAGGCCAAGATCACGCTGCGGCACGGCGAAGGGCGACCCGGAGACGGCATTCGTATTCGCCTGCGCATCGCCGAGTGTGGCGAACCGATTGATGGTCCCCGTATACCCCAATCGATTCGACCACACGTACGCCCGGTCCTGCGCCTGGACACTGCCAGCAAACACGATCCCCGTGACGAACACGGCGGCCAGCGTCGAAAAGAGTTTTCGCATTGTAATAATTCCGAGTGATGTCCGGTGTGGTTCGGCCGTGAACAACGGTCGAAGCGCGTATCTCGCGGCGAGTACGCTGAAG
>JANOPS010000369.1:0-11246 GCA_031421995.1 Gemmatimonadaceae bacterium
TGGACGCCGGGCACCAAACTCCCCGGAGTGATCTGGTTTTATCCGCGCGAATACACCGGCCAGGCGGAATACGATCGTTCGCGCTTCGCGACCAACATCAACAAGTTCCCCGAGGTGCCCTCAGCGCGGCCGGCATCGTCCACCAAGTTGTGGGTCTCGCAGGGGTATGCCTTCATTGAGCCTGACCTGCCGATTTTCGGCGACTCCGGCAAGATGAACGACAACTACACGCGTGACCTGAAGGAGAATCTCGATGCTGTGCTCGACGCCGTGGTGGAGCTGGGCTACGTGGATCGCACCAAGATGGGATTGGGTGGACACAGCTATGGGGCATTCAGCACGGTGAACGCGATGACGCTCGTACCCTACTTCAAAGCGGGCATCGCCGGCGATGGTATGTACAATCGCTCCCTGACGCCCTTCGGCTTCCAGAGCGAGCGTCGCAATTTCTATCAGGCGCAGGATACTTACCTCGACATGTCGCCGTTTTTCCGCGCCGACAAGATCGCCGGCGCGCTGCTCATGTATCACGCACTTGAAGACCAGAATCAGGGCACCGCACCCATCAGCTCAACACGCATGTACATGGCGCTGCAAGGCCTCGGTAAGCCGGCCGCGCTCTACATGTACCCGTACGAAGACCACAGCGTAGCCACGTATACCAGCGACCTCGATCTGTGGGCGCGGTGGGTGGCGTGGATGGACACCTACGTGAAGGGCACCAAAGCGCAGGCCGTGGTGCCGAATTGAGCGCCTACGCGTTTTCTGATCTGGCATTGTCGCGGCGGCTCGAGCGCACTGAAGCCGCTGCCAATGCGTCGTTCGTCGACGCGCGCGCGCGGCGCTCACCAACCGTTGGGGCGACGTGGCTGGACGTCGACGGCACGTGGGCGATGTTCGATGGCGTGGACTCGCCGCTCACGCAGACGTTCGGCTTCGGGTTGTTCAGCGAACCCGACGCGTCGCAGCTCAACGTGATCGAGCACTTCTTCTCCTCTCGATCAAGTTCAGCCTATCACGAGGTCAGCCCGCTGGCTGACCCACTGGCGCTCGCCCTGCTGTCAGCCGGCGGCTTTCGACCCATCGAGCAGTCGATGGTCTTGCATCAACCACTGCCCGTGAGCATATCGCAACATCGACATGCGGACGTGCACGTCCGTCAAATCGGGGCAGACGACGTCGCGCTCTGGGCCAACACCTCGGCCGCCGGCTGGGGCGAGTATCCGGAGCTGGGCGATTTCATGCGCGACATTGGCGGCGTGATGGCGACCAGCCGCAACACGCACTGCTTTCTTGCGGAGATCGGCGGAGTTGTTGCAGCGACGGGTGCCCTCTCGCTACACGGGGGCGTCGCGCTCTTGGCCGGCGCAAGCACGGTGCCCGCGTTCCGCGGGCGCGGCGCGCAGAACGCGCTGCTGCAAGCACGACTCGACTTCGCCGCGACGCAGTCGTGCGAAGTCGCCATGATGACCACACAACCCGGCAGTGCCTCGCAGCGCAACGCCGAGCGTCAGGGATTTCGCGTCGCATACACGCGCACGAAGTGGGGCAAGGCGTAAGACTTCGGGGACTGCGCCTCCGTGCTCTCCACGTCCCCCGTGATTTGTCTATTGTCGGTGTTTGGATTTTGAACCACAGAGGACACGGAGAACACGGAGGGTGAGCGACGCGAGGCTGTGCGATGTCTCACCCTTAAAAAAGAGATGGTTGTGACATTGGACTTCGGGCATGCGCCTCCGTGTTCTCCGTGTCCTCTGTGGTTCAACACAGCTGTTTTCATGGCCCGAGCGCAGTAACGCCCCGTGATTGAACACGACCTCTCTGCTCAGTCTACGGCTTCCGCCACGTCGCGTCAGCGCTAGCGTTGCCAACCAAATCGATCGCATTGACCACGATGGCATCCGTCTCGGCGGTCGGACTCCGCGGAGGCACATCAACACGACGCTCCGAACTGGGTACCACGCGCTGAAACCAGCTGCCGCCGCTGCGCCACCGCACCAGCCACCACGACAATTGCTTGCCGCCAGCATCGGTGATTTGAACCTGAAGCGCTAACGCCGTCACCGTGACGGCGGTCGTTGGCGCGCTCGGCACCGCGGCGTCAAGCCACGGTGAGGACGGAGGCAGTGCGGGAAGTGCGTTCGTCGACGTGCGCAACAGCGTGCCCAATCCGCCGCGGTCAAGACGCACCGACGTCGTGTTGTACAACAGGGTTCCGATCGACCCAGTCCGCTGGCGAGAACGATCGATCTGCTGCGCGATCTCGGACGCCGCGTACGCGCTCGTGCTCCCGTCCGCAACGCGGTACGCCGCCAGGCCCGGCCACAGATGCCGTTGGCGCGTGTTCTGTTGCTCCCACCACGTCAACAGAGACGGAAAACTCTGACCAGTGGACGCGATGCTCCAGTACAGCTGCGGGGCGAAGTAGTCCACCCAGCCCTGCTGGAGCCACAACCGCGAGTCCGCGTAGATGCTGCCATACGCATCTAAACCGACGACGCCAGCCGGATTGCCCGGTCGCCAAATCCCGAACGGGCTAATGCCCACGCGCACGTGCGACCGCTGCTGATGCACTTCGGTGTACAGCCGTTCGACAAACCGATTGACATTCGCTCGGCGCCAGTCGCCGCGCGCCAGCGTTCCTCCGCCCGTTTGGTACCGGCGGAACGTCGCCGAGTCCGGGAAATCCAGGTTCGGGCATCGTGTGTCGGGATACGGATAGAAAAAATCGTCAAGGTGCACCGCATCCACGTCGTAGCGCGCCACAACATCACGAATCACCGCGATCGCCTGATTCTGCACCGCATCTTCTGCCGGATCAAACCACAGCTGCGTGCAGTAGGGTCGCGTGAGGTCGGGGCGTCGTTGCGCCAAGTGCAACGGCGCGAGTCGCAACGTGTCACTCAAGTTGGCGGCGCGAAACGGATTGAACCATGCGTGCAGTTCGAGTCCGCGGGCATGCGCCTCACGCACGGCAAACGTGAGCGGGTCCCACGATGGGTCCACTCCTTGCGTCCCCGTCAACGACCGCGCCCATGGCTCCAACGCCGACTGGTACAGCGCGTCGCCCGCCGCGCGCACTTGCAAGACAATGGCGTTCAGCCCCGTGTTTTGCGCCAAATTCAAGATGGCCAGCAACTCTGATTGCTGTGCGGCAACGCTCAGGCCGCTGGACGATGGCCAGTCGATGTTGCCGACGGTCGCCACCCAGAGTCCACGGAATTCCCGATTGATCGCCGGTACCGTAATCGGCGCGGGCGGCGTTACAGGAACCATCGCCGTCGGGCCGTCGCCGGAGCAGGCGGCGACCACAGCGACGGCGACGATCGCAACAGCCCGAGCGAGATGCCGCATTAGCAGAGAGCGCAGAAAGGTCATGCCCGACAAGGAACAGACCCGTGCGGCGTTTCGCCAGCCTTGGGCGACGCCCGATACGACCGTGAGATCCCTCGCGAGTCACCGAGGTCACCCCGGCATGCTGGCCGACGGCTGGAATCGACGGTAGCTTCGCCCACTATGACCATCCCTCCCGTCTCGGCGCGCCGCACGTCACGCAGGTCGCTCCCCGCAATCACGCTGGCATTCCCGACGGCGCTCGCGCTGTCAGCACTTACCACGGCGCTCACCACGGCGCTCACCGGCGCGCACCCGCTGCAGGCACAGGCGACGGCGACCCGGCGGGAACCGGTCACCGCCCAAGGGTTCTCGACGGCGCGGCTTGCCCGCATCGATTCACTCCTTGTGCGCGCCGAGCGCGACGGACAGATCACCGGGGCCGTTGCGCTGGTGCTTCGCGACGACCAAGTGGTGTACGAGCGCGCCGTCGGATTTGCCGACAAAGAGGCTGGTCGACGGATGTCTCCCAACGCGCTCTTTCGTATCGCGTCGCAAACAAAAGCGCTCACCAGCGCTGCCGTCCTGATGTTGCTGGAGGAGGGACAACTGACCCTCGGTGATCCCGTGTCCAAGTACCTCCCAACGTTTCAAAAGACTCAGGTGGCGGTACGCGCCGACACCGGGGTCGCCCTTGTCGCGGCGAAGCGCGCGATCACCGTGCGTGACTTGCTGACCCACACCGCCGGCATCTCGTACGGAACCGATGCAAACGTGGCCAGTCGGTATCAAGCGAAGGGCCTTGGACAAGCGGCCGGATACGGCTGGTACACGGCCGACAAAGACGAACCCGTGTGTGAGACTATGGAACGGCTTGGGACCCTGCCATTCGTCGCGCAACCGGGTGAGGCGTTCGTGTACGGATACAACACGGACATTCTTGGATGCATCGTCGAAAAGGCGTCCGGTATGCCACTCGACGTCTTTGTTCGCGATCGCATCACCATGCCCCTCGGCATGTCCAACACCGCCTTCTTCGTGCCGACCAACGCACGCGAGCAGCTCAGCACGGTCTACATGAGTGACGCGCAAGGCAAGTCGGTGCGCGCACCCGATGGCGCACGAGGTCAAGGACACTACATCGACGGGCCGCGTCGGAGCTTCGCAGGCGGCGCGGGCGTGGTGTCGACCGCGCGTGATTACGCGCGCTTCTTGCAGATGATCCTGCACGGCGGTGAATGGAACGGGCAGCGCCTGCTCGCGCCACACACCGTGCGACTGATGCACACCAACCAGATCGGGACGACCTATTCCGCCAACGGCATGGGCTTCGGACTCGGGTTCGAAACCACGGATCGCTACGGTGCCAACGGATTGGCCTCACCTGGATCGTTTGGCTGGGGCGGTGCGTACGGATCGACCTACCTCGTCGATCCGGCAGAAGGACTGATTATCGTGTTCATGATCCAGCAGCTGCCAAACAGGAGCGACGTGGCCGCGCGCTATCGCACGCTGGTCTATCAGGCACTTGTGGCCTCCCGTTTGAAGTAGCTGCACGTATGCGCATCGGCATTGACCTCGGCGGGACCAAGATCGAAGCAATCGCGTTGGCCGTCGATGGGACAGAGGCTGTGCGCCGTCGCATTGCCACACCGCAGAGCTACACGGACACCATCAGCGCGTTGGCATCGCTCGTGCACGAGGTTGAGTCTGAAGCCGGCGAGCGCTGTTCGGTCGGCGTCGGCATTCCCGGCGCGATCACGGCGGCGACCGGCGTCGTCAAGAACGCCAACTCCACGTGGCTGATCGGCCACCCGCTTGCCAGCGACTTGGAGCGAGCATTGGAGCGGGCCGTCCGCGTCATGAACGACGCCGACTGCTTCACCCTGTCCGAAGCCACCGACGGGGCAGCCGCGGGGGCACCGTCAGTGTTTGGTGTCATCCTCGGGACCGGCGTTGGCGGCGGCATCGTGGTCAATGGCACGTGCCTGCAGGGCCCCAACCTGATCGCCGGCGAATGGGGACATAACCCGCTTCCCTGGCCTGCCGACCACGAGCGTCCCGGACCTGAGTGCTATTGCGGAAAGCGTGGATGTATTGAGACGTGGCTGTCCGGGCCGGGCTTCGCGCGCGATCATGCCACACACGCCAACCGCACGATGACCAGCCATCAGATCGTGTCGGCATGGCAGGCTGGCGATGCCCGCGCACGGGACAGCATGGAGCGATACACGCATCGACTGGCCCGCGCCTTGGCGACAGTGATCAACGTACTCGATCCCCACGTCATCGTGTTGGGAGGTGGCATGTCGAACATTCCCGATCTTGCGACGTCGGTGGGTCGTCTGCTGCCCAACTGGGTCTTCTCTGACAGCGTGCAAACGACCGTGGTCGGTAATAGCCACGGCGACTCCAGCGGCGTGCGCGGCGCCGCGTGGTTGTGGCCACACGTGGAATACTGGTGATCGGCCTGTCTCCGCACGCGCTACCTTGGATTGCGGTGATCGGTGGCATCGCGGCCGCGGCGGTGCTCGCGGTCGTGTGGTACGCGAGACGCGACGGACGCCGCATGCTCTGGCGGCATCGCGGACGCGTGGACCGATACAAGCTGACGAGAAAAGCGTTCGTCATTGATCACGTACTGGCTGAGCCCGACGTCGCCGCTGCGGTTCACACGCACGCGGCCGAGCAAAACGAAGCCGAGACCGTGACGTGGGGGCGCGTTCGGACGTATCTCGACGAGATCGTTCCCTTCTTCAACGTGCTGGCATACTACCGGCTGGGCTACAACGTCAGTCGTGCCCTGCTTGGCCTGTTCTACAAAGTCTCCGTTGAGTACGAGCGTCCCGATCCGTTCAGGGGCTTGCCGCGCGACTCGGTGGTGATCTATCTCATGAACCATCGCTCGAACGCGGACTATGTGCTGGTCGCGTATGTCATGATGGGCGCGGTGTCGATTTCGTATGCCGTTGGGGAATGGGCGCGCGCGTTTCCGCTGGAGTATCTGTTCAAGAGCTTCGGCTCGTACTTCATTCGCAGGCGGTACCGTGAGCCATTGTACCACGCGGTGCTGCAGGCGTACGTCCAGATGATCACGCGGAATCAGGTCACCCAGGGAATCTTTCCCGAGGGCGGCCTGACGAGGGACGGGGGGCTGCGACCTGCCAAAATCGGCCTGCTGGACTATGCCATCGGTGTGGCGCGTGATCCTGCCGTGAGAGCGCGGATGTACGTCGTGCCCGTTGGCATCAATTACGATCGCGTGCTCGAGGATCGATCGCTGCTCCGCGAGCTCGAACTGCACGCCGATCGTCCCGTCACCTCCAAGCTCGCGCAGGCGCGCGAAGTGGGCCGGTTTCTCGTCTGGAACGTGACGCGCATCCTCACGGGTCGTTGGCGTCGGTACGGCCGGGCGGCCGTCACGATCGGACACCCCATCCCGATCGATGGCTGGCTCTCCTCCCTCGAACGCGACGGCGTTTCGCTGTTCGCGCTCCCGCGGACGGACCGGCTCGGGCGCCTGCAGACGTTCTGCGACGACATCCTGGCACGTATTGGGGCGATCATCCCCGTGACGCCCGTGCCGCTGGCCTGCGCAGCGCTCCAGAGCTTCGGCACCGAGGTGGTCTCGCGAGAGAAACTGCTGGAGCGGATGGAGGCGATGCGCGATGTGCTGCACGAGCTCAACGGCCGCGTCGTTCGCGCCGACCGCGACATCGCCGAGACGTTCGATCGCGCCTATCGGATGCTTCGCATGCGCCGCATCATCGCCCGTGCCGGGGAGGGCTACGTGATCCTCCCACGAGGACACGCGCTGATCACGTACTACGCCAATAGCATCGCCCATCTGCTCGGGCCGTTCGCCGAGGGGGTCCGATCGCGGGATCGGTTGCCGATGGACAGCGCCCTGAATACCTGAGAAGGGCGAGATCGCCCTTGGACCGGCGAGCCCCGGCTGCTAAAATTGTCGGAGGATCAGGTGGCCTATCGTATAACGGTTATTACCCCGGCCTTTGAAGCCGGAGATCTTGGTTCGATTCCAAGTGGGCCTATCCAACTGCTGGTCAGATGGTCAGAACGGCCCGCCCCCCACTGTTCCGGGAGGGCGGGCCGTTCTAGCTTTAGGGGCTGGCCGGGAAAAACAGGATTTCTGATCGGGACGGAGCCGCCGCGCCCCTGTGTGGGTACCGGCGACACTCCGCCCCGTTCCCGGTTGTTGTTCACCTTTGTCGTCGCAGAGATTCATCGCATGGACAGCCAGACCAGCGCTCGACCCTACAAAATTCTCGCCGGCACATCCAATCGGTTGCTGGCCGAAGAGGTCGCCAAGGTGTTGGGGTCGGATCTCTGCAAAGTGACGTGCAGCCGATTTGCTGATGGTGAGGTGTTTGTGCGCATCGACGAGAACATTCGTGGCGCTGATGTCTTCGTGGTGCAATCCACCAATCCGCCCGCCGAGAACATGATGGAGCTCTTGCTCCTCATCGATGCCGCGCGACGAGCCTCGGCGGCGCGCGTGACGGCCGTCCTGCCGTACTTCGGGTATGCACGTCAGGATCGCAAGGACCAGCCACGCGTGGCGATCGGTGCCAAGCTGGTGGCCAACATCATCGAGACGGCGGGTGCCGATCGTGTGCTCGGGCTCGACCTGCATGCGCACCAATTGCAAGGCTTTTTCGACGTCCCCGTTGACCACTTGTACGCCGCACCCGTGTTCACCAGCTACTTCCGCAAGAAAGAGCTGAAGGACCTCTGCGTGGTTGCGCCTGACGTGGGCTCGGCCAAAATGGCCCGTGGCTTTGCGAAACGGCTCGACGCGACCTTTGCGATCATCGACAAGCGTCGCCCGAAAGCGAACGTGGCCGAAGTCATGAACGTGGTTGGTGAAGTGGAAGGGCGCGACTGCCTCATCCCCGACGACATGATCGACACGGCGGGAACGGTCTCGGAAGCCGCGCGGGCGCTCAAGGCACTCGGCGCGAACGACATCTATGTCTGTGCGACCCATGCCCTGTTCAGTGGTCCCGCCATCGAACGGCTAACTTCCGCGCCAATCACCGAAGTTGTGGTCACGGACACCATCAGCATGCCGCCAGAGAAGCACTTCCCGTCTCTACGGATTCTGTCGGTTGGCGAGCTCTTGGCGAAAGCCATTCGTTTCACCCATGCGGACCAATCCGTGAGTGTGTTGTTCGAGTAATTGCAGGCGCAGGATGCAGGGACGCAGGATGCAGGACGCAGTGCAGCAGGACGCAGTGCAGCAGGTCAGCAGGACGCAGGGCAGCAGGACGGGCCGACGGAGATCCCGTTACTCCCGTACCACCTAATACCAGGGTACTACCATGAGCACCGTTGCAATCAACGCGACCGTCCGGACAGAAACCGGCAAGGGCGCCGCACGAAAGATCCGTCAAGCGGGCAACATTCCGTCGGTCATTTACGGCCATGGCCGCGAGCCGCAGTCGTTGCTGACCAATGCGCGTGAGACCGAGAAGCTGCTGAAAGGCATCGCGACGACGGCCACGGTCATTGAGTTGACGATTGAAGGCAAGGTCGCGCGTACGCTCATCCGCGAGATCCAGCGCCACCCGTTCAAGCGCCACATCATGCATATCGACTTCCAGGAGCTCGTGGTCGGAGAAACGGTGTCGGTGTTCTGCCCGATCGCGTACATCGGCACGCCGGAAGGCGTGCGTCAGGAAGGCGGTATCCTCGACCAGATTCTCCACCAGCTGCACATTGAAGTGGATCCGTCCAGCATCCCCAACCACATCGACGTGGACGTGAGCGGTCTCAAGCTCGGCAAGTCGATGCACATTGGCGATATCGTATTGCCGGCCGGCATCAAGTTGCTCGATGATCCGTCCACCACCGTCTGCATCGTGCAGGCGTCGAAGGCGGGCGCCGATGCGGTCGTCGCCGATGCGGTGCCGGAGCCGACGCTCATTCGCAAGCCGAAGCCGGACGACACCAAGTAATTCGTCGCCGATTTTTCGGTACCACGTCTCGGGGCGCGGGATCCGCTCAGCATGGTCACTCCACGCTGGCGCATTCCGCGCCCCGCTCGTTTACCACTCCGTATGAAAGTCATCGTTGGACTTGGAAACCCCGGGCGCGAGTACGAACAGACGCGTCACAACGTGGGCTGGTGGTTTATCGATCACCTCGCCCAGCGCTGGAATTTTGGCGCGTGGAAGAAAGACGGGGAGAGTGTCTCGACCACCGGCCTGGTTGGCACGGTAAAGGTGAAGTTGCAGAAGCCGCAGACCTTCATGAATCTGAGCGGGTCCGTAATCCGTCCGTACCTCAAACGCGAAGGATGGTCTGCCGCGCAGGACCTGCTCGTGGTGGTCGACGAGGTCGCGGTTCCTGTTGGCGAGTATCGCTTGCGCGCCGCCGGGAGCGCCGGAGGCCACAACGGTCTCAAGAGCATTGAAGCGCATGTGAAATCGCAGACATACCCTCGCCTGCGGATTGGCATCCGCCCCGTTGATGAACGGCGCACGATTGGCGACATGGCAGAGTTTGTCCTGCGCACCATGCCTCGCGATGAACGCGAGCTGGTGGAGAGTGTATACGAGCGTACCACCGAAGCGGTCGAAATGTGGCTCACGGACGGTACGGAAAAAGCCGTAAGCTCCCGCGGGCGGTAGACGCCTCATGTCAAGAACACCTTTCCCCTAACACTACTTATGAAGCGAACGCTGATGTCGTGCGCTGGAACACTCGCGCTACCGTTTTTGCTCCAGGCGCAAGACGCGCCGAAGCCGCAGCCGGTGCCTTCGGCCGCCGTCCCCGCAACAACGCTGCCGCTCAAGCGGGATCCCCGTCCCACAAAACCGGCCATCACAGTCGAAGATCTCATGACGCGGCTGTACATCTTCGCCGACGATTCCATGATGGGGCGAGACGCGGGGACGCTGGGTAGCGTGAAGGCGACCGACTATCTCGCGGCAGAAGCGAAACGCCTTGGATTGGTACCGGCTGGAGAGAACGGCACATACTTCCAAACACTGCCGTTACGCGCGCGAAAGGTGGACCGAATGAGCACGGTCATTGCGGGAACGCAGACGCTGGAGATGGGCAAGGAGTGGGCCATCAGTGGCAACGCAACGATGAACCTCGCCGCACTAGAGACGGTCTTCGGTGGTGTTATCGGTAGCGCAGCGAAGATCACCGCCGAGCAGGCAGAGGGAAAGCTCGTCTTGCTCGCAATGCCCGCGAATCAGGCTGCGTTCAATGAGGCGCAGGGTAACCCAGACTTGGCGCCTTCTACGGCTGCGGCTGTCGGCATCATATTGCCGACGCAGGCGGCCGGTATCCTCCCGTTTCTGAACAACCCCTCGACGACGATGCTTGACACGACGACGAAGACGCGTCTGTTCTTCGCCGCCGGTGCGGTCGAGAAGCTCTTCACCAAGCGCGTGGACTCGTTGACCATCGGTGATCCCGGCGCGAAGGTCGCGATCAACGTTATTGTCGACTTCAAGGAGGTTGAGCATCCGGCGCGCAACGTGATCGGCATCCTCCCCGGCAGCGATCCAACGCTCAAATCGCAGTACGTCGCCATCGGCGCCCACAGCGATCACATCGGCATGTCCCGCCGGGCCGTCGACCATGATTCGGTCCTCATCTTTAATCGCGTTGTGCGCCCTGCCGGCGCGGAAAACGAAGACAAGATGGGCAATGCCGCGCAGTTCGCCGAAATCAACGCGGAACTCGCCACGATGCGTAAGACGTCGCCCACACGCCGCGATTCAATCTTCAACGGCGCCGACGACGACGGCTCGGGTTCCATGTCGGTGCTTGAGATCGCCGAGTCTATGGCGTCGATGAAGACCAAGCCCAAGCGTTCCACGCTCTTCGTGTGGCACGTTGGTGAAGAGAAAGGCCTCTGGGGTTCGGCCTATTTT
>JANOPS010000370.1:0-8977 GCA_031421995.1 Gemmatimonadaceae bacterium
CGCTCGCCCCTCGCCCCTCAAGGCTTGAACACGCCGCTACATCCAGTATTCGTACTTGCCCGTGGCGAAGACAAAAGCGGACAGCGCACCGTTCGTCACCGCGTGGACCAGCACAATGTCCCCTAAAGACTTCGTGCGCCAAAACCACCAGTTGTAGACGAAACCGCACAGCAGGCCCACTTCCCAGTAGGGTCCGTGCTCGACCGCAAAGAGCACCGAAGATGCAAGAAAGGCCATGGTCGTGTAGCGGCCCAGTTCCACCTTCTGCCAATCCGGATTGACGATCCACCGGGGCAGCCAGCCGCGCCAAAAGAGCTCTTCCAAAATGGGCACGAGCAGTGCCGCGCGAACAATGCGCAGCGTCACCACGAGCGGATCGGCAAGGTCGGCGGCCGAGATCGAATTGGTGATGGTGCCGGTGATGCTGTTCTGGAATAGCCAGTGGCCGCGCCACCCCGGAAAGAGCATGTCGGGTGCGACCCACATTGCGCAGACGGCCACGCCCAGCACCACGCTGCCGATGGCGTGCTTGATGCGGAACGTACGGATCAGCGAGCCTGAGAAAAAGGCGAGCGTCAAGACCAGAATCGAGACCCGCGCGATGGATTCCCATGGCTGCCCAAACGGAAGGTTGGGAGCCAGCGCCAGGAGCGCCATAAAGATTGCAAAGGGTGCCACCCACGGGAGCACGGGGTACCGCTGGATTAGACTAGGCATTTGTTGGTCAAGTGGGGCATACTACCGGTCGGTGCTATCAGGTGGGTGGATGAGTTCGCGGACAAAGACGGCCAGCGCTTCACCAAAGTCCAGCAACAGGACATCGCCTGCTCCGTGGGAGAAATGCACGGAGGCGGCGTGGGGAGCAGACGGGTTGTCGGTATACAGCGTGTCAGCTTCCACCCGATACACGAGCGCGATAATCTGGTCGGTGCCGCCTACATCGACGTGGTAGTGCAGGCGTCCGTCACGAAGAAACTCCATGCGAACGCCGGGCGCGAAGTCGAGCGACGGATCGGCACGCAGCAGGCGCCAGATACCGAATAACCAGGAAGGAACCATGACGGGCGTGAGCAGAGCGGAAATGGGGCGAACGACGAGGGCCGCGTGGCCGCTGCAGATATCTAATCCCCAGACGAGCCGCCGGTCGATCCCGCGGTTTGCGTTGACGTGCTGCCTGGCGGTCGGCATGTCGCTTCCCGCACAGGTGCTTCGAGCGCAGCCGGTGGGCAAGTCGGCGATCGCCGCGGCCCCCAGTGCGAGACTCCCCTCGGTGTCAATCACGCCGCCTCAGGGCAATGCTGTCGTGGACCACCGGCTGTTCGACGCGCTGCTCAAGCAGCACGTCCAGAAAGGCTTTGTGGACTACGACGGCTTTGCCAAAGCGCCCGAATTCGCTCGTTACCTGGCGTCGCTCAACTCGGCACGCGTGGACGGGATGAGCGAGGATGAACGATTGGCGTTCTGGATCAACGTCTACAACGCGTACACCATTCAGTTGATTGTCTCGCATCGCGAAACCGAGTCGATCCGACAGATCAACAAGGCCCTCGGCGTCCTTCGGCTGAAGGGCCCGTGGAGCGAGCCAATGGTGCACGCGGCTGGACGCACGTTGAGTCTCGACGACGTCCATCATCGAATCCTTCGCAAGGAATACGCTGAGCCACGTGTCCATTTCGTGCTGGTGTGCGCGGCCATGGGGTGCCCGCCGCTGCGCGGCGAGGCGTACACGGGCGTCGCCCTTGTGGACCAGCTGAACGAACAGGCCAAACAGTTCCTGCGCGACTCGCCATCAAAGACCCGTCTCGACAAGAACCGGCTGTTCATCAGCCCGATCCTGATGGCGTACCGCAACGATTTCGGTGCCTCCCGCGACGATCTGGCGCGATCCATCGCTCCCTGGTTTGACGGAGAACAGCGAAAGCGACTGGAGCGAGGTCGTGTGTTTTTCGAGGCGACGGATTTCGACTGGACCCTGAACAGTGTCGCCAAGGCGAAAGCCAAGGGCTTGTTGTGACGTCTGTTGCCCCTGCGGCGTCGACCTAGACACCCGTCGCCAAATACTCGGCAGCCTGCAGAGCATCCCCGTCAGGGCCCACCCGGAGCCGTCCAATGCGCAAAGATGACCAACGCCCCGCCCGCGTGCACGCCACCCACATTGACGCCGCTTCGATCGGGCAGATGGCGATCGCAGCCGCTATCACCTTCTTTGTCGGCTGGTTGGTCGGACGACTCGGATAAGCGGGACCTCGCATGGGGACGTCGGCGCGCTCAGAGGCGCTGACGTTTCCCGGACTCCCGTTCTAGCTATCGCCACCCCGCTCGCGTCATTCCCGTTGCGTCTTTCACAAACGGAACCCACGCGAGGGCGACCAGCTGCACTTGGACATCGCCGCTCTTCGCCTTGATCGGAATGCGCTCCAAGGACTCGGACTGCGCGTCGTACGCGCCGCCGAGCGCATCGATCTCGCTCTGCAACTGCGCTTCCAGCTCGGCATACTGTTGCTGCAGTGCCTGCACGCTTTCGTTGGCACGCGTGACATCACCGCTCTGTTGTGCGGCCTTCCCCATGCCCCGAGCAGCGGTTCCAACTTTCCCAACGGAGCTCGCGCTGATCTTGCCGCGTCCGAACATGGCGCCGAGAATCGCGCTGCCCACCGAGATGACGGTGTCCATTTTCGCTTGACTCGCCTGGGCCTTTTCACGTTCCACGGCCTGCTCGGCGCGACGAATCCGTTCTTGCAGCGACGACAACTTTGTGGCGTACTTGCTGCGCATCGTTTCGACCTTGGCATCACGTCCCTCGCGGGACTTCTGCTGCAAGCGGATCCGGAAGTCGCGCTCTGACTCGCCCGCGTTCGACGTCAGCTTGAGCGCTGCGCTCTGCAGCAACTCCACCTGCTCGTTGCTGACCACCCACTTTTGAAACGCCTTGCTCCACACCGCGTAGCTCTTGGCGCTTGACGCGGCCTTCGGCAAGGCGCCGAAGACGGCGCCGTCGCGCGGGCTACGCTCAAGCGCGGACGGGTCGATCTCCACGCGCTCGGCGCCATCCCACTCCAACGTGATCGGTCCGTCGTCTATCGACGCCAGCAACGCGACGCGGCGTTGTTCCGTGACGCCGTGCTTCACACTGGCGTAGGACACGTCGGCAATGGCCAAGACCGAAGGATGGTAGCTGACGGCGTCTGACTCGCCCACCAGCGGCAAGAAGTACTGCGGTACATCCGGCGAGAGCACTGGCGCATGCGATGCGGGTCTTGCGTCGAGCGCCGACATGCTGCCGCCACCCGTCGTCGCCGGACGACTCTCGACCAAGCCGCTGGCGGACGCGGCAGGCGCCGACGCGGCTGCCGTCGGCTGCGGCTGCAGCTGCTTGATCTGCTCTCGGGTCATCGGCCCGGCAAGATACGATAGCGCCCATCGCGTTTCGAACGTGATTGGCGCGGGCTCGTGCACGCTGTGCAACAGGAAGACGCGCTTGCCGAGTCCGGCGATGGTCTGCTCCATGGCGGCCTTGTCAAACGCTTGCCCACCAGAAGCACCCTCCAATCCTTCCATCACGCGCATTTTGTCGCGTTCGGTTTGCAACCGACCGATGAACCATGTGCCCGTATTCGACAAACCTCGATAGTCGAGATCGACCGGGTTTTGCGTGGCAAGTACGATGCCAAGGCCATACGCGCGCGCCTGTTTCAGGAGCGTCAGGAGGAGCGTCTTGCTGGGCGGGTTGGCGACCGGCGGCATGTACCCGAACAACTCGTCGATGTACAAAATGGCACGGAGCGAGCCGGTACCAGGCTGCGCACGGACCCACGCCAGGATATCAGCGAGCAAGAGCGTCATGAAAAACATGCGCTCGGCGTCGCCGAGATGTGCGATGGAGATGATCGAGCCTTTCGGTTTTCCTGTCGGATCGTACAGCAGGTTGGCCGTGCTGAGCGGCTCACCTTTCATCCAATTCTGAAAGCCGGGGGCGGCTAACAGATTGTTGAGCTTCATCGCAAAGTCCATGCGGTCTTTGGGCGGGAAGACCGTGTCCAGCGGCATGACGCCGACCTGTGCAAACGGAGGATTCTGAATGCCGCCGATGAGGCCGGCTAAGTCGAGATCGCGGCCGTCCATCCACGCGCTGGACAGCAAGTTCGCCAAGAGGATATGTTCGCGGCTGGAAATGGGATCTGCATCAATCCCCAGGAGCGCCAACACACTCGTGGCGGTGGCGTCGACCCGTTCACGGAACGCCTCGCTGTCGTCGATGATTGCCGCGGGTGGTGCCACAAAGGCCCGGAGCAATGACAGTGGGCGGCCGGCGGTGCTGCCCGGTGTGTAGATGGTGACTTCGGCCGCATCAACAAAGCGTTGGATGCGCGCGCCATCCTCGCCCCACCCCTGCAGCCCGTCGTGCCACAGCGTGGCTTGCTGTTGTGCAAAATCATCTGGCGACACACCTGCATTCGCCGCTTGCTGTGGATCGACCCACGGTCGAAAGTCACTGGCCAGCAGTTTGGGAAAGCGCAGCGCCAAGTTGCCGAGATCGCCCTTGGGATCGATCGCGATCACGGGCACTTTATCAATCAGCGCCTCCTCGATCAGGCTGATGCCCAGTCCAGTCTTGCCGCTGCCGGTCATGCCGATGATCACGGCATGGGTTGTCAGATCCTTGGCGTCATACAGCACGTAATCGTCGCGGCGCTTCCGCGTTGCGAGATCAAACTGCTTGCCGAGATAAAACGCGCCCAGGGTTTCGAAGTCGGTCATGGTTTGGCCGGCGATGAGGAGAGGGCCGCGCCTGCGCGGGCCGTACGAACGAGATCGGTGGCGTGCGCGCGAAGGTTATCGACTTCGTACGGCTGCAGCATGCGATCAGCACCATTCACCTTTTTCGCCGAGCGGAGCAGGGAGTCGCCGACCCACTCGAGTTCGATGATAGCACGAATGGTATCGGGGAGGGCGGTGGCGCCGTAGACGAGCTGCTCGCGCTCTTCCCGGGCCGAGGCGAGCGCACTGGCCGAATCGAACCGGAATTGACGCATGGCGCGTGCGCTATCAGTGAAGAGCGCCACTTCGTCTACCTGCGTGATGCGCGGTCCGTCCAGAATGGCGTGCCACGTGGACCGCTGATCAGTACCCACCCATGTTCCATCTCGTGTCCCCGGTCCGGTGAGCGAGTCAGAAATGGCCGCATGCGCAGCATTGGTGTCACTCGAAGCGGCGTCGTTGGACGCGGCGCATCCCGAGGCAAGCGCAGCCGCAAAGAGCACGATCGGGAGGCGGAGTTGGTGCATTACGGAGGGGGAAGTGGCGCACCACGCAATGGCGTGCCATAGTGAACGGCGACTGACGATCCCGCCGCAAGAAAGCGAGATACCGGTACGTCAGTCAGTACATCGGCGAACCGTGGTCCGTATAAAGTGCGCAGGTCGGCGTCGATCCGGCAATCGGTCAGTGGGCTTATGTCCCACCGGGGATGCACGACGCGATACTCCAACGTCGGCCGCCCCTCGCGACGCGTGTATCCCCAGTAGTGCTCGGCGATGAACTCTTCGATCGAACCACCCTCCATTCGTCGCGGGCCACCGATGGTGGTTCCGGCAATCGATTCCCACTGGCCGTTGCGTCGCCAGCCATACTCCACGGTGCGCGTCGCCTCCGGATGGGCGCTTGAGATAGGCGCATCGGGTATCGCGATGCGCCGCATGGGTCGCGCCACGTACGGTTCGCCATAGAACGTGCGCGCCACAAAGGCGATCGCGCGGCGCGGCACCAACTCTTGCACAAAAGTCACACCCCGTCGCCACGCACCGTCTGGCCCGAGGCGCTTCACGTAGAAGCGTAGATTGACCTCTGGGAAGCGCACATGAAACGGGATGGGCACGCCCAGCACGCGCGTATTGCGAAAATCGAAGGCGACGATGCTGATGAGCGCCTGCCCCTGCCACAGATCGAGCTCGGTTCCGTCGGCGACGAAGGGCGCCAAGTGCGCGGGAGGCACCGCCCAGCTCACCATGATCAAATCGTGCCACGCAGCAGTCAGAAACGGCATGCAGGTAAGCTAGCCGCACGCGCGGAGCCCGTCAGGTCGGTGTTGGCGTCGCCAAGAGTCTGCGCACGTCGCGCGCCGCATCGACGCGTCGCTGGACGTCACGCACGGCCTCCAGCTGCTCCGTCAGCCCACCGGCTGCTGAATCCTGCGCGCCCCGCAACACGTCCAGTCGCAGGGACTCCAACGCGGCGACGGCGGTTTGCAAGCGACCTTGCACGGTGGCGCGCGCCTGCCGGACGTTTTCGAGCGCGGCAGCACGAGCTGACGCATCGCCCAGCACGAGCGCATCAGACTCGCGCGCGTCGAAGGCCTGCGTTTCTGCGCGCAACGCACCGATCTTCGCGGCCAGCTGTCTGGCGAGGGCGTTCACATCGCCCAGTGTTTCCCGATGGGTGGGTGACGCCGAACTCATCGCCAACTCCACGGCTTGCAGTAAGACCATTTCGGTGGGCGCGTCAACAAACCCAGACCGATTGGCTGCTCCACTCGATACCGACGTTCCCGTGAAGCGGCTCAGCTGACGTGTTGTCCAGCGTGCCAACGGGGCGGTGATGCGTTCGCGGACGAGACTACAAAGCCCTGACGTGGTCATCAGGCTGCCAACGCCGCGCGCCATCAACATCGGCGGTGCCAGAAGCGCGACGATACCGACCAGCTCTCCAACGAACGACGGAAGATCAAGCGCCGAAAGCCGTCCCTGCATGAAGGCGAGCACCACTCCGACCGTCGCCAACGCGACAGCGACTACCGGACGTGGCCTGCCCGCTGCAGCAAGCGCCGCGTTGTCGTCTTGGCCGGCCAGAGCGCGCGTGACGTCCTCCTCAGGGTGACCTCGACGCAGCACTCGGCGAGCCTCGAAAAGCGCCTCTCCGGCCCGTAGCATCGCTGCGACCGCAAAGAGCATTGCTACGCTCTGCCCGATGGGGAGCAAGAAAGCGCGTCCCAGTGACCCCGGCTTTTCGCCGAGCACGTTGATGAGCGTGACGACTTCGACAATCGCACTCCAGAATAGCATCGTGCGCGCAGCGGCCGAGTGGTCGGACGTGGCGTGCAGCGCGAGCGCCAACGGTTGTTCGCGCGCGTCGGGTTCGATGGCGGTCAAGAACTGTCCGGCATCCGGATAGCGTTCGTTCGGAGACGTCGCCAGACAGCGGTCGATGGCGCGCGCGAGGGAGAGAGGCAGGGAAGGCGCGAACTGTTTGATCGACGGCGCAGGGTGTGTGGAGCGCTGCACCGTGAGTGCTTGCGGGGTTGGCCCGTCGAACGGGGCTCTTCCACTCGCCGCAATGAACAACGTCACGGCAAGCGCATACAAGTCGGCACGTCCGTCGATCACATCCCCGGCGGCTTGCTCTGGTGCCATGTATCGCGCAGTGCCCGCGACGGCTGTGCCAACCGGCGTGTTCGTCTGGTTTGCGCCCTGTGCAATGCCGAAGTCTGCAATAACAAACCGTTCGGTCGACGCGTCGATCAGCAGATTCTCCGGCTTGATGTCACGATGCACGACCCCGCGCTGATGTGCATACGCCAATGCCCATCCCACCTCGCGGGCCAGTCGCTGCACCTCGGAGGGATCGAGGGTGCCTTGGCGCCGCAAGCGCTCGGCCAAAGTTTCCCCTCGCACATACGCCATGACGATCCACGCCAGATCGTCGGCTTCCTCAACCGCATGGATCGGTACGATGTGCGGATGAAAGCACTGCGCGGCGAGGCGCGCCTCGCGGAGGAACCGCGCACGCATGTCTTCGCGGGCCGCAAGCGCGGGCGCCAGCACTTTGATCGCGACCGGGCGCTCAAGCGCGACGTCGCGGGCCAGATACACCACGCCCATGCCGCCCCGACCGATTTCGCGTTCAAGCGAAAACCGGCCGGCGACGAGTGTTTGCAAGCGCAGGAAAACGGGATCGATAGGGCCAAGCGTCATGATGTCCTACGCGTACGGACGCGAGCGCCGACCGGTGTCACCGTTAGAACTCGCGGCGCTTCATCTCCTTGAATATCTCTTCGGCTTCGGTGCCCGCGAGGGGCTCCTTGCCGCCACGTGTGGCGTCGAGCGTGGAATCGAATGACGCCTTGTTGGGCTTCTTCTGCTGTGAGGCCTTGGCTGCCGTCTTCTTCAGTAGGGCCTGCAGCTGCGAATCTTTCATAGAGCGGCTCCGGCTATGGTACGTGATACCGTTGACGTTGGGGCGAAACCCCGTTCGTGTAAAGTGCTCCCCAACAACTTGTCCGTCACCACCTCACGGTGGGCCCTTGAGGAAGCGTCGGATCGCCTCGATCACAACCCGACCGCTGGGGGTGGTTGGCGTAATGGCCTCGAAGTGTCCGTCGCCGGAAACGGTGACCTGCCACGCGCTGTCACCGCGCTGACGCGCCGCCATCACGTAGGCCTCCCGGACCGCCTCGGGAGCAATCATGTCGCGCGCACCAGCGATATGGGCACTCGGTACACCGAGCGGCAGTCGTTCGATCGGGGAGGCGTCGCGCACTCGCTGCGGCACGCTATCAGGCACTCCGCCGAGAAGCGACTCGACCGCCGGGTTGCCGCAGGTCTTGCTCTCGCGGAGATAGAACTCCCGAAGGTCGGCGATGCCGCCAATCGAGACGACGCCGGTGAGTCGCATCGGCGTACCGCTCCGAAGGGGACTGGAAGCGCCGAGCGACGTTCGCGACGCTAGCCAGAGCGCCAGATGGCCGCCAGCCGAATGTCCGGTGGCCACGAGGCGTGTGGTGTCGAGCGGATAGGTCCGGGCGAGGGTGCGCACGAAGTCGGCCCCGTCGGCCACGTCGCGAAAGGTTCCGGTCCAGCCGCCCCCGGGATGATCGTACCGGCGATACTCCACGTTCCATGTCGCGATGCCGGCCTCGGCCAGCGCTTCGGCGAGCGCCGAGGTGTTCCGGACGGTGGCGTAGCGCGACAACCAACAGCCACCA
>JANOPS010000371.1:0-2189 GCA_031421995.1 Gemmatimonadaceae bacterium
GGCGCACGCGAGCGTCAAGGCAAAAGCGGCGGCGGCGGTGTGAGTTCGCGTCATGCATGTCTCTCGTGGTTCATGCGTCGCACGCAGCGCGCGCTCTCGTTGCAACCTGCGCACTAATCCCAGAGCTCAGTTGAGTCTGCACGCGACCAGCGGGAGCCGTCGTGGGTGGGGACCCGTCGACTGGCTCTGCCAGCGACGGGGAGGACTCCCTTCATCTTGGCAAGGGAGTCCTGTGTGCCGATGGGGCTCGGACTCGGGCGACCGTACCACCTCTGCCGTCGTGTCGCCCTGGTCGCTGTCGCTCCCTTTGGGGGCGACGACGACGGCGAGGGTGGCAGGGCCACATCATGTAGGTTGGGCTAGCGCTGTCGGGTCTCGATACAGCGTGCGGTTCCTGAGCATGGCGTCGAGGATGCGCAGCAGTCGGAGTGCGATGTTGCGGAGCGCGCGGGCATGTCCATGGCCAGCCTCCCGCAGGCGCCCGTATTGCTTCTTGAAGTTGTCGTCCCAAATCGATGCCGCCGCGGCGGCGTGGTAGAGGGCGTCGCGCAGGTGCGGATCGCAGGCGCGGCGCATCTGGACGACGTGGCTCTTGCCGGAGCGCTTCGTCACGGGAGCGGCGCCGCTCAATCCACGCAGGATGCCAAGACCACCGGCCCGCAATGCTGGAATCCCCCTCGTGACGAAGGTCGCGGTGTTCTTCGGCCCGAAGCCAGGCATCGAGTTGACGATGTCGACGTCACTCGCCTTCTCTTTGGTCCCCGACATCTTTGCAAGGCAACAGTCGCGCTCTGTGGTGACGATGTCACGATGCCGCCTGATGAGTTCCAGCCGTTCGATGAGGAGCTTCGCCGCAGAGAACCCTGCCTCGGCGACGCCTGGCCCAGGGGTGAGTCGTCTCTCTCGAACAGCGTCGATGACGACCTGCACCGTCACCTTCCGTTTGCGGTGAAGCTTGAGCAGTTTTCCGACCGCCGCGTCGTCTATGATGCTCGTCGACGTGAGCAGCTTGAGCAGATCCCAGAACCACGGTTCATCTGCACCAGCGCACAACGTCAACAGCGTTGGAAAGTAGCGCAGGACGCACGCGCGAAGCTGGTTCGAAAGTATGCGCCCTTCGCTGTCGAGCGACTCCAGCGATGCGATGCTGGACCGCAGAGCGACGACGTCGTCCGATGGAAGCTCAACCCGACGATACAGCTCGGCATCCGAGCGCAACGTCGACGACAGCACGCGTGCGTCCCGACGGTCATCCTTCGCGCCGGCGACGTTGTTCCGCTCCCGAAATCGGTCGACCTGCTTTGGGTTTATCGTGAAGACCTGGAACCGATGCGCCAACAGCATGTCCGTCAACGCGTTGTGCTTATCCTCGACGGCGACGCGAACCCTCGCTGGATCGATCGTTCCGATCAACGACTGCATTGCCTGAAAAGCACCAAAGTCGTTCTTGACGGTCTGCTGCTTCACCACCTTCCCGACGTCGTTCACGACGCAGATCGCGTGATTGTCGTTGCCCAGATCGATACCGACATACAAAATGGCCTCGGACATGCGCTCCTCCGTTGGCCATCGGCGTCACATGGGTCTGCCCTGTACTGGTCCTCTCTCGATCGCGGCCGCCAAGCCTTGACCTCGAGGGACGACTCCCTTCAAGACCTCGTGACGACGAGACCGACGGAGGCGCGTGTCCTCCCCGGGCACTCGAGGTGCGGGGGCTGGCTGGCGCTCTCCGGCGGCTGGCCGGCCCCTCGAGATCATCCCGTGGCGGCGGCTGCAACACGTACAGGGGCTGGCGACAGCCCCTCCAGAAAGACAATCCCAGTATTCGCTTTCGGGCAAACGCAAGCGAAAACTGGGATTAGAGCAGGAGGAGCACCGCGGCGAAGTGCAGGGCGCCGCCGGCGAGCACGAACGCGTGCCACACCGTGTGCATCCATTTCTTCTCCGCGAGGAAAAACGCCACGCCGCCTGTGTATGCCAAGCCGCCTGCCGCCAGGAGCATCCACGCCGTGGCGGGCAGCGCGCGCGTGCCATCGGGAATGGCGAGGACGCAGAGCCATCCCATCACGAGGTAGAGCACGAGCGAGTGGCGCGCGTAGGCGGCCTCTCGCTTGTCGCTCGGCGTGCCGAGCAACGAGCGCACGGTCAGCACCAGGCCAAAGAGCGCCAGAGCCCACACCGCGATGAAC
>JANOPS010000372.1:0-6028 GCA_031421995.1 Gemmatimonadaceae bacterium
TACGCGCTCGTGATGGGCGAAGAACGTCTGCACCTCAGAAAGTCAAAGCCGGTCATCGTGGCCGCCGGTGCTATCTGGGCGCTCATCGGGTGGCGCTATCACGTCGCGGCGGACGCCGCCACCGACGAGACCAGTCGCGAAGCGCTGCGCGCGTTCGCCGGGGAGGCCGTTCAGCACAACCTGCTGGAGTACGGCGAACTCTTCCTGTTCCTGCTGGCCGCGATGACCTACATCAACACCATGGAAGAGCGTGGTGTGTTCGATGCGCTCCGTGGATGGTTGGTGAATCGCGGCTTCTCGCTGCGCGGCGTCTTCTGGATCACCGGTGGACTCGCGTTCTGCATTTCCCCCATCGCTGACAACCTGACAACCGCCCTGCTGATGGGCGCGGTTGTCGCTGCGGTCGGGGCTGGGAATACGAAATTCCTCGTCGCAGCCCTGATCAACATCGTGGTCGCGGCGAACGCTGGCGGCGCCTTCTCTCCTTTTGGCGACATTACCACGCTGATGGTGTGGCAGAAGGGTGTTATCAGTTTTGCTGGCTTCTTCGCGCTCTTTGTGCCATCGCTGGTGAATTGGGTAGTCCCCGCACTGTGCATGGGCGTCGCGATTGGGAACGCCAAACCCAATCCAGTGACGGAGCCCGTGATTCTGCGTCCCGGCGCCTTCGTCGTGATCGCGCTGTTCCTGGTCACTATCGCCATGGCGGTCGCCTTCCATAGCGTTCTGCATCTGCCGCCCGTTCTCGGCATGATGACGGGCTTGGGCTTTCTCAAGTTCTTCGGCTACTTCCTTCAACGTGCCGAAGCGCGCGACGCCGCGACACGCGTCCGGCAAAGTATTGAAAGCACCAATCCGTTTGAGGTGGTATCGCATGTCGGCGCCGAACGCGAGCCGTTCGATATTTTCAAACGCCTTGAGAAAGCCGAGTGGGACACGTTGATGTTCTTCTACGGCGTCATTCTGTGCGTGGGAGGACTCGGGACGCTGGGATACCTTGAGTCGCTGTCTCGGTTCGCCTTCGGCGGCTTTGGCCCGACGAAGGCCAACATCGCTATCGGTGTCGTGTCTGCCGTGATCGATAATATCCCGGTGATGTTCGCGGTGCTCTCCATGCATCCCGTCATGGACCACGGGCAATGGCTACTGGTCACGCTCACCGCAGGCGTTGGGGGCTCGCTGCTGTCCATTGGGAGCGCAGCCGGCGTCGCGCTCATGGGGCAAGCGCGCGGCGTGTACACCTTCGCCGCACATCTCAAATGGACGTGGGCTATTGCCCTCGGCTACGTGGCCGGCATTTGGGTGCACTTTCTCCTGAATCGCGCACTCTTCGACAACGTACCCGTCACTTACTGACCCGTCTGAAGGTCGGTGCGCGTTCGCGGGCGGTCATCTTCGCTCGCGCGCCGTCGAAGCCGGTACGGACGGCCCAAGCGCAGTGGCGGCTTGGTGAATAGCCGCACGAATGCGCGGATACGTTCCGCACCGGCACACGTTGCCATCCATCGCCCGATCAATCGCCTCGTCCGTTGGCGATGGCGACTCCGTCAGCAACGCAATGGCGGCCATGACTTGTCCTGATTGGCAGTATCCGCATTGTGCGACATCGAGCGCCACCCACGCCGCGTGTACGGCCTCTGCTACGGCACCGGATACGCCTTCGATCGTCGTCACGCGTTTGCCCGCAATTGCAGATATCGGTGTCACGCAGGATCGGATTGGCACACCATCCAGATGGACCGTGCACGCACCGCACAGCGCCATGCCACATCCGAATTTGGTGCCGGTCAACCCGACATGCTGTCGCAGGGCCCACAACAGAGGCGTATCCGGCGTCGCGGTGAGTACTTCGCGACGCCCGTTGATGTCGACCGCGATACTGTTCACCGCGCTGTCATTCGCCGATTGCGACATGCTCATGACGTAGACTCCTCCGCTGGCAACCGCAGCGGCAGCGCGCGCAACCGCGTGCCGGTCAGTGCGAAGACCGCATTTGCGACGGCCGGCGCCAGCGGCGGTAAACCCGGCTCGCCAACACCACTGGGGACTTCCATACTCGGTACAATAATTGTCTCGATACGAGGCGTTTCCGACATACGCAGTGGTTTGTACTCGTGAAAGTTGCCTTGCACCACGCGACCATTCGCAATCGTGATCTCCCCATCCAAGGCCGCCGAGAGTCCGTAGCAGATCGCGCCTTCCACCTGCTGCGTGATGATGTTGGGATTGACGGCAAAGCCGCAATCGATCACCGCCACCACCCGGTGCACACGAATCCGACGCTGGTCTGTGATGGAGACTTCAGCAACCTGCGCCACGGTGCTGCCAAACGAGCTGTGCAAGGCGATGCCGCGCGCGCGGCGCGGCATGCCGGGCGACTCCGCAAACGGTTGCCCCCACCCGCTGCGTTCAGCAGCGAGCGTCAGCACGTGCAGAGCACGCGGATGGTGCTGCAACAGCGAGGCGCGAAAGGCCACGGGGTCCTGCGTGAGCGCTGCCGCGATTTCATCGAGGAACGACTCGAAGAAAAATGCCTGATGCGAGTGTCCGACCGATCGCCACATCCCAACGGCCACGGGCAGCGACACATTTGCGTGCGCCGAACGCAGCGCGGCAAACTCATACGGTTGATCTGACGTGCCGTCGGCCGTAGTGCGATCGGGCATGAATCGCACCAGCGGAATACCAAGCCGCACGTTGGTCATCTGAAACGCCGACTGGCCGGCCGAATGCGCCGTGATTGCCGTCAGGCGCCCTTGTGCGTCGACACCAGCACGCAGTTGCGAGACGGCCGCCGGCCGATAGGAATCGTGCCGCATATCATCTTCGCGTCGCCACAGCACGTGCACGGCGGTATCCGGTACTGCCATCGCGATGGCAGCGGCTTGCGCCACAAAATCGACGTCCAGTCGACGGCCAAAACTCCCGCCCATCACGTACTGATGCAGAGTGATCTGATCGGTATCAAGTCCCGTTATTTGTGCGACCGCAGCGCGCGCCAATCCCGGCACCTGCGTGGCGACCCACAGTTCAGCGCTGGTCTTTGTCACCCGAACCGTCGCACTCAACGGCTCCATCGCCGCGTGCGCAAGGTACGGCGCCTCATACACGGCTTCGATCACGCGGTTGGCGCGCGTCAGCTCGCCGCGCGCATCTCCGACCGAGCGAAAAGGGAACCCCTTGCCAGCCAAAGCCGCGGCACGAAGCGTTTTGGCAATATCGGCCGACGATAACGCTGCGTGCTGGCCCTCGTTCCACTGGACCGCCAGTGCATCAACACCCTGCTTCGCCTGCCACCAGCTGTCGGCGATGACCGCCACACCAGCAGCGTCTCCGTAGTGACTGCCCTTGAGTGGAACCACCGCGCGCACACCTGCCATGCGCTGCACCACATCGGCCTTGTATTCGCGTGGTGTGCCACCAAACGTCGGGCTGAGCGTCACCGCCGCGTAGCGCATCCCCGGCACCGCGACATCACCGGTGTACACGGCGATGCCGCGCGACTTGGCATCCGCGTCAAGACGCGGCACCGGCTTGCCGAGCAGTGAGAACTCCGACATCGCCTTGAGCGCCACCCGATCCGGTCGATGCGCCACGGCCGACTCGGCCAGTTCCCCAAACCGTAGCCGCGAGGTGCCACACACGACTGCACCGTTCTCCACGCGACAGGTCGACACGTCGACCTTCAGTCGCGCCGCGGCGGCGGCGACAAGCGACTGGCGGGCCGACGCCCCCGCCTCGCGCATCGGCATCCAGCAGTCCACGATACTGGATGAACCGCCAGTCATCATGACGCCCACTTCGCGCATCGACTTGGCGGTCAGCCATTTCACACCGCGCACCAGCGGTCCGCTGGCCTCAGGGTGAAACGGCAAGCCCTCGACGACCACCGAGATGTTGTTGTAGATCGCGTCGACCGGGCTATGCTCGATGCGAACCTGTTCCCACGCGCAGCCAAGCTCTTCCGCGATCACCATCGCCAGCGCGGTGTGAATGCCCTGCCCCATCTCGGACTTCGGTACGACGACGGTCACGGTGTCATCCGCGGCAATCGTCAGCCATCCGTTCAACGCCACCGTCCCGCTCGGCGTACGTCTTGCGGTGCCCGGCATGAGCCGCTGCCGTGGCGGCAGCAGTGCCCAGCCAACAAACAGGGAACCGCCCAGTCCTGCACCGACGGCCAAGAACGTGCGACGTTTCATGTGTGAAATGTGCCGACGGTTCAGTGGTATAGGAAGCGTGTGACAACGACGTCGGCCGGAGGCGCTGGCGGACCGGCACACGCGCCCTGAGATTTCGGATGGTTGTTTCTCTTCTACTTTGGAGTTTCTCGTATGCTTCGTCGTGCTTTCGCTCTCTCGACTGCGCTCCTCGCCGCCTGCACCCTGCAGCGCACATCGCCCGATGCGTCGCGGGCCGTCGCCTCTTCGATGGCGTCGACCGACGATCACATGGCGCACATGAACCCCGCCGATCTGTCTGCGGATCCGTCTGCACCTCGTCGCGTGCGCATCCGTGCATCGCAGGGGCTTCCTGGCTTGCCAGCCAGCAGCCTCACCGCCGAAGCGCGCATCAAGGCCAGCCCCCGTCACGCGGAGTGGGTAAAGATCGCGTGGGAACCAGGCTCGGCCGACTCGTTGATGGCGTGGGTGGTGTATCCGGCCAGCCCAAACGCACGAGCCAAGGCGCCGGTCGTGGTGGTGGTGCATGAGATCTTTGGTTTGTCCACCTGGGTGCGCGGCGTGGCCGATCAGGTAGCCGCCGACGGCTTCATTGCGATCGCGCCTGACATGTTGTCGCGACTACGCGGTGGGGCCACCAGCGTGGAACTGGCGTCTGACTCTGCAGTAAAGATCATTCGCGGCGTGAATGCCGCCGAACGAAACAGAGCGATCGTGGCGGCGGCGAACTACGCCATGATGCAACCCTCTGCGGAGCCGAAGTATGCCGTGATCGGGTATTGCTGGGGCGGACAGACCACGTTCTACCACGCGGTGCATGGCGGCGTGAAGGGATTCTCGGGCGGCGTTGCGTTTTATGGGTTGCCGTACGTCAGCGCCGGTACGCCAGCCACGGCGACATCGCCGGCAGTACGTGGGAGCGTGATCAGCGATTCGCTTGCCAAAATCAAGGTGCCGGTGATGCTGTTGAACGGGACCGGTGACGCACGCATTGCCGCGGCGATGCCGGCACTGGATTCTGTGATGAAGGCCCTCGGCAAGAACTACGTAGGCACCAACTACGAAGGCGCATCCCATGGCTTTCTTCGCGAGCAGAACGATCCGAAGTCCACGCGAAACGAAGCAGAAGAAATGGCGAACATGGCGGCGACCAAGGATGGCTGGCCGAAGACCATCGCTTTCCTGAAGAAGAATCTCGGCGTCAAGTAACCTGCCTCCACCGTGCTTCATCTATAAGTGACGGCGTCTTGGTTTTTGAATCACAAAGGACACGGAGTACACGGAGGGTGAGCGTCGCGAGGTTGTGCGATGTCTCACCCTCAAAGAAAAGGCGCTGATTGTGAGATCCAACTTCAGGCACGCGCCTCCGTGTTCTCCGTGTCCTCCGTGATTCATTCTGTGTTGGAGTTGGTTGTTAAACGGGAGCGTGACTACCGAATCCAGGTCCCGAGTCGACCCCACCGCACTTCGGTGACCGCCCGCACAAAATCCAGACCGCGCTCAGTATCGTACGAGTAGTACACAAACGTTGGGCGGCCGCGCACGTTTGCTCGCGGGACTGGGCCGTAGTAGCGACTGTCCACCGAATTGTCCCGGTTGTCGCCCATCATGAAGAAGGTTCCGGCCGGGACAACCAGTGGCCCCCATTGGTGCAGCGACGGCGTGTCCACCACACCGCCGAATCGCGAGCCCTTCGTTTCAAAGGTGTGCTGCCAGCCAAACAACGGATGCACAATGTCGTCGGCAGCGCTGACCGTACCCACCTGCGCGGTGCTTCGCGACTCGACGATGCCATTCACGTAGAGACGACCGTCGCGCATGTACAGCGTATCGCCGCCCATACCGAC
>JANOPS010000373.1:0-3544 GCA_031421995.1 Gemmatimonadaceae bacterium
GAAAAGAAGGGGTGAGGCGCACCACAGGCGTGGGCTGTGAGCTCTAAGCCGTCAGGTGAGAGCTCAAGCCAGTGGCCTCAGCCCTGAGCAGGGCTCACCGCTCGCGCCTCACCCCTCAAGCAGGCGCTCTCCCCTGAACGCTGAAGCCTGAGCGCTCACGCCTGTGGTTCGCCTCACCCCTTCCGTTCCTCAGCCCTGAAATCTCAGCCCTGCTCCCATGCTGTCGCTCACCCCTCACAGCGATTCACGGCGTTTCAGGATCGACACGAGCTCACCTCAAGCCTCTTCTCAAGACGCGCGATTCGTGACTCCAAAGCAGCCAGTCGCGCGTCAGCCGCACCAGCACCGGTGAGCGTCGCACCACTGGGTGTGGCAACCGCCAGCGCCACAGCCTTTGTGGCAACGTCGCGCGTCGCGCCCTGCACCACCCCCGTCACGCTACCCGCTCGCTCGGTGCTGTTCGCCACAGATCGAAGGAAGGCACGACCGGGTGCCCCAAGCCAGACCCCGCGAAAGAGCCGTTCCCAAATGCTCATGCGCATCGGACTTCGCGCGACCAAGACCATGCCGAAACCGAACATGCACAGTCCGGAGAACAACATCACGGCCGCCGGGAGTGGTGTGTTGTAGTTGCCTTCTTCACCCGTGCGCATCGCGAACGCAGTTCGCACGAGCAAGGCCGCGCCCAGCAACATGAGCGCGCCCAGGCGGAACGTTCGCCGACGGCGGCCCACCACGTCGGCATCAAGTCGCAATTGTGCGCGCCGCTCTTCGCGTTCGTCGACGCTCTGACGCAAACCGCGCACCACAAAATCCGCCGAGTAGCCCTGCAACAACAATCGACGCGCCTCGGCGCGGGTCTGCATGAAACGACCCAGCATCACCGAGACGACCACCACCACGGGAATCATCCGGTCCAAGATTCCCACCTCGGTGATTCCGCTGAACAGGACGACCCCCGCGGCCAGAGAGGCGAAGCACGCGATCATGCCGAGAGTCTCGGCCTCCTGCGCAAACAGCCGAATCGTCACCGGGACTTCGGGCGCCGCCGCCTGCGCTGCGTCAAGCGCCTCGATCAGCGCACCGGCATCGGTAAACCGCGCGTCGCGCTCCTTCTGCAGGCACCGATCAATTGCGGCGGACACGGCGGCCGGCAAATCACTGCGCACTGTCGCGATCGACGGCAGCACTTCCGTGAGCTGCCGCACGAGAATCCGTGCCGCGCTGTCTCCGCCAAAGGCAACCGTCCCCGTCACCGCGAAGTACGCCACTAAACCCAGAGAGTACAGATCACTGCGTCCATCCAGCTCTTCGGCGGTGGCCTGCTCTGGACTCATGTATTCGGGGGTACCCACCACTTCGCCGACGCGCGTCATTCCCGACGGCGCTGCCGGTGTCGCGTCAATCGATCGCGCCACGCCGAAGTCCATCAAGAGCGCGCGACCTGTCGCCCGTTCGATCATGATGTTGTCGGGCTTGATATCACGATGCACGACGCCGCGACCGTGTGCATACGCGAGGGCATAGGCCACGTCCAGCAGCAAGCGCACGGACTCACGCGATGACAGCGGCCCGGCACGTCGCACCCGCTCACCCAGGCTTTCCCCCTCAACGAAACCCATCACGAACGCCAGTGACCGGCCCTGCTCCTCGACGGCGTACACCGGCACGATGTTCGGGTGCGAGAAGCTGGCGGCCATGCGCACTTCTCGCAGAAAGCGCTCCCGAAGCATCGGGTCGCTAGCGAATTCCGCGGGCAGTTCCTTGATGGCGACGAGACGGTCCAGCTGCAGGTCGCGAGCCAGATGTACCGCTCCCATCCCGCCGCGACCGAGCAGCCGCTCTACCCGATAACGTCCGGCCAAACGTGCTTCGAACTCGCTGGGGCTGGAGGCGTTTGCCACGCGGTCTATCGCACCCCGTCCCGTGTCCCCGCCTTCGTGTTCGGCGCCACGGGACGATTGGGCACCTCCGGCCCCGCCCGTCGTGTTGGATGCTGCTCGGCCAACGTGGCACCGTCATACAACCGGCCGTTCTTCATGACGTACCGAATCGTGTTGGTGTTGCGCAGCTCGGCCAGCGGATCTGCATCAAGCACCACCAGGTCTGCCAACTTGCCTGCTTCAAGCGATCCCAGATCACCCTGCAAGCCGATGGCCTGCGCGCCGTACCACGTGGACACTTTGAGCGCTTCGTGTGCGGTCATGCCACCGCTGGCCATCGCCCACAACTCCCAGTGATAGCCAAGCCCCTGCAACTGTCCGTGACTGCCGATACCCAGTCGGCCACCGCTCCGCAGAATCTTCGTGGCGTCAGCAGCGAGTTTGGGGAACACGTATTCTTCGTCGCGAAACCAACCGCCGGCGGTGCTGCCACCCGGTAGTGTGGCCATCCGCCGACGCGTCTTGAGTGCCAACTCTTCGTACGCCGTGAATCGCTGCAGCTTGGGATCCGCATACGGATTCTCCTTCGTGTAAAACCAGTTCTCGCCCCACGGCCCGCCGTAGTTCACCAGCAAGGTGGGCGTGTACGTTCTGTTCGACCACGCCATGAAATTCGTTACGTCGGCGCCGAGTGGCGTGATGCCCATGGAATGCTCAAGCCCTGGATATCCATCCAGCGTTTCCGTGAGGTTGAGCTTCACGTCGAGTGAACCCTCGGTGGTTGGCATGAGCTGTTGCTCACGCGCCGCCTTGATAATCCACTGACGGGTTTGACGCACACCGGCGACGTACATCTTGATCGTCTTGGTGTCGTAGTACTGGCTGTACCGCTTGAGCATACTGCGGGCGTGTTCTTGATCGCGAATTTGATCTTGATCAAAGATACCGGGGCCCGTTGAGTACACGCGCGGTCCGATAATCTCGCCGGATTCCACCATGTCCTGATACGTGAGCACGTCGGTGGTGCCTGTTTGCGGATCGCGCGTCGTGGTCACGCCATACGCCAGATTCGCCAAAAACGCCCACGGTTGCGCTTCGTGAATCGTGCCACGCTCGGCGCGCAGATGTGCGTGCGTGTCTACAAACCCCGGGATGATGGTCTTCCCCTCCATGTCCATCTGCGTTGCACCCGCAGGAATGGTCACCGTGCCGGCCGCTCCCACGCTCACGATGCGATTGTCGCGCACCACAATGTCACCACGGGCGAAGATCTCATCGCCCTTCATGGTGATGATCTTCGCGTTACGCAGCGCCAACGTGCCTCGCGGTGTATCGCGCGTGACCTGCACCGTGATGCGACGTTCCGACGGCAGGTATGGACGCGGACGCAGACTGTCGGCAAGCGTGGAATCACGACGCGACAGCGCAATCGCCGCGTCGCGCGCCGCCGCCGAATCCAGATCATAGATCACGTGCGCGTTGCCGATCGACCAATGAATGCGGCGTCCGTCGGCCGACCACGCCGGGAACTGGCCGCCGATATCGGTGAGCTTGCGAACCGGAACCGCGGCGCTGGCCGGATCCGCCACGCTGACCGACGCTTGTGCGCCGCGCGGCGGCACGACCACCGTGTAAAAATCCTGATTGATCTGCGCCAACGC
>JANOPS010000374.1:0-8715 GCA_031421995.1 Gemmatimonadaceae bacterium
CGACCAATTGCGATTGGCCGGACAACAGTGGTCGACACCTGACGCGAACGCACTCATTGCCACGCTGGGCGCCGGCCGCGCCATGCAGCAACGGCTCTCGGCATTGCCACCGGCCGCGCGCGATGCGCTGTTGCGACTGGCGGTTGCCGGCACGACCATGTCTGATTCGGCACTGCCAGGCGTGTTGTCGCAGGACGGACGCGAGTCGCTTACGCTGCTGGATACGCGTGGACTCGTGGCTCGCAGTGATGACTCCGTGCGGGTGGCGCACGACGAGATTGCCGCGCTCACCATCGAGATGGCCAGCGATGCAGACCGTGTGCGAGCCAATGAAGCGATGGCGTCACATCTGGAACGCATAGCGGGCGATGACGTGTCGCTGCTATTGCGCGCGGCCTGGCATCGCGGCCGCGCATCGGACACGACGGCGCTGGACCGCACGTTCGCGCGCGCCGTGCGCAGCGCACATCTCAGCGGCGAACAGGCCGCGATCCACCAACTCGGTCGCGAAGTGCTGGGCACCGACGCCGTCAGCGCGGACATCGATGGGTTGGTGAAGCGCCTGCCGTGGCGCACGCGATACAATCCACGCCGTTGGGCCGGCCGACTTTCGGTGATTGCGGCTAGCCTGCTGCTCATCGTGGCTGTCGTGGTGGTTCAATCACGCCCGGCCGCCGGGGCAGACCTGTCGGCTACCCTGATCGCCGCCGACGCCAGCGGCCCGGCATTTTTCACGCTGACCGTTCGTGGTGATGAACTGTCGACCAACGAGCCGGTGGATTTGACCGCCGCCGGTGAGGCCTTTCCGATGTCTGTGCTCGACTCCGTCAAGGTCACCGGCAAGCTTGGCACGGGCGAGTATGTGGGTTCGTCGCTGTCGGTGAATGGTGGAAAGAACGCGATTGAGTTGGTGCGCGTGTCGTTAACCGGCGACGTGACGCCGCTGCTGGAGCTCCCGCATGATCAGGACGGCGCGACGCCTTCGCCTGATGGAGATCGCGTGGTGTTCACCAGCGGTGATCGACACCCGGCCCAGCGCACAGAATTGGAAGTGTTGGACCTTGCCGCGGGCAAAACACGCCGGCTCACGAACACCGATGCCAGCGAATTCAGTCAACACTGGAACGCGGCAGGAACGCGAATCGCCTTTCTCCGCAGCCACGCAATCGCCCGACAGGCGCAAGTCTGCAGCATTGGAGTGGACCCGTTAAATGAACGCTGCCGTGTGCTCGGCACGGCCCTGACGCCAACCGCGATTGTTGGATGGATGTCCGAGCGGACGCTATTGGTGAGCGCCCGGCGAACGATTGGCTTACAACCCTTGCTGTTGCGAGTCGACCTCGATGAAGGCGAACCAGTCCCCATCGATTCATCGGCGACAACGTATCTGGCTGATCCAACGGGCCGTCTGGTGCTCTGCCTCTGCGCGAGGCCGGAAGCGGGTGACCCCGTACTCGCCGTATTCAACCCGTCATCCCCAGGTACGAAACGGGAAGTACGGTGGAACTCACAACCGGTACGCTCCTTCAACGCCAGTTTTATTCGCTGGGAGCGACCCAGTCGCGGACTGTTGTCGGTGGCGGTCAACGCCCCTGCCGAGGCGTTTGTGGGCCAGCGTGTGCAGCTCGGCGTGTCCGGACTTGATTCCTCGCGCGCCGAAAGCAGTGTGCGGGCTACAGCGTGGAGGTCGCTCGATACCACCGTTGCCGTGGTCGACCAACGTGGAGCAGCGCTGATGCGCGCCGAAGGCGAGGCGCGCTTCGTCGCGCAGGCCGGCACTGTTCGCTCGATCGAGCGCCGCATCCGTGTCAAGCAGTCTACGTTTGATGTCGCGCTCAAGGACGACTGGCGAGGCCCACTGGCCACGCAATGGGTGCTCTTCGGCACACCCTCTCCGTCTGTGGTATTCGCGCAGGGGCGTCCGTCGCTGTCGTTGAACGGCGACGGACAACTGACCAGTGGCGTGATCAGTCGCCGAACGATCGCGGTGGTATCAGGCGGCGGGGTGCGGGTGCACGTTCGGACACCCATCGATGTCGCGCAGTGGCAGGCACTTTCTGTGGCACTCGACCCGGTCACGTCCAACGACGCGCTTGCCGAGTGGCGTGAGCGCAGTCAGGCCGATGGGCTATTCCCCGCCAGCTGGGGTGCAACGCGTGACAGCCGCCGCTGTGCGGTTCGAGTGCCGCGCGCTGAGGGTGGTGAAAATCTTGCGCAGATTCTGTTCGTTGCCGGGGAACGGGAGGTGCCGATATCGGTCATGCCGCCAAGCGTTACGGGGGAAGGCCCGCACGAGTTGGTCTTGCAGGTGCTTGGTGACGGCCGCTGCGGCTTGGCCATTGACGGAACCGTGATCGCTGTCTCGTCGGACGTCATCAAGACCGACCGGCCGTTGCGCGTGCTGATTGAAGGTCAAGCTGTTGGCACAACCATTCGCGTGGACGACGTGGAGGCATGGAGCGGCATTCGCCCGGGCATTGACTGGGGCGCCGTGCAACGCCCGACGCCCCCGCGAAAACCCTAGCGCGCCTTCTTCACCCGGATCACACTCGTGGTGCTGTCGGTAATGCCACCGCCGCTCACCACCAGCGACAACTGATACGCACCATCAGGCACCGACGGAAAGTTCACGGTGAGACTGCGTCCAAAGCCGCCGTCGGGCCGACCGTTGTCGGTGAAGCGAATGGAGACGGGCGTGACCGCCTTCGACAAGCCGATGCTCGAGCCCAACTTCTGCATGAAGCTCGCGCCGAGGCGTGTCGCCTTGATCGACACCGCCAACGGTGTGCCGACGCTGACCGTCCGATAAATCTCCCAGTACAGGCCCAGCGCGGTGCCGCCTTCGATCTGCAACGAGCCATAGGCGTTCTTCGCGTTAGTCTCGAGTGTTGGCGCTGGTGATGGGTCGCCGCGCACGAGCACGAGATAGTCGGACAAGCGCACATCGCGCGCGAGTGGCTGAATGGTTTCGCGCACGCGGGCAGCGCGACGTCCGGCCGGTGCGAGAACTTCCAGACTGGCCAGCACTGGTGACGTGCCCATGTTGAGCAGCAGCGCGCTCGCCGCGGCGGCGCTGTCCTTGCGAATCTGTCGTGGTGCGCGCCCGTCAAAGCCATCGACGGTAAGCGCAGCAACGTAGGGCGCGCGTCCCATCTCCAGATCACGCGTCATGCGGTAGCCACCAGCAAGCAGTGTGGAATCGCCGCGGCGAAAACGCGCGAACTGCGTGGGCAACGCGCCGAAGCCCACGCCGAAGCGCGGACTGTACCGCATACGCGCCCGTGGATCGCGCAGCTTCCAATCCGCGTCGGTCGCACCGATCGGTTTGTCGAGCACGGCGGCCGACGGCATGAAGTCGTAGCTCGGCGTTGGCTCATGTCCGATGATGCTGGGCGGACGAGGATCGGCCACACCGCCGTTCTGAATCGACCACGCTTCGGGCCATCCGTAGCGCACCTGCGATTCCAGAATGTTCCGGCCAAAGCTCATGTCGTACGGGATGCGCCCCAACGAGTGCACGCGGGAAATCGTCCAACGAGAGTTCAACTCGTTGCTGACATCGTTCGCGGGCAACAACCACAGGGGCTGGGCCAGTCGAAAGATGCGCTCGTTCTGCGCGGCGCGACTATCACACGGAATGGCCTTGTAGGTCAGCTGCGACGGCACTTCAAGCCACCACGATACGTCGGTCCATTCACAACGCTGTGCCGCGGGCATCTGCGTAAGCGCCCGCGTGTAGGCCCGCGCAGACAGCTCATGCTTGTTGGCGATGTGCGCCGCGAGCCCCTGCAGCGCGGAGCACCACCACGCGGTGCCTGCGCAGGTGTTAGCCGCGATGGCGGCCGTATCCAACTGGCCCGCTTCGATGGCGTACCGCACGCGCATGCCGCTGACCCAATCGTCGTTGGGGTTGGCCGCCTGCGCGCGCGAGAGAATTTGCAGCAACTCAAGTCGCTCGAGCTTGGCGTCGTTTCGCTCATCCGGTGGGGGCACGTCGCCGTTGTTGTTCCAATAGCAAAGATTCCCACCAAAGTCGACGTCGCACTTCGCGTCGGCGCCGCCATTGTAGAAGCGCAGCCCCGAGCGATGATTGCGTTCGAATTGATCTTGCTGGCTGCGTGCTTGCGCGGCGATGCCTGACAACTGCGTGGGATCGCTCGCCAACGGATCACGTCGCGCGGCGACCGCCGGCCGCGCTGCGCTGTCCGGTGGCGCGTTCTGCGCGGCCACGGCATGTGCGCTGAGGCCCGTCGCGAAGAGCGTGGCCACCAGCGTGGCAACCAGTGCGCGCGACAGGGAGACGCGGCCGGCGACGCGGCTGGCGATGCGACTGACGACGCGGCTGGCGACGCGACCGGCGCAGAGCAGACGAAGCAGCGGGGCGCCTTGTGACACACGCTCCCGCTGCTCGTTCCAAGTAATTCCCGTCATGGTGTTCCACTGTGAGTGCGGCACGCACGATCTCCTGAAGAAACGTTACTGCGACCGAACTCAAAGGTAACGGGAGGGCCGCCTGCTAGAAGCCTAGTCGTACCCCGCCCGACAACGCCCAGTTGTGCGTGCGGTTGCCGTCAACGCGAATGCCTACCGCGTCTTCGGAATTGAACCGTCCGATCCAGTCTTTGGCCTGCAGGCGGAGCGCAAAGCCCTTGCTCAGTCCGACATCCAGTCCTACCGCGCCGGTATAGGCGATGTTGGATCCGCGCACGTTGAACAGCCGGTTCTTGATATCACTGGTCATCCCACCAACACCACCCTGTACAAACGGGGCAATGCCGGCAGACTTGCCCGACAACCCGCCAAGCTCAAGGCCGGCGTCGTACAACCACGTCTTGGCGGTCCCGATATTGACACCGCCGATGATCGGTAACCCTACGCGCAGATCACCACTGGCGTAGCCAAGGTTTCCCACGAGCGCCACGCCGCGCGTGAGCGGCACGGACCCTTGCACACCGACCATGGGCGAATTCGTGGTCGAAATTGAGGTCCCGATCGGCCCATCATACCAGTTCCCTGTCACCAGGTAACCCGCGTACGGCGTCAATGTGGCGCCGACACCGGGTTGGGCGTGAAGTGCGGGCACGATGAAAGCGCCGAGGATGAGCGATGTCGCAAACGACGCAACGGGGCGGACGAACAGACGCATGGAGCACTCCGGTTAGTGGACGCCCACCTGTACTGCATGCGTCGCGCCAGTCCGCAGCGAATCGCCAACCCGTTATGTGATGGTCCCTTACGAGATTCGCGCGTACTTCGAACGCAATGGTCGTCCCTTTTTGAGGACACTCCTGGAGACCCTGTCGAGGACGGGCGGCCTGTGACTACCGCTCCTGCGTGGGCTCCCCTTCACTCAGGCGGATCGGCGCGGGCATCCGTGGTTCGGTGGGACGGTCGAAGGCAGGGTCAACCAGCGTGATATCGTAGACAGTGTCGTCTGCCTGCGCAGAAACGCGAGCGGGTGCGATCGCACTGTCCACGAGTGGGCTGATGTCACTCTGGATCGTGCGCTGACGCCACCGCGATTCGAGGAACAGCATGGTGACGGCGTACACCAGCACGATCACCAACGGAATCACCTGGAAACGGTGCTCGGGAAACAGATACCACGCTGCGGTGACCGCCACGGTCCTAACGACGCTGTGAAAGACGCCAATCCAATGCTGAATGATCCACGAGAATGGCAACCACATCAGACCACTCAGGATGCCGACCGTGAGCGGCAGCGAGCTGTAGTCCGCGCGGAAGAACGGAATGGCGATCGCGTAGACCAACAGCGCCATGCCCACCTGATACATAAAGAGCCGATCAAACACATTCTTCGGTCGTGTGCGATCGATGAAGTGCTCGCCCGTGTAGCGCGAGAGGAACATGCCGACATAGGCAATGCTGCCGGTCGCGACGAACAACAGCATGGAAGCGCCGAAGGGATCGAGGGCCAGGCTGCCCAGACCGATCACCGTCCACGCAATGCTCCCCGCCAGCGGCATCGCGAGGAATCGGCGCGCGCTGAACTCAACCCGCTGCACGTCCAGCAGCCGCTCGACGCCGACCAGTTCTTCGTTTGCCTGTGCGACGGGCGCCGACGGCGCGTCTGCAGGCACCTCTTCGCGAACCACGCCCAGCGTCTCGAGCACAAGGTCGGGGCCGTACGCCATCGCCGGCGTTTGGTAGCCCGGAGGCGCATTGCCTCTCAACACGCGCTTGACGATCGAAAGTGCGCACTGCGCCGTCCATTCGACACCCGCCTCGGGACCATGCAGTCGCGCGGCGACGGCCACACCCTCGTCGTTCTGTGCTTGCCCCCACACGTGCGTGACGGTCTGTGCGCGTGCCGCGGGCGACGGCCCCGGGGCGACGCGCGTGTGCAGCATGTCCCGCACCCGCGCGAAGGCGAAGAGCGGACGCAATCGATCGATCCACGCCATTTGCGACTTTACTCGCGGTGACAGCGCGAGGTAGGTCTCAATGGTCGGAATACCGGTGCTATGATACGCGGTGAACACGTCTCCCCACGTGATCTGACTCGCACGCACGGGCCCTTGGCCAAAATCGATGGTGCGCGACGTCAGGGGGCCGTTTACTCGGAGTAATGCCCCGTCGCGCCGCACATAATTTCCGAACGGCAACAACTCGATCATGGTGTGCTGCGTGCCCGGCGGCATTCCGCCTGGTCCCACGCTCTGAAAGCCCAGCATCAGCCGTGTTGCCGAGGGCAGACGTTGCTGGAGGAACATGGCCAGGCAGTCTGTTGGGACAACGTCGAATCCGGCACCGGGCATCAGCATGACATTCGCCGCCTTTGCCTCTGCGTCGCGGCGTGCGACAGCATCGAACACCGGGAGCTCGCCGGTGATATCGAGATAGTGTATGCCAGTGCGCAGGCACGCGTCGACCATGGGCCGCGAGGTGGCCATAAAGGGCCCCGCGCAATGCAGTACCACCGACACCCCTGTGAGTGCTTGATCGATGACGTGCGGATCATCAAGATCGAACACGCGAAATTCCAACCCCAGTTCGCGCGCGAGCGCAGAGATCACGGGTGCGTTTCTTCCCGCCATGATCGGAGCCAGCCCTGTCGCCACCGCGGCACGGGCGATGGCACGCCCGACATACCCATTGGCGCCGTACAGCAGGAAGGAACATCGCATGTCGGAAAAATAGCATTCGCCCCGGAGCACCGCAGCCAGCCATTGGGTGTAGGGTATCGCGCGCGCGGCGTGTCCTTGTTCATGAACCGTTCAGACTTCCGCGCATTGGGCGCTGCACCCTGAACGACCACACGGAGAGCCGCTATATGCCTACCACGCGCATGCGCTCGACCATTGCCGCAGCAGGCGTGCTCGCGAGTACGACGCTGACCTCGGCGGTTGGCGCACAAATCACCGAAATCGCTCGCACCCCCGTTGGCGATATCTCGGAACTGACCTTCGGCTATCGATGTGACGATCGCTTCGTGATTCGGAACGACGGTGCGACGGCGGTCAATGTGGAGTACGCGATCGAGAAAGGCACCGAGCATACGCGACTGACCTTGGGGCCGCGCGAACTGGTGGAACTCGATTCGAAGACGAAGGGGGCGATGGAGTTGTGGATGGACGGCAAGCTCATTGCCAAAGCGCTCAAGGAGAAACGCTCGTGTAAGGACGTGGCTGGTACGGCATCGGTGATGGTCGCGCCGCTCGACGTCACCACCAACGAACCCGAGCGCCGCGCGTCGAACAATTTTGGTGCCTATCCCTTCTTCGATCCGTGGATGGCGGGGTTCTACGGCTACTACAGTCCGTTCGGGTTTCGCCCGTTCTATCGGGGATTCATTGGGACTCCCATCATTATTGGCCATCGAGGGGGAGTGCGGCGCGGACGATAGCACGGCGGAGTTCATGGAAGGTTGCCGTTGGGTGCCAACGTCGAGGCTCCCAACGGCTTGCCTCACGGTATTCTCACGGAGCACATTGTAGTCGGCGTACTCGTTGTTGCCGAGAACAGGCTCCCGTGCGCGCGCCGTCACCCTCCGTCAGCTCCCCATGAATTGCCTGCCTCGTTTCCACGCCGCACGATCGTCTCTTCGCCGCGCGTCGACGCGCGCCAGTGCTGTGCTGCTGCTCACGTGGATCGGATTGCCAGCCGGGAGTCTTACCCTCAGCAACAGCGCCGGCGCGCAGACGGCCTCCACGAGTAGGACGTACAGCGAGTTGGTGACGCTTTTCAATGAATGGCGCACGTTCGAGGAGCCGCCACGCGTGGCCGGCATTCCCGACTACGCGGCGGCCACGAATGCCAGACGTCTGGCGCAGCTCACGCAATTACAGCGACGCCTGGCGCGGATCGACACGACCGGGTGGCCGGTCGCCGAACAAGTCGATCATCATCTGGTACGCGCCGAGATGAATGGCATGCAGTACCACCTGACGGTGCTCAAGCCCTTCGCACGCGACCCGGCGTACTACGCGTCGATCATTCCTGAGGAAAGCGATACGCCCGACAAGGAAGGACCGGTCATCCACGCCTCGATTCGGCTCTTCGAATACTCCATCTGGCCGCGCACGGTGCTCGCCAAGCCCGTTCCGCTGACCACGGAGGCCTCTGCCAAGCTCCGCGCGCAGCTTGGCACCATTCCACCGCTGCTCGCGCAGGCACGCCGGAACCTCGCCGGCAGTACGACACACGACTTGTGGGTGGGCGGGGTCCGCGCGTTCGAGGAGCAGAGCGAGACGC
>JANOPS010000375.1:0-6808 GCA_031421995.1 Gemmatimonadaceae bacterium
ATCGCCATACACGCTGACCGAGGCGCCACCAATAAGCACCGCGCGCTGCGTCAACGCTTCTTGCATCTCGAGGGGCACGGCGGTCATTCCGCCCGCGCGCGTGAAGAGCACGCTCATCTGCGCACCCGTGCTGCTGCGCGCCTCGGTGCGTACCTGCTCAACCTCGGCGCGCTTCACGACGATCGCTTCGAACTCCCGCATGGCGCGGTCCACACTGGTCGGTTCGGAGCCGCGCGGAAATGACAAGCTGACGGTCAGCGTCGTGCGTCGCTCGCCGAAGCCTGAGAATGATGACCGCGGGACTTTCTTGATGAATCCCCATGTCAGGACGGCCAACACACCGATCGTGGCCAATAGGGTTGCGGCGCGCCAACGCAACATGCGACTGAGAAGTTTGACATAGACATGCTGCGTGCGACGCCACGTCACGCGACCGGTCATCGACTTGGCACCCAGTGCCGGCACCATAAGCAGCGCGGTGCACAGGCTCCATCCCAGCGCTACGACAAACGCGGCAGCGAATGGTGCAAAGGCGCTGCGCGCGTTGCCCTGCAGGTACAGAAAGGGAAACAGCACAACGGCGGTGGTGAGCGTGCTGCCGACAACGGCGGGGGTGATCCGGCCGGTCGCGGCCGCCCGACCATCCGGCGTATCGGGGGCGGTGCCCAAACGATTCACCACGATCAAGGCATCCTGTACCAGAATCCCCACGCCCATGCCGAGCCCGGCGAGCGTGAGCAGATTGGCTGGTACGTTAAACACGTACAGCGTCAGCGCAGTCGCCGCGATGGCGACCGCGGTGCTTCCCATCACCAGCGCGACCGCACGCCAACGACGCAAGGCAATCGCCAACACCAGCATCACCGCGCCAAACGCAATCGCTCCGCGCTTGGTGAGATCATTCAGTTCCTTACCCAGTTCTTCACTCGCATCGTTGTTGACGCGCAGTCGCACGCCAGGGGGGAGTCCTGGCTTGATCGCCTCGATGCTTTCGCGCAATGCGGCGGCGGTTTTTATGGCGTCGGCGCCAGAGTGGCGGGTGACTTCGATAGCCACCGCCGGTTCGCCGTCAATGCGAAAGAATCGCCCGCGCGAGTCTTCTTCTGCGCGCACGGTTGCCAATTCGCCCAGATGAAACATGCGACCACCCGGCCCCATGACGGGCAGTGCTTCCAAATCCGTGAGGGCGTTTGGTTGGTCGCGCAAGACCACGTTGCGTACCGTTGCTCCCTGTTGTTGCACACCAAGCGCACGCACCATGCGGGCGCCGGCGAGTGCATTCGTCAACAGCATTGGTGACAGGCCAAGGCGTCGCAACGCCACCGCGTCGTAGCTGACCGACACGCCGAGGTCGGTGCCGCCGCGCACGGCCACGCCGGCCACGCCGGGAACGGCCGTGAGTCGCGGTTGCACGCGTTCATTGAGCAGCTTCTGCAACGTGCCGGGCGTATACGGACCGAATACCGTGAGCGAGAGCAGTGGCGGGTCTTCCAGTCCCTCCGGGACATAGTTCGACACGTATGGCTGCGACACACCGGGAGGAAGCTCGGTGCGCAGCATCTCCAAGCGTTCCAGAATGGCCAGGCGCGTCATCTGCACGTCAGCGGCGGGCTCGAGATCCACCTGCAGCGACGCGAAGTCGTCGTTGGAACTACTGGAGACGCGCTTGACGCCGCGCACGCCCTGAATCGCCGCTTCGATGGGCGACGTGAGGTACGTCTCAATGACCTCGGGCGCAGAGCCGGGCCAACTGGCGCCGACCTGTAGGCGAGGCAGCTCAACCGTGGTGCGTGTGGCCAGTGGGAGTCGCGTGAACGCGATGGCTCCCGCAATCAAGAGGGCGATACAGCTGGCCCATACCACCGCTGGGCGGTGCGCAGCGAAACGGATCATGCGCTACTCCACACGCTACTCACGCGCGCTACTCACGTGCGCCGCTCGCGTGCGCCGCTCGCGTCGCCCACCCGACGCGCTTCGCGACGCTCGGTGCGACGTTCCAGCACAGCATACGCCGTGGGCAACAGAAAGAAGGTCACGAGCAACGCGCTGATCGACCCGCCGATGATGCCCGCGGCGAGCGGCTGATACAGCGCGCCTCCGCTGCCCCACCCGAACACCAACGGCAAGACGCCCGTGACCGTGGTAATCGACGTCATCGCAATGGCCCGCAACCGCTGCTGCCCACCCAGCACAATCGCTTCGTCCACGCCATGACCGGCTTCGCGGAACTTGCGAATCGCGTCCAGCTTCACGACCGCTTCGTTGTCGGCCATGCCAATCATGACCACGATGCCGATCAACGACACCGCGTTCAGGGATTGCCCCGTCATCCACAGGAAAATCACCGCACCGGCGCCGGCCAACGGCACGGTGAGCATCACCACGAGCGGAATGGTGAAACTGGCGAACTCTCCGGCGAGCACCAGGAACATGAGGAGTGCGGCGAGCACCAACACCAGCGTCAACTCATTGCTCGTGCGTTGGCGTTCCGCATCGGCGCCGGCAACCTGCCATGTCACGCCGCTGGGCAACGTCAGGCGGGCCATGCGATCGACCACATCTGAGGTGGCCTTCGCGGTGCCCCCGCTCTCGACGAGCCCCTCGATGATCGTTACCGGACGCTGCCCAATGCGGATCACTTCCAGCGGCGCACGTGTTTCGCGCACCACCACCAACTGTCCCAGTGGCACGCCACGAATCGGTGTTTGCAGTGCGGTTTCGATCTGTTCGTTTCGCATCCCGGCGTAGCGGACCGTGATGGGCGTGCGCTTATCGGTCTCTCGCAGGTCGCTGGCATTCACGCCGCCCAAGGCACCGGCCAATGCACTCGCGACTTGTTCCGGCACGATCCCGCGCTCAGCCATCCGATCGCGCAGGAGCGTCACTTCGACGATCGGCTGCGATGCGGCATAGGCGTCGCGTACGTCGCTCAGTGACGGCACCTTACTGAGTGTAGCGCGCACGGTATCGGCCCAGCGTTGTGATTCCCGCATCGATGCGGCCGACAATTCCACGCGCACCAGTCGTCCTTCGCGACCGATCAGTGATCCAAATTCAGACTGTCCCGCCAAATCAATCGCCAGTGCACCGTCGGCCAGGTCGGGGAGCGCCTTTCGCAAGCGTTGCGCAAAATCCGCAGCATCGGCGTTCGGTGGGACCGGCACAATCAGTTGCGCCGTCGCGCTCGACCCGGGTTCCGAACCACCGAGGATTTCTTCATCGGTGGCCTTCCCGACACGCGAGTATACACCGGCGGCACCGAGTGCGCGCCCCGCGGCCTCAACACGTCCAACCTGCGCCGCGGTGGCTTCAATGCTTGTGCCTTCCGGAAGCTGCAGTTGCGCGACCAGCACGCCTTCGTCGACGCGTGGCAAGATCTCCTTCGGGAGTGTCCAGATCAGCCGGCCGGTGATCGCTACTGCTACGAGCGCGATCGCGAAGACCGTTTTCACGTGACGCAATGACCAGAGCATGCCATGCTCGTACCACGCGGCCAGGGTGACGCCCCACCGGTCGAGCATGGCGCCTATCCCTCGCGTCGCCGCGCGTGGCGCGGGACGCGTCACCATCGTCGTCGCAGCGCGTTTCCGCCGGCCGACAATCATCACCGGCATCAGGGTCAGTGACAGCAGCAGTGACGCCGCGACCGTGGTGACGACGCTCAATGACAGATCGCGAAAGAGCGCCGCCGCCAGTCCACGCACGAAAATGATCGGCCCGAATACCAGCACCGTGGTGAGCGTGCCGGCAAACAGGGGCGCGGCCACTTCGTCCGTGCCTTCGATCGCCGCTTGCAGCAACGGCATCCCTTCCTCGCGGCGCCGGCCCACCGACTCGGCAACCACAATCGCCGTATCCACCAACAAGCCTGTGCCCAACGCCAGCCCGCCGAGCGAGAGCACATTGATCGACACGTGCATGGCCTGCAGACCAACCAGGGCCACGAGGACGGACAGCGGCACCACGAGCCCGATGGCCAACGACACGCGCCAGTCGCGCAGGAACACCAAGATCACGAGCAACGACAACAGTCCACCAGCCACAATTTCCTGACCCAGGTTGGACAGCGCATCGACCACAAAATCGGCCTGTGCCGCGACGACGTTGATCTCGATGCCTTTGAACTCCCCCTGCAATTGCGCAATCGCCTCACGCATCCGCGACGTCACCGCCACCGTGTTCGAGCCGGCGTCCTTGTACACCACCAATCCGATGGCGGCTGCGCCATCCAAGCGCGTCATCGTTTCCGGATCAGCCAGACCAAGCGACACGGTGCCCACATCGCGAAGCGTGATCCCGGAGCCAACGGGACCGACCGGCGTATCAAGAATTTCCGATGGCGTGCGAAACTCCGTGAGCGCGCGAACGGAAAACCGGAACTGTCCTTTGCGAATCGTGCCACCGGCGCCGGTCGCGTTTTGCGCGCGAATGGCGAGCGCGATGTCTTCCGGCGAGAGATTCATGGCGCGAAGTCGATCGGGGTCCAGATCGACGCGTATCTGGTCTTCCGGTGCACCGACCACGGCAACACTGGCCACACCTTCGATCTGCTCCAGCCGACGCGCGTGCACGTCAGAGGCCGTGCGTGCGAGACTGCGCAAATCGCCACCGCCCTTCGACGGATCGCTCTTCATCGCGAGCACAGCAATCGGTCGTTCGCCCGGATCACTGGTCAGGAGTGTTGGGCGCAACGCGCGTTCAGGGAGTTGGCCGCGGGTCGCGTCGAGCCGCTCACGCACCGTCAGCACCGTACTGCGCATATCCGTGCCCCACGCGAAGCGCGCCGTGGTGGTGGCTTCGCCATTGCGACTGACCGAGCGCAGTTCCACCAACCCTGGCGTTGCCGCAATGGCCTCTTCGATAGGCTCCGCCACAAATCGCGAAACCTCCGGAGCGGCCGCACCGCTATAGACCGTGCGAATCGTGAGCACGGGCAACGACACATCGGGCAGCAGCGACACGGGCAGTCGACTGAGCGAGACCGATCCCATGAGCACGACCGCCAGAATCGCGGCGATCGTCGCGACCGGACGTTTGACCGCAAAAGACGCAATGGACACGAGTGCGCCGCCCTATTGGCGCGGGCGACGACGCGTCGACGGATCGACGGGCGAAGTTTCCTTGGGCGCGACGACGCGCACGGGCGCATCATGGGTTAACGTAAGGTGCCCCTCGATGATGACCTGATCACCGGCGTTCACCGGGATTTGCCCCGTTACAGAATCGGGAAGCACTTCTGTATCAACGCCGTTGGAGCGCCCGGGCAAAATGTAGGTCCACTGCGCCCGTCCGTCCTTCACAACGAACACCAACGGCCGCCCATCGCGTTCGATGACCGCACGAGCCGGTACCAGGCGTCGATTCAGCAGTCGCGATGCTTCCAGTTCTACATCAGCATACATGCCGGGACGCAACGTCCCATCGCCAACGACGCGCACGATGGCGCGCCCCGAGCGCGTGACGGAATCGACCATCGGGAGCACCGCGTCAATGCGCCCGCGAATAGCACGACCAGGTGCGCCCGCCGACGTCACCATCGCCTCACCGCCAACACGAATCAGCGGCAGATCATGTTCGAGCACCTGCGCTTCTATACGAAGGTGTCGGGTGTCGACCACGGTGAGCAGTTGCTGCCCCCCGGTGACCCGTTCGCCTCCCGATACATCAATGGCATCGACCATGCCATCAACTGGGCTGGTAATGACAGCGCGCGACTGCTCGAACTGGGCGCGCTCGAGCTTGAGCTTCGCACCGATCAATCCCGTGCGGTTCATGAGGGCTTTGCGTTGTTCTGCCGTAGGGATATGCCCCGTGGCAATAGAATCGGGGACGTACAGCTCGAAGTAGCTCTGCTCCGTCTGGTCCATCGCGGCTTGCGCCTCGCGGACGGCGAGATCAAAGGGATAGGGATCAAGCTTGAGCAGCACCTGCCCCTTCGTCACGCGTGCCCCCGGGCGTACCATGACCTGGCCCACCGTCCCTCCCACTTCCGCGCGCAACTTCACCGCGGCGTCCGAGCGGATCTGGCCCGTAGTATTCACGCGCAGCACGAGGTCGCCTTCGCGCGCGCCATCCGCAGTGACCGGCAGGGCGAGTTGCGGTTGGCCAAGTGCATCGCCGTCGGCGGTCTTGGCGGCCGCAGCGTCTCCTCCGCCAGCCACGGTGGAGTCAGCACTGCTTGCAGCCTTTTTGCACGCGATCGCGGAGCAGAGCGTGGCCGCAAGAAGCAGAGAGCGAAGGGGACGCATTGGTGTGCGGAAAGAGGAACGCTTGACGCTCATGGAGGGCGCCGCTGAATCAGGTCCGAACGTGGCGCCGGCCTGACCCCACGAGACACAACCACCGGGTGGGCATTAGTTGCCGCAATCGGCGAGAAGGTTGCTTCTATTGCATAGCAATGTGCGCGTTGGATGTTCCGGACGCGAGGGCGCAGTGTTGCGGCGAGTGCCCAAAGCCCGCCCCGGGAGTCGACCTCTTACACTTTCCGTACTCGCTGAACTGCAGCGCGTCGAATACGCCGTTGGAAATGCGAGCCGGCAGCAAACACGAGGCATGAATCCGCGCTGGCCGATGCTTTTCCTCGCGTTGAAATCGTCCGGAATTCGTGCAAACAGCAAGAAAATGGTACTTTTTTGCATTCCACCGCCCAACGCGTACGGTAACCGCCCAACGCGTACGGTTGCTTCTCAGTGAATGAGTACATGTTAAAGGCGTGCCCGACTCACCACTTCTCCACGCGATCGCCCGCGCCAAAGCCGCGGCCGAGTCCACCCAGCCGGACGAGGGTGTCAACTCGATGCTGCGCGAG
>JANOPS010000376.1:0-3317 GCA_031421995.1 Gemmatimonadaceae bacterium
TTCATCAAATGCACGACGGCGATGACTTGCGGTGTCGTTGGTCTTGGGCGTGGCGCGACGCTCAGGGAGAGCGCGCGGGCGGGTTTACTCATCGTTTCGTGACCCCCAGTAGTGTCGCGGCCTGCGCCAATCGGCTCTCGATCGTGCCCTGCGCGCGGTGGACAAGTTCGAGCAACACGCCGCGATCGTGCGGCGCGGGTGTGACGGCCAGCTTTTCGTATGCCCCTTCGATCGCATTGCAGCGGTGAACGATCGTCTGGCAGTGCTCGCGCAGCTTGCGGGTCGTGGCGACGAGAGGGGCAAGGGTGTCGCGGGTCATAGCGGCACCTCGGCTTTCCGCGCGATTGCGACAAGTTTCTCAAGCGCCGACCGCGCATCCTCCACGGTCTTCATGTCACGCAGATACTTCCGCACCAGCGCATCGTGGACGTCAGGTGCGCCGTACTGCTGAATCACGGCCCCCTCAAGGTCAAGCAGGGCCTCGGCAATCTCGTCCCGAAGAACCTCGATCATAGCGGCACCTCGACGTGCGTCTTGAGCAGGTCGCGTTCGTAGCGTTTCTCAAACGGCACGCCGTACTTGTACCACCCTTCGCGGAAGCAGCAGTACCACCACCAGACGCCACGCTCGTCGATGTAGTGCAGCCGCGCCGCATCTTCTTGCATGCTCACAGTGCCTCCGTGCGCGCCAGCGCGGCGCGGATGATGGCGTACATAGCCGCGTTGTCATCAGGAGAGTCCGGTAGACAGGACGGCTCTCCCTGTTTGGTCGCGTAGGCGTCCAAATCAGCGAGTATCTGTTCGCACTGATCGTCTGTCGGCACGTCGTCAAACACGGCAAAATCAGCGAGGGCGTTTTTCTTCTTCAGTCGAATGAGGTCCGCCTGTATCGCTTCCCACTCCTCGCACGGGATCGCGACGTGCTCGGTGACAGTGGATTTGTCTCTGGCCAGTCTCGCAGCTTGCGTCGCATCTGGACAAGAAAGCTGCGCGTAGTCGGGTCCGATCACACGGCGCACCACCCACACGCGCAGCGGTTCTTTCGTCGCGTCAGTCATCGGCGGTCCCCCAGCCACAGCATGAACGCGATGAACGCCATGAGCGCCAAGACTACGATGACAATGCCCGTGTTATCGTCCATCGGTCGCGCCTCGTTTATGTGGGATCCGTTCTACCACGTCAGGGTCGCCGTGTGTGACGCGAATCATCTCGAAGGGAGTGATCGCAAACGTCACGCTCGGCCCTCCGACTTTCACGCCCTTCGCTATCAATGCTGGAATCTGCGCCATCGCCTCAGCCTGATCGGCCCTTTGCTTCGCGACCATTTCTGGGCTGTCCATGTAGGCTCTCCACTCTTCATCTGTCATCAGTTGCGCCCTCCTCTCGTGCCTGCGCGCGTCTCCGCAGGGCTGTCACCTGTATTGCTATCCCGTCCTCCAACCATCTCAGATTCGCAGCGTCCTGCGGAATCTTCGCAAGCTCAATGGCACCAAGTAGCCGCTCGGCTTCTTCGGTGTGACTCCTCACGAATGCGTTGTACTCGTCTCTGGCAATCTCTACGTCAAGAGAAGTTGCCTGAATCGCTTCGAGAAGCTCGGCCATGTGCAGCGCTTCTTCTTTTGTGTAGTAGTTCATGTCGTGCCCTCCCGTGCCGCGTCGAAGATGTCGCCGCAATTCCCGCAGCGATGACCACCGGAAGCAGTCACAAACCACGCCATGCTGTGGCACGATGCACACCCTGCACTAAACCGTGCCAGCGACGCCATCCCGCGAGTGAATGCTGTTTCATTCTCCTCCCGCAGCCGCGCGATCTCGTCGTTCGCCTTCTTGTTCCCCTCGTAGCTCGCGGACAGCAGATCGCTGATGCGCGCAATCTCTGCGTCCCGTTCCTCGATCTGGTTGGCAAGCCTTGCGTCCTGCTCGCGGAGGCGAGCGCGCAGTGTTTGCAGTTCGTCGGTCACGGGCGACAGGTCGATTACCTGCGGCTTGAACCAGTCTATATTGCTCACGGCGTGATCTCCTCGCCCAGCACGAGGCGGTGAGCGGTGCCAGCATCAAGAATGGCGTTTTGCACGGCAAGGCTTTCGCACTGTTTCTGCGCACGGTATTCGGTGGGCATCCAAGACCTTGCGACTTCACCTCCCTTCCAAACAACACACGCGCCAACCGCTTTGGGCGGCTCGCGGTGCTCTGCGCGGTCGAAGAGCGGACGAAGGACTGCGACGATATGGTTGATTGTCGCGTTGTAGAGTATTGGGAACCCGTCGACATTCTCAAGTTCTCGAATACTCGCAATGATCTCCGCATCCATCGCCGTCGCGCCGGTCGTTGTCGGCTCGATCACGGCTGCGGGCGGGTGCTCGTAGACGGGGACGGCGGGCTTCGCCATCCTCAATCCGTTCTCAAACCAGTGCATGCCATCTATCGGCAGGCGCTCCATCGGCTTCGCGTCCACGCGTGCGGCGAGTTGGGCGCGGAGGTCTTCTTTTTCTGACTCGATGCGCTTTATGTCGTTGTCTGCCAGCCTGTGAGTTGCTCGCACCGCATCAGCCAGAGAGTCGCACTGTACAGGGCTCGGGTCCCCCGGCAACCACCACACGCTGTCTTCTTGATCAACGCCGAGAGCCTTTTCTACCGAGGCGAGTTGGGCTTCAATGTCTGCGATGCGTGCGTTAATCCTCACCGACTCTCGCTCGTGGAATGCTTCGCGCAGCACTAACTGAGATTGCGCGTCGTCCCGCTCCTGCGTCACGCGGTCGAGTGCGGCGAGAGTGTACGAGATATCATCAAGCATTCCGTACGTGATGACAGAGTCCACTCGGTCGCCTTGCAATACCCGCCTGCGCAGTCGGACAACAGGGTTCAGCGTTTCGTTGCTTGGTTCACTTGCAACCGTCGCGAACAACGGCATCGTCGGAGTATTCGCCCCCTCCAACGCGGTGAGGCGCGCGTCGATGTCGTTGAACGAGAACTTGCTATACTTGCTCATGTCGCCTCCTTGCGTGGCACAGCGCTGAGATCGCACACGGTGCCGCCGTTGATTCCTGCGTACTGACTCGCAGCCTTTTGCGCTTCCGCTTGCGTGCAATTCTCGTGCTTCGTGACCACGTAGTGCGCCTTCCCGTCCTTCACCACACACGCGCCCGCTGCGATGCCGACAGGCGCGCGGTAGGCACGATCAAAGAGCGGGCGCAGGGCGGCTATCATGTGCGCGTACATGCCGAGGTCTATTCCCTGATCGTCGTGATACGCGGCCGTCCCCGCCTTAAGCGCGTTCCGGATCTCCGCATCCGTCACCGGCCCTTCCGGATACGCGAG
>JANOPS010000377.1:0-17814 GCA_031421995.1 Gemmatimonadaceae bacterium
GTCACGAGCACATTGAGAAAGTCCGGCGCCCAGCCATGCATCCAGTCGGCGTGCGCCGAGTAGCCGCCGCGGGTGCTGAGCGAGTACATATCCGACGAGAGGCGCCAAAAAGCGGTGTTCATGCCCATCGTAACCGGCCACCGAAAGATCTCCGTGATGATCGGCAGCATGACCGGATGGCTTGCCGGACACGTCGACCGTTCCACGCCGCTGCGATAGTTGGGATAGGCGACGTGGCTCTTGTGCGTGTCGGAGTCGAGGTTCACGCCGTCCCAGCACTGGGGGAAATTGATCACCAAACGCACCACGTCGCCGACCGGACATGATGGCACCGAACCGGTGCTGTTCGACGCGCTCTGCTCGCACTCCCACGTCGCCACCGGCAACTGATTCACCACCTGTTCGCGACCCACGTTCTTGGCATCACCGGCTATCATCACCAGCCCTGAGGGGATCGATCGTACCGATGCGGGCTCGACATTGAAGCCGGTCTTGTAGTAGATGATGGCGTAGCTCGGCGTGATCACGTCGTTCGTACGCACATCAAAGAGCGCAGGCACCCAATAGCCCGTGCGATTCACTGTGCCGCCCGTACAGGTTCCTGCTCCGCTTGTTGCCAGACTGCCGGCGGTTGAGGACGGCACAATGCCAGCGTTCCCGAAGAACATGTGCAGATGCGAGCTGTTCGGCGCGTTCGGTGAGACAATCGGATCGAAGAAATCCATCGTTGCCAGCTCACACGTCATGCGGAAACTGCCCTCGCCACTCGGCACGCCGGTAAATGCAGACGCGCGCACCAGCTGCTGCGAAAACCCGTCGTCACCGAGCGGCACAAACAGTGTCGCCGCCTCAAGACCCGCCATACCTGTCACGCCGTTGGCGGTGGCCCGTGTCTGCAACGCGCCGATTTCACAACGCGTGTAATTGGCCGCCGGCGCCCCAGTAAACCCGCGGGCATAACCGCCCGCGGCGCACGGCACTGCGCCATAGAACGGTTGCGTAAAGGATTGTCCGCCCTCGGCGACCAGTCGCACGTCGCGCCGGCCGGTGAAGGTGCATACCTCACCCGTGTTCGAGCAGAACGTGAACGCCTGCGGCAGCGCCGCACGGACGGCAATGGTGCGAGAGGCACTGAGCGTGCGACCATCAACGGTCGCGCTGACGCGCAGCAGCGTGCCTGGCGCCGCGGCGACGTACGTGGCCCGGTAGCTCGAGTCGAAGGCGAAGAACCGCACGCCACTCAATTGGCCGCTGCTGGAGCCACCGCTGAGCGTGACCATGACGGTCAGCGCACCTCCCACTGGTACACCCGCGTTACTGCGAGGCACGACGCTGACCACCACCGCTTTGCCGACGGCCACGGTGTCCGCTGTGACCGACATCGTCGACGCGGTGAGCGACACAGGGCCGCCAGTGTCTGGCGCCGGCGGTATCGGGTCAGCGGCCGACGAACAGCTGCAAATGAGCCATGCGCCGGCGATGGCGAGAACCTGCTGTACACGGTGCCAGTGACGGACCGCGTCGCAAATACTACGTTGCGTAAGCACCCTGCAGTTTAACCCACAAACGCGCGGCGAGGCACGGCACTGCATCACACGACAGGTCACGAAATCATCATTGTCGGTGCCGGGCTGGCCGGCCTCACGGCCGCGACGGTTCTCGGCGCACAGGGCGCGGACGTGCTGGTGCTCGAGGCATCCGAGCGCTGCGGCGGACGCATTCGGTCCGTGAACAGCGGTACCGTGCCGGACGCACTCAACGCGACCGCGCTCGCCGATCTCGGGCCATCGTGGGTCTGGCCGCCGTATCAGCCCATCGTGTCGCGCTGGCTTGCGCGTCTGCAGGTCGAGACGTTTCCGCAGTTTAGCGACGGGGATGGCGTGCTCGATGGATGGAGTGCGCAGACGCAACGCGGCGTGTTGCCCAGCCAGGACGGCATGATGCGCATCGTCGGGGGCCCACGGTCGCTGATTCGTGCGCTCGTTGCTGAACTCCCCCCCGAGCGGCTCCGCGTCGGCACCGTGGTGACGCACATCGAGCCACACAACCAAACCGTCCGTGTGACGGACGCGAGCGGCAACGTGCACGTGGCACGGCACGTCATCGTGGCCGTGCCCCTTCGCGTTGCCGCCACGCAGATCGCAATGCCGACGCTGGAGGCCAGCGTGCGTCGCGACATGCAGCGCGTTCCCACGTGGATGGCTGCCCAAGCGAAGGCCGTGGTGCTCTACGATCGACCGTTCTGGCGCGAAGCCGGATTGTCTGGGCGCATTGCGAGCCGAGTGGGACCGTTGTTCGAGGCGCATGATCATACGCCGGCCGATGAATCTATCGGCGCAGTCTTTGGGTTTGTGCAGTGGACACCGGAGCAACGCCAACGCGATCCCAGTGGACTTCGTGCGGCGATTCTGGCGCAACTGGTCCGTTGTCTTGGCCCCCAGGCGGGATCGCCGCAGGCCATGTACATCGAAGACTGGGCCACACATCCACGCATCTGTGCCGCGGCCGACATCGACGAGGCACCGCAGCATCCGGACATCGCGCCCACGTCACTCCGTGAGCCACATTGGGATGGCGCGCTCCAGTTCGCCGTGTCCGAAACCGCTGAGATCAGCCCCGGCCTAATCGAAGGCGCCTTGGTCGCTGGCGAGCGCGCTGCGCGCCGGGCACTGCGCTAGCCGAACGCTCGCGTGTGGCATCGTGTCGCCCGCCGCGCGATCCTGAACAGGCCTGTCACACCGCCAGCGTGAAGGATGCGGTCGCGACAGCCACGCCATTGACCTGCACGTCAACACGATGAAGCCCCGTGTAGTATCGTCGCGTCGTGATCACTCGTAGCGCATGGCGCTTGATCATGGTAACGGTGGCGTGTGGTGCAAGATCTAGCACCCATCCCTTAAACACCTTGGGCGACGTCGTGCCGTTGCGTCGCTGGTGATGCACGATGTAGTCAATCGCCAGCGGTTGCGCCGCGCGAGAGGCGCTGGTGAGCGTCAGCCCTATCGTCACGAATTCTCCCATGCGAACCCGTTTCGGCGTGAGAGTGATCCGGGCCTCGCCCTTCAACCGTGTGCCAAGCCCCCACAGATGCAGCGTACGCACGTGCCCCTGCTTGATGAGCGTACGGCACGCGTGTCGCAGCAGGGCGCGCCGGGCGGCGTCTGCGTGAGGGAGATGGCGCTCTACCCAGTCAGCGACTGCCTCCGGATGGTCCTTGGCGATGTCGTTGAGGTGGTTCGCGACGCTGCGGCGCACGTACTCACTCGGGTCGTCAACGAGCGCTTCCAACAGCGGCCATGAGGGCGAGGGATCCGCGATGAGCGACTTGAGCTGCAGGCCCCAGGGAAGCCGCGGGCGCGTGCCCTCGCTGACGAGTCGCCGCACGTGTTCGCTGGGGTCGTTTGCCCACGTGGCCATGGTGGCATAGGCTAATTTCGGATGCGCGATAATCAGCGGACGAACGGCGAATTCGGCGGTAAACCGCTGCGTCAGCGCGTGTAGCACAGCCAGCGCTCGTTCCGGATGCGCGATCCCACGTCGGGCGACATACTCGCCGAATGGCCACAGAATCCACCCACGGAGGCCGTGCTCCGACGACGCAAAGGCCGACGTCTCGCCCGTATCGACGGGCGCGAGCGCGCCTTCGATCATCCGCGCCGCGGCGTCGAAATCCTGGGGGAGTAGCTGTTCCAGCACGTCGGCGATCAGCATCGCGCGCGCCTTGAGCTCAAGCGCTTCAAGGTGCGGACAGATTCGCTCGCAGAACGCTTTCGCATCAAAGGCAGCGTGCTGGCGAAGCAGTTGTGCAGCGGCGGCCGGCACCAGCGCCGGGTTTATGAAATTCTTGAATGGCTCAGGCATAGCGGCAGGCTTAGGCTACTGCATCCGTTCCCGTGCAGCAGTCGCCTTCCCCGCCTTGCACTGGCGGACAGGGGTGCGAACCGTACGAGCAAAACACGCAGCAGTCGCCCGGTTTCGGTCGCATGCGCACATGGCACGCGACACACTCGTGAAAAAAGAGGCACGCGTCGGTCGGCATCACAAGGCGCTCGACGAAACCGCAGGCCGGACAGGTGAGATCGGAACGTAGCTCCATACTACGTATTCTAGCACGCGATCCTGCCGGCCACATGGTGGGATGACGGACGGTCCATTGGTCATCCGTCACACCACCCGATCGGCGTACGTGACGCGGATCACCACGGCCTCACCTGTCGCCGAGCTACCATTCGCCTATCGTCTCGCCCGTGTTGACGCCCACGCACTCGCCTGGTTGGATCGTATGGAACCCATTCTCGAGTTCTCGCTCGCCTCGCACGACGGCCCGTACGATCAGTGGCCGGACAGAACCCCGCTTCTGCGCAACGGGCAACCAACCGGTGCGCGGCTGCAAGGCTACGTGCTCGAAGCACAGTATCGCTGCGTGCACGGGATTGTGTTGATCACATCATACGACTGCCCGTTCGAAGAGTCGAACGATTTCTATCTGCTCTCTGACGAGTACACGCTGCTCGCGCACACCCAATTGGTGGTTCCGTACGGGTCGTATCTGTTGCATGCCCACTGGCCGGTGGACGCCGCTCGGCTACGACTCCACTATCACGCGCGCCTCATTTATACGCTGAGCATCATACCGCCCTCAGGGATGTATGGTTCGCGCTTTGCCTTCACACTCCAGTGTGAAGGGGCCATGTCCGGCGACGACCGCGCGCGCGCGTCGATCGCGGGTCTGGAGCAGCGGGCAATTTCGACGCCAGGCCGCGACAATGCCACTTGGGCACTGATCGAACGGGATAGCACGGGGCGCGCCACTACGCACGCGGAAAAGCGCAGCGAGTAGACCCACCGCGGGCTAGTGGATCCGCTGCACCGGCACGCCTAAATATGCGGCGCCCGCCTCAAGTTCCGTGAACTTCGGCACAACACTCAGTGGGCCCACTTGGGTCCCCACCCCCGTGCGGACACCGATCCCGACAACGCTTCCGATGCCGATCACGGTGCCGCTCTGCAGCGTCACACGTGCCGTCTTGAGTATTCCACGCTCAATGATATGCCCGGAGATATGCGCATCCGACCCGATCACCACGTGGTCACCAAAGTCCAACAGGTTGTGATCCATCAGCGAGAGACTGTTCACGAAGACGAGACGCCCGATACGCGCGCCATTCAGCCGCATGTACAAGCTCCAGAATGGCGTGGCGCGAAAGCCCGGGCCAGCAAAGACGCGCACGACATGTATGGCCATGACGCCCCGCCCCCAGTCAAGTACTGGCCAGCTGAAATCGGACAGGCGTTCGTGCAATCCGTCGGCCGTGCGCCATCCCAGCAGACGCGTAGCCAGCGCCGAACACACCATCAGCGTAAAGCTGAAGAGCAGATAGAGCGGCGCAAAGGCGATCGCATCAAGCGCCAACCGCACTGGCGTGGTTACACTCAAGGTAGACTGCCAGTGCACGAAGCCCATGATGGGGAGCAGCGCGACACTCAGCAGCACGGATTCAAGCAATACAATAGACAGCGCGCCCCACGCCAAGCGAACGATAGGACGCCATGACGCACCCTCAGACACCGTTGTTGTCATCGAGCAACTCCTCCCACGTTCATCGGGATGACCACCACGATCCCGCGCGCCTGCACGTACAGGGCGATGGACCGCCGCTGATCTACATCCCGGGCCTCGACGGCACGGGGTTGCTGTTCTACCGACAAGCGCGCCTGCTGTCGCATCGCTTCCGTGTCATAACCTACCGCCTCCGCGACGAAGCGCTCGACATGGACACGCTGGTCGCCGACATTGCCCGACACCTGGAGAGCGCGGCCCCTAACGGAGGACCGGCCGTCGTCGTTGGCGAGTCGTTCGGTGGCGCGCTGGCGATGCGCTTCGCCCTCGCACACCCACGCCGGGTCCGGCAGCTCGTCGTCCTCAACTCCTTCTCGCGTATCACGCCGACCGCAAAACTGCATGCGGCGATCGCCGGACTGCAGGTGGTACCCTGGAAAACCATGCTGCTTGTTCGGCGCCTGACCGCCTGGCGACTCCACTCGGCGCATACGCATCGCGATGAGATCCAGCGGTTTCTGACGCTGACGGCAGCCACCACGCGCACCGGGTACCTGAATCGGCTGCGGATCCTGACCCGCTACGACATGCGGGAGGACCTGCCCGCACTGCGCGTTCCCACGCTGTTTCTCGCCGCCGATGAGGATCATCTTATCCCGTCGGTGCGGCAGGCCACCTACATGGTTGCCCGCGCGCCGAACGCCACGCTGCGCGTGCTCCGCGGCCATGGACACGGCTGCTTTTTGGCGCCCGACATGGATCTCAACGAACTGCTGCTGGAGTGGGACGCCGCGTAGCCCGGCGATACGCACTCGGCCTCATCAGGCAAAAGCGCATCGAAAGGCCGGCTGTGGTATTGCGAAGTCCGGTTCCGCGAGGGATGGTTCTGAGCTGCACTCCTGACACGCCCTTTCCCCGCTCCCCCTGCGCATGCTGACCGACGCCAAGTCGCTGCTCCTGATCGCCCTCGGGCTCATCGCCGTCTTTCACCTTTTTACGTTGGTCTCCGCGTGGCAGCACAAGCGCAGAGCCAGTGATGCGGCCGACGGAACAGCACCGACGGCTATCGGTCTTGGCATCGGGTTCGTGACGGATTTCTGGGATACGCTGGGCATTGGGTCCTTTGCGTCGACCACCGCGCTCTTTCGGTTCTTCAAGACCGTCCCCGACGAGCAAATCCCGGGCACACTCAATGTGGGCCACACGTTGGCCACGATCGTTCAAGCGATCATCTTCACCCAGACCGTTGACGTCGACACCACCACCCTGATCTCGATGATCGTCGCGTCGGTGATGGGTGCGTGGCTCGGCGCGGGCATCGTGTCGTCGTGGCCCCGGCGGCGGGTGCAGTACGGGATGGGTATCTGCTTGCTGGTGGCGGCAGGACTCACGATCGCCCAAGCCTTGGGAAAGATTCCTGGCGGCGGTGACGCGATCAGTGTCCGCGGCGCAACCCTCGCCTTGGCGCTTGTCGGCAACTTCTTTCTCGGCGCACTGATGACGCTCGGCATCGGCCTCTATGGGCCGTGCTTGATTCTGGTCAGCTTGCTTGGCATGAACCCGAAGGCCGCGTTCCCTATCATGATGGGCTCGTGCGCCTTCCTGATGCCGGTGGCCAGCAAGCGATTTCTGTCCACTGGCCGCTTCAATATGCGGGCGGCGTTGGGCTTGATCATCGGCGGTATTCCAGCCGTCCTGATCGCCGCCTTCATCGTCAAGGAACTGCCGCTCACCTACGTGCGGTGGCTGGTGGTGATCGTCGTGACGTACACCGCCGTGACGCTCCTGCGATCGGCGAGGGCCGAAGCGGCGGCGTAGCAGACGCCCCGTCCGCGAATACCACCAGCCTATTTGGCGATCTTCACGGGATTCATCGTACGAACCTGTGACACATAGGCGCTCACCAGGCTCTCGTTGCCGTCCGCGCCGATCGCCGCGACCCCAAACACCCAGTCGTCGATAGACAGTCCCGGCAGCACAAACTGCGTGATAGCCCCAACCACCTGGGAGTGCTCCCAGCTGTTGCTCCACGTGTCGCGCCAATACACGCGATAGCTTGCCGCCCCCGGCACGGCAGACCAACTCAGGTTTGCATCGTACCCGGATGGATTGCGTGTGAGCGAGACGGCGCCGCGCTCATTGGTGACGCGGGGTGCCGGCGGAGCGAGTGCCAACGATGCGGCACTCGCTGCGTTCACACGGGCATTCTGCGCAAGGTATCGGAAATCGACACCTTCCAGCTTGTCTTCCGCACTGTGCTGTCGCGCAAAGTTCTCGTTAGCCTCGCGGAACACCACGGCCGGAAATCCATTGGCGGTGAACGAGGAATGATCGCTTCCGCGTCCAAAACGGTCCTCGCGCGCCATGAGGCGAATGCGATGCGCCGGGACGTACACCGCCGCAACACGTTCGATGTAGCGGGCCAGCGAACGCGACATGTTGTCTTCAGGCCCGAGTGAGTAAATCTTGACGCTTTTGGCGTCAATCTGGCCGTTCCCGCCCGCGCTATTGCCAACGATGTCGTTGTTGAAGTTCGCGTCAACCACCACCTTCTGCGCCGCAATGGTCTGGGCGTGGGCCATGGAGCCGATCAACCCCTGCTCTTCACCGGCCCAACACATGAACACCAGCGTTGCATCGAACTCGATGCCGCTCTCGGCGAACACGCGCGCCAGCTCCATGGTCAGGACCGTGCCGCTGCCGTCGTCGTTTGCACCCGGTGCCTCGTTGTTGGCGGCGTCGGCCGGCGATTGGATGGCTGTGGCCGTACCGGCATTGAGGGCGGTCTGACCACCGCGACCGAGATTCACGCTGTCGTAGTGGCCGGTGATATAGATCCTTCGCGCCGAGCGTCCGGGAAGGATGGCCATGACGTTGCGGAGCTCGACGTCCCGGAAGATTCGACCTTGCTGCACAACCTGATGCGTGTCGAACGACACCTGCAATCGCGGGCTCGAACGCTTGAGCTCATCGTGAATCCACTGGCGCGCGGCACCGATGCCCCGCGAGGTGGACGTTGCGTCAGACAGCGTCATGCGTGTGCCGAAAGACACCAGCTTCGTGTCTAGCTCGCGCAGGCGCTGCTCCGACACGGATGCGACCAGTTTCTGAATGCGTGGATCGATATCGGGCGCCGGCGCGCGCTGCGCGCCGATCACGCCGGGCACGGCTACGGCAGCGGCCAGACCGAAGGCGCGAACACGAAGCGCACGCCGAGCACCACATCGCGACAGGACAGACATGTTCAATTCCCCGGCTTGTACACACGCTCGGTGTGCGCCTTGAGTTGGTTGGGATAGAAATAAACCTCGCGCAGTTCGCCGGCCGAGTAGCGTGCTCCCTGGTCGTTGAAATGCTTCGATCCGACCACACTGTTCAGACCACCCGCCGTGACCGCTTTGGCACGAACACTGTCTTTGCCAAACTCTACGACGGCGACGAAGCTGTTGCCGCTGGTCCCGTACCACTGCTTGGTATTGGAGTACGCGCGAGCCCCAAAAGAGGCCAGCGACCCGTAGGTCGCCGAGGGGAAGCCGACCGGTGTGCTCGGGGCGTTGTCGTCGAAGCTGGACTCGATATTGGCGTTCAGTCGCTGAAACCGGTTGATGTCGCCCCACGGCGTGTTGCACTTGCCAAAATCCGCGATCAGCTTCGTACACGCCGCGTCAAGCGCCTGCAGCATCTGTGCGCCGGTTGGCTCACTACTCGCCGCACCGCGCCCCGCGCGTCCAGCCACTCGGCCAATCTCGGTCGTGTAGAAGATCGCGAGCGACGTGGGCACCGACGTGGCACTCCACCGCAGGTCCCACGTTCGCAGCATCGCCACCTGCCCCGCGAGCTTGGTCTTCAGGACGTTGTCATTTGCTGCCTCATCCCACGCCTTGACGAGCGCGGGAATCGACTTCTCAAACCCGGGCAAGTACGTATCGTAGGCCGCGTCACGCAGCCCGTCGAGCGTGAAGTCTTTCTTGTTCTGCAGCACCATCACCGCATGACGACCACGATGCGACTCGCTGCCGTTGTCGACGTACTTCGGGAACGCCGCTTGCTTCGGGCTGCTCGGTCCGGCCGCCGCCCACGGCCAATCGTTCGTGTTGTACACCCATCCACTTGCAGGATTGACCACGTTGGGTGCCTCCGCGAACGACAACAGGCCCTTCCACTCCGTGGCCGGATTGCTGCCGTCCACCGGCTGGCGCCAATCGAATGTGGTATCGCGACGGGGAATGAAGTTCGCGTGCAGATAGGCGATAGTGCCGTCTGCGTCCGCATACAAAGTGTTGTTCGATGAATTCGTGAGCAGGTTCATCGTCTTCTGGAACTCGGCAAGGTTCCTGGCTTTCGTACGCGTGTAACTCTGCGTTAACGCCTTGAGCGGCTCCTGCATGATGCGGATCGCGACCCACTTGCCATTGAGCGAACGCACAATCGGCCCGAAGTGCGTGTAGTACACGACGAATTTCTTCTCGGCCATGCCCGTGCCGGTCTTGTACGGCACCGTAATGGTCTTCGCCACCAACGGCTTCAGCCCATCGCCCACCTTGTACAGGAACTTGTCGCCGCTCTGCGTCACGGTCTCAAGGAACTCGTCGCTGCGATCGGAGGCGCTGGTCGTGTGCATCCATCCGACGGTGCGGTTGAATCCCTGGTAGATGAAGAACTGACCCCAGGTCGCCGCGCCGTACGCATCGAGCCCTTCGTCGCTGGTCATCTGTAACTCCTCGCGGAAGAAGAACGAGGTGTGTGGATTGATCAGCAACAGCGCCCGCCCCGCCTTGGTGTTCTTTGGAGCAACGGCCATGCCGTTAGATCCGCCCGGCTCTTTCTCGACGGCGTCGTCAATCGCGCGGGCCGCGTCGGCAGCGCGTGCCGCACGGTCGAACGCGCTCCCAGGGGTCATGATGCCGACCTTCAGTGGCCCGTTGCCGTAGAACGCCTGCAGCTGCGAGACGTTGACCTGATCGATATCGTTGCCAATGCTGCCTTCGCTGAATGACAGCGCCATCCATGGCTCGAATCTGGTGATCACCCGCGCTTTCACCTCGGGATGCTTCGTGAGATAGAAGTTGAGCGCGTCGGCCCACGCGACCATCAGTTTCTTGAGAAACGGTGGGCTGGATGCATAGATCTTCTTCATCGAGTCCGGATCAATGAACAGCTTCATCCGGAGATCGCGATAGATGGCGCTCTCGCCCTCCGCTTCCGCCGTACGGCCAAGCGACGTGATGAAGTTGGCCTCCACGCGGTTGAAGTCGTCCTCCGCTTGTGCGTACAGGGCGCCGAACACGGCGTCGGCATCGGTCTTGCCGCGGACGTGCGGAATACCCCAGTCGTCCCGCGTAATCGTCACGTTCGCGACATGGGCCTGCCAGCGGGCGCGCTCGGCCGGACTTTGCGCGGCAAGCGGCTGAGAGGCGGCGGCAACAAGGAGGAGGAGTCCGAGTTTTTTCATCGGGGGGATCGGTCGAGGAGAGAGCGCGAGAACACGCGCACAACAGCAGCGACCCGCAGGGCGGAATTCTGCGGGATCTGCGAACCACTGAGAGAATACGCCATTGTCCGACTTGCCGCTGGGGACGCCGCGAGAACGCGCGAGAACGCGCCCTCAGCCGTTCCTGGCGCTATCGTATGCCGTATCACCGTTCATGGGCCCACGACGTCGACGGAACGCCTTCCCTCGCGTCGTGCCTGTACCCTGCGCCGGAATCCCGCATGCGAGCACTCCCTCGATTCTGCACGGCCGCCATCGTGTGCGCGTGCTGGTTGTACGCGACCCCAAACACAAGAGCGAGCGCCCAGTCGGTGACGGCATTCACTGGGGCCACGCTCATCGACGGCACCGACCGCGCGCCAATCGCGAATGCCACCCTGCTCGTGAAAGACGGACGCGTGGTCGCTGCGGGGCCGGCGGCCCGCGTCCAGATCCCTTCGTCCGCCGAACGCGTCGCGCTGAGCGGGAAATTCGTAGTGCCCGGATTGATCAACAGTCACGGGCACGCGTCCAGCGTGGCGGACCTTGCCAGCTACGCCGCCTACGGGGTCACCACCGTCTATTCCTTGGGCGGCGAGCCGGCCCCGATATTTTCCGCCCGCGAGGCGCAGCGCAACACGCCTCCCGCGTTTGCGCGGGTGTTTGTGGCGGGCCCCGTGTTAACCCCAAACACGCCCGACGAAGCCCGCAAGCAGGTCGCCGAGGTCGCTGACCAGCGCGTGGATATCGTGAAGATTCGCGTTGACGACAATCTCGGCACCACGCCGAAGATGGGCCCCGACGTGTATCGCACGGTCATTACCGAAGCGCACAAGCGCGGCCTTCGGGTCGCGGTGCACTTCTACTATCTGGCCGACGCGCAGGATCTCTTGAACGCCGGCGCCGACTTCATGGCACACAGCGTTCGGGATGTCGAGGTTACTGACGCGTTCGCGCGATCCGTTCGCGAGAGAAAGGTTTGCTATACACCAACCTTGATGCGCGAAGTGTCGACCTATGTGTACGACAGTCCGCCGCCGTTCTTCTCCGATTCACTTTTCTTGGCGCACGCGAACCGCACCTGGATGGCGACGCTGCAACAACCAGCGCGCATGGAAGCGGTTCGCACGAGCGCCAGCGCGAAGACGTACAAGGCGCAGCTGCCCGTCGCGATGCGCAATCTGAAGCGCTTGTCCGACGCCGGTGTGCCGATCGCCATGGGAACCGACACGGGGCCGGTTGGTCGCTTTCAGGGCTACTTCGAACTGATGGAAATGGAGATGATGGTCGACGCTGGACTCACGCCGCGTCAGGTGCTGGCGTCGGCCACGCGCGATGCCGCTGCATGCATGCAGATCGACAAGGAGCTCGGCACGTTGGAGCCCGGCAAGTGGGCTGACTTCGTGGTGCTGGACGCGTCGCCGTTGGAGCGCATTTCCAACGTGCGACGGCAGCATTCCGTGTGGATCGGTGGGCGGCGGGTGCGCTAACAGCAAGCAACAACACCGCGACGCCGACTAACGATTCGGTCGGGGCGGCAGCGGCGGTGGATTCACACCGCCGCGTGGAGGAAGCGGTGGTGGTCCGCCAAACGGACGCGGAGGAAGCGGCGGCGGCGCCATTGGTGCGGGACGATTCGGCCGCGCCGGAATCGGTGGCGGCGGCATGCGATGCTGTGTCGTGACCATGTCCGGATGCGCCAGGCGTACTTCCTCTACCGTCTCGGCGCCAAACAGGCCAGCGATTTCGCAGAAATAGCCGTACAGATCGAGCGCAGTGCTGGAGGCCTCGAGCACGACCTTTGCAACGCCCTCCGCGCCCTCTTGCGCTGTTTTGGCCGCCGAGGCAAACGGCAATCCACCGATGGCCGACCCATCGATCGCACCCGCCGCAGCGCCGCTGGCAAGACCGATCCCGATGTTCAGCACCAGCTTGGTCGCAACGGCCGCCACGGCGCCCCACGCAGCCACCCCCCGCTGCATGGCCGTGATGATCTCGCGGTAGAACTGGTGTTGCATCGTGCCCACTTCCACGCGCCGGTTCAGCTCCATGACCTGCTGAATCAGCATCTGCGTCTTGATCTCGCCCGCCTCCAGTTTCGTGACCGCTTCCAGATTGTGCGGTCGCATCATTCCCATCAGGGCCTCGACACCCTGCAAGATTTTATTGAGTTCGATCGCCGCGTCATGGGACTTCACATCGAGTCCCTTGATCTTCATGTCGAACACGCCATTCAGCTCCGCGCACTTGGCAGGCGTTGCGACAAGATCCACGGTCGTGAGCGCCTTCACGGCGGCGCGGCCCACTTCCAGCAAGGCATTGATATCCTTGTTGTCGCTCTTCGTTTTAAGCGAACTCAGAATACTGCCGTGCACCCGCGTGCCCGTCTTCTCAGCGTCCGCATAGAGCGAGACACACTGTTGCAGAATCTCACTGACGCTGCGCGCTATGGCGATGAGCGACAGCAAACTAGAGCCACCGCCCGAGACGGCCATCGTGGCCACGCCCATCCCAATGCCAACCACCCCGAGCGAGATGCTGAGCGCGGCCGACGCCTTGTAGCCGCGATACTCTTTGCGCTTGGCAGCCAGTTCCGCCACAACGTCCGTGCCCGCCTGTGAGATCTTCGGGAGGATTTGGCTTTTGATCTCGTTGAGGCCGGCCTCCAGATTGCCGGCGTGTTGGGCCACCATCTTCAGGTTACCCGCGGCTTGAGCATCGCGGATGTTCAAGTCGGTCATCGCCACCCGCGATGCCATCAGTTTCGCCAGATCGCCGTTGGCCAACTGTTGAATCCGGTTGACCATCTTCTGGTGCAAAAGCGGATCCGCCATGAACGCGGTGCCAAGCTTACCCGTGGGATCTTCAAACGAGACATCTATCCGAACGTCGGGCACCACTACATGCTGTGGCCGATAGTTCGCGAGGATCGCCTCGCGTATCTGGTAGCCAACGAGGACGCGGTATGGAGGCATGGCTATTATGAAGGCGGTGAAATAGGCGGCCGACGCCGCAAATGTCACATCCGCGGCTCCGGACCGCAAGACGCCGCTCTATCCTTCGCGAACCCAGCAGTCGAGTTCCCCATGACCAGTCACCGCATGTTTGGCTCACTCTCGGTCGCCCCCGTCGGGCTCGGCTGCATGAGCATGAGCTCCGGCTACGGTCCCCCCGCCGACCGCGCGGCGATGCGCACGTTGTTGCGGTATGCCGTTGATCGCGGTGTCACGCTCTTTGACACGGCGCTCGTGTATGGCCCGTTCGTCAACGAGACGCTGGTCGGTGAAGCACTCGCCCCTGTGCGTGATGAGGTCGTCATCGCGACGAAATTCGGGTTCGATGTAGACCTCAACACTGGGGAAAACCGCGGCGGGCTGAACAGTCATCCGGCGTACATTCGTGCGTCAGTAGAAAGTTCGCTGCGACGACTGCAGACCGACTACATCGACTTGCTGTATCAGCATCGCGTAGATCCCGCCGTCCCGATCGAAGAGGTTGCCGGCACCGTGCGCGATTTGATCAGCGAAGGGAAAGTGCGCCACTTCGGTCTGTCAGAGGCCGGCGTGGGGACCATTCGTCGCGCGCACGCGGTGCATCCAGTGACGGCACTGCAGAGTGAGTACTCGTTGTGGTGGCGCGAACCTGAAGTCGAGATTCTCGGAGTGCTCGACGAGCTCGGCATCGGCTTTGTGCCCTTTAGTCCGCTGGGACGCGGTTTCTTGACTGGCACGATCAGCGCGGACACCACCTTCGACGTCACTGATTTTCGACACAACATTCCGCGGCTGTCTTCAGAGAACCGCCTTGCGAATCACGCCATCGTTGAGCTCGTGCAACGCATCGCCGTACAGCACGCAGCCACGCCCGCGCAGATCGCGCTGGCGTGGCTCTTGGCACAACGACCGTGGATTGTGCCAATTCCCGGCACCACCAAAGCCCATCGATTGGATGAGAACATCGCCGCCCAAGCAGTCGTGCTGTCGCCAGAAGACCTCCGCGCGCTTGAGGGCGCAGCGGATCTCGTGCAGGGCGCACGATATGTCGCGCGACTTGAAGCGCATATCGATCGATAGCGACCGGCAACGCCTTACGAAGGCGGAGCCGCCGTTTCGCTGATCCACCGCGTGACCACGTCATCCACCTCGTCGGACGCCTCTCGGGTCTCCGGCCGCGCACCGGCTTCCAGCAGCGACTGCGCCACCTCGCCAAACGCACCACCGCGCGGCCCGTGGACCGACCCATGACCGCACCAGCCGAGCGGGGTAGCCCCGTGATGAGGCTCCGGCGTATTGATGAGCGCGCGACCGTTCGGATGTCGAAGCAGCGCTGCGACTGTTGTCGCCGATCCCTGCCACGCGGCGCAGTGCAAGGCGGTCCCACTGTCCTGACCGGGTGTGGCCGGATCAAAGCCCAACGACAGCATCAGTTCAACGGCTTGCGCATTGCCATCCCACGCTGCGTCAGTGATCGCACGCCGGTCGGAGGGGCCGAGCGTCGCGAGCAAATTGCTGTGCTCACGAAGCAGGGCGTGCGCAGCGGTGCTATCAACGCGCCGACAGGCGAGCCTCAGTTGTTGTACGGGCGTCGCGAACGGCAGCATGGCGGCGACCGTCTGGTCGTGACCGAACTGCGCGGCCACGTCCATTGGCGAGCGATTTGCGCCGATGCTCCACAGGTAGATATGTGAACTACTCGGTGGTATGTCAGCGTACCGTCCTCGCCCGGTGTGCTCGTCAAGCAACGCGGGTGCGTCGTGCAGCAGCGTCAGTACGCGATCGGTACGTCCGAGAGCCGCCGCGAGAAAGACGTCCGCCGTCGCGCCACGCTCGACCAGATACTCTGCCAGCGCGTAGCGACCCGCACCTCGCGATCGTTCAAGCATCCACTCCGCCGGCGTTGCCCGATGGTCTACGTCACGTGCGTCAATATCCGCGCCCGCGTTGAGCAGGAGATCAACCACCGTGCGTGAGCGCGCGAAATGCAGGGGGGTTTGTCCGTCGCCGCCGCGCTCGTTCACGCGTTTGTGGTCCGCGGCGAGCATGGGCGCCAGCAGGTCGGGCCGGTCCAGGTGTGCCGCGGCGCAGGCATCGGGAATCGCGCCTGCCTCAAGCAAACGAGTGGCCGCTGCACCGGAGGCTACATGCAACGGATGGAACGCACCGGCCCACCATTCGCTGCGCTTGTTCGGATCGGCGCCAAACTCCAGCAACACGTCCACCATCGCCGCGTCGTTTGCACAGGCCACGAGTGCTGGTGCATTGAAGGGGAACAACGGGGCATTGATGAGCGGACGAAACTCCGCGTACTGGGTGAGGAGCCGACGCACGGCAGGTGCGTCGCAGCGCTGCATGGCGTCGTGCATCTGCTCGTGCGGCGCGCGGGCGGCGGCCATGCGGTCCTCGATGTGACGCTTGAGCGCGGGCCAATCATGAAAGCCGTACTCGCGCGACAGCACGAACTGCGCGTCGGCTAGCGTGATGCGCGATTTGTCCGGGAGCACGGCGCGCACGCGGGCGGTGGCGTGTGCATCGCCAGCCGCGAAGGCTCGCAACAGCTCTTTGGCCTGGGTCTTCTGTTGCGCGAGGTCAACGCGCGGGGGGAGCGAACGGGCGAACGGTGAAACCATGAGACGCCTCCTTCGTTGTGGCCGGCGTCCGCTCCATCGGCCCGAAGAGGGCGCAGGGAATCACGCAACTGCAGGGGGTGGGCGCTGCCCTTTCCGCGGACCGGAGGCGTCCCTCGACGCCGAAGGGGAAACTGGCAACGCGCCGTTCCCTTGGCAAGGGCACCACGCGTGCGTCGTTCGGGCCGCTGACGCGCTCGCGGAACCGCGAGTAGACTCCATGCATGAGCACACAGGCGCACACGCCATCCGTGCGGGATGTTACGACTGCCGAGTTTGTTTCAGCCGTTGTGGAACGCTCCCGCGAAACACCGGTCCTTGTGGATTTTTGGGCAGCGTGGTGCGCGCCCTGTCGCGCCCTTGGTCCGGTGCTTGAAAAGCTCGCCGACGAATACGCGGGCGGGTTTGTGTTGGTGAAGATCGATACCGAGAAGGAGCAGGCGCTCGCCTCGGAATTCAAGATCCGCTCGCTCCCCACGGTGATGTTGTTCAAAGAGGGCAAGGTCGTCACGGGATTTCAAGGCGCCTTACCCGAAGGACAGATCCACGCCTTCCTGGCGCAGCACGGGATCGACGTAGGTAGTGCCGCGCCGGTGGTCTTGTCGGATGATCCGGTGGAACGCATCGCCCAGTTGCGTGCGGCGCTCGTCGCAACGCCGGCCAAAGACTCGCTCAAGTTGGACCTCGCGCTGGCCCTGCTTTCCGCAGGAGAGCTCGACGAGGCCTCGCGGATGCTGGAAGCGCTTCCCGCCGCCCTCTATGTGCACGCCAAAACCGTTCGGGCGCGTGCGCGGCTGGCGTTGCAACGACGCGCTGAGAGTGCGACCGGCGACGCGCGGCACGTCGAGGCGATGCGCACCGTCTTGCATGGCGACATGACCGCCGGGCAGGCGCAACTCGTCGACCTTCTGCGCGATGAGAAGCATGACGAGCACAGTGAAGCGCGCGCGGCGCTCGTTGAAGCGCTCCAGATGATCGAGGACGACACCGTCGTGCGCGACTGGCGTCGGCGCATGGCCGCGGTGCTGTTCTAGCCGATGCACCGCCGTCCCTTTTTTGACCGTGATGTCGGGCCCGCAGCCATCTGAATTTGAGGCTGTCCCACCATTGCCGCACCGCCTGGGGGGCGTTGCCCCGTCGGCTACGCGGGCTGTACATTAC
>JANOPS010000378.1:0-2795 GCA_031421995.1 Gemmatimonadaceae bacterium
CGCGTCCTCGCGAAGCACCGCCGGGAAGTGATAGGTCATGGACTCCAGGTGCGACGCCGAATCCGCCGTCACGTCTACACGCAATGCGTCCTTGTCGCGGCCCGGATATGGTGTGTGTGACACACCGACCGCGCGACTCAATATGAACGTCCAGTTCTTTGATGCGCGTGGAATGAGCCACGTGGTGTACTCCCCCGCCTTCACCGGCTGACCTTCAAGCACCACGTCTCGACTAAAGCGGATGCGCGTGGCATCGTCGGCGCCCGGATGCCAGATGCTGTCCCACGGCACGAGCGCTCCCCACAGCACCCGTCCACGCGCGGTCGGTCGACCGTACTCAATCGAGATCTTCGTAAAGGCCACCGACTGTTCCAGCGTACTGCGTTGGCTGAACGGGTACATCTGCGCCTCACACGGGGCACCGATCATCGCGCTTACGAGTGTGAGCGTCAGGAGCTTGGAGAAGGGCGTCATGCGTTCGTCCGCTTCGCGTCACGCGAAAGCAGCCATGTCTGGAGCGCTGAGACCAGCGCTCCACCGCCCACAGAGAGCGCCACCGTAGCAGACGATGACCACACGAAGAGCAACGTACTCGCCGCGATGACCGACGCGAGAATCGCGGCGCCTGGCGCCGAGCCGGACGTGGCGGCGGGGCTGGGCATGGCGCCAAGCGAAACGACGGCCGTGAGCGCGGCGGCCGTCACGGCGAGGACCGCGTCGGGCCGGGCAAGATCGGCGACCCACAGAAAACGTATCTTGGACCCCAAACCCGTGCGCACAGCAGCGAAGAGTGCGCCGAGTATCGGCATCTGGAGCGCTATCGCGACGAGTGAAGTGGGCGCCAGGAGTCGCACGCCATGTGCTCGATACGCCGCCTGCGTCTCACGGAAAAGCAGCGCGGGGTCGTTGGCGTAGGTCTGTTGCAGCCGCGCCAACTCCGGCTTCAGGACGGCCAGTCGGCGTTGCTGTTCGCGGTTCCGTCTGGCCACACGCAAGGTCAATGGGAGAAGCATGACGCGAAGTCCGAATGACACGAGCAACACGCCGCCACCAAGGCTTCCTCCGCACGCATGAGCCGCAGCGAAAATGGCGAGTCGTACGAGCTCCACGAATTGGTCCCACATTGGTCCTCCGAGAGAATGAAAACGCCCGAGCTACTAAGTTACGCCCGGCGCTGACTTTCGGTTTCGGTATCGACGTCGTCTCGCCGGAAGCCGCAGCCGTGCGGCGGCTTGCCCGCTCCTCCGCAGTGCGCCATTTTCGTCGTCATGCCGAGTCGATCTCGTGGGATGCGCACCGCGACAACTGTCCCGCAGGGCACGGCACACGCCCCGGCGGGCTGATCGCGATCGTCTTCGTCACGTTGGGACTCGGACTCGGATCGAGGCTCGTCGGTCGAACCGACCCTGCCCCGTCGGCGATCGGGCCCGCGTCCCACGAAGCCCCGCGCGACGCCAGCCGCCCGCCTGCTGAACCGGCACCGAATGCGCCTCGCATTACCAAGCGAGAACAAGAGATTCTGGCATTGATCGCCGCCGGGCTCACGAATAAGGAAATCGCCGACCGGCTCTTTGTCAGCGAGAACACCGTCAAGACGCACTCGTCCCGTCTGTTTGAGAAGCTCAGCGGTGCCGCAAAATCACCCGATCGGGTGACGGTTTGGGTGGGCATCCGCCTTAGTCTGGCCCCCACCTCAAACCCCAGGAGCGCTTTGTGAAGAAAACGGTGTGGACGTTTGGACTGATCGCGGGAGCAGTGTTTGTTGTCACGATGTTGACGACGGCGATCCTGCGAGACCGGATCGGATTCGAGGCCTCGGAGGTCCTCGGCTTCACTACCATGATCGTGGCATTCTTGATGGTGTATTTCGGGATCCGTTCGTATCGAGATCGCGTGCTCAGCGGCACGATCGGATTCGGACCAGCTTTCAAGACAGGCCTGCTGATCACCCTGATCGCCAGCGTCTGTTACGTGGGCACGTGGGAAGTGGTGTACTACAAGTTCATGCCCAACTTTGGCGAGGAGTACGCCGCGAAAGTCATTGAAAAAGCCAGGGCTTCTGGGAAACCTGCAGCGGAGGTCGCCGCGCAAGAGAAAAAGATGGCGGAGTTTGCCGAGCAGTACAAAAATCCGCTCGTCAACATCGCCTACACGTTTCTTGAGGTCTTTCCGGTTGGCTTGGTGGTCGTTTTGGTGAGCGCCGGCGTCCTCTCGCGTCGCACGCAGTCGACGCGGACGTCCTAGGCTTCGCGGTAGGCCGCGCGATTGCGGCCCTCCCAGTTCTTCACATCATCCAGCGTTGAACGATCATCGGCGGCATACAATCGGCGCATCGTCGGAATCGTCCCCTCGGTCGTTGATGCCGCAACGATCGACGATGCCGGCATGCGCCAATGCTGCCAGTGCGAGAAGTACGTGTCGGTCGTATGCCAATGATCCAGCGTGCCGATCTTCTTCGCGTTGTCCAACGGCTCATTGCCGACGGCTGCCTTCGGGAACAATGGCACGGCGGTGCACAGCCGTGTGCTCGCATCGACGCTCACGACAAGGAAGAGGTGCGTGCCGGTGACAGCGCGATCGCCCTCTGCACCGACCACGGCGTTCGTGTGCGCGCCCCCCAACTCGCGCAGGATCGTCGTGTCGAGTTGAACGACCAGCCCTGGGGCGACTTCTTCTTCGTTGATCATCATGGTTGGCTTCCTGTGCGTCGATGTCTCAAGGCCGTGCCAAGGCGGACGGCACGCGAATGATCATCGTGAATGCTCATCGAGAACAGTAGCACCCTGCGCCACCGC
>JANOPS010000379.1:0-1736 GCA_031421995.1 Gemmatimonadaceae bacterium
TTCGAAACGCCGAATTTTTGCGGCGACGGCGCGCCGGTGCTGATGCCAAGGTCGTTTGGTCCTGAACCGTTCGCTGGTAGGAACACCTTGAGGATCGGCGCTCACTTAGTCCGGCGGCGGTAGCATTCCGGACCCGGTGACGCAATCGTTACGTGCGTCGCTGTTCTGCGACGTGTTCCACGGCGCTTGTTTACGGCTGCGCGCGTTCCGCTCGCCGCAGCGCATGATCGTCCATCACCATACCGGTTCCTTGTGAAGCTCTTCTCAAAAGACGAAACGTTTTTCGACTACTTCCGCCAGCTGGCCGAGCATATTGGGAGTGCGGCCAAGCTGCTTAAGGCGCTGCTCGAAGATCCCGCCAACGCCGCGCGCATTGCGACCGAGATCAAGCGCGTCGAGACCAACGGCGACGCAATCGTCCACACGATCAATCAACGGATCGACACAAGCTTCGTGACCCCGCTGGACCGTGAAGACATTCACCTGCTCGCGAAGCGACTCGACAACGTCATCGACATCATCAACGGTGCGGCGCGTCGTGTGGTGATGTTTCGAGTGACCGAGCCGCGCGCTGGCGGTGTGGAGATGGCCGATATCATCGTACGCGCCAGCAGCGAAATCCTTGAAGCGGTCGTCGACGTGACGAAGCCCAAGCGCATGTCGGAGCACAGCCGTGCGATCAAGGTGCTGGAAGAGGAGGGCGACGCGCTCTATGCCGTGTGTGTTGGCGGACTGTTCGCCAATGAGATGCCGGCCATCGAGGTGTTGAAGTGGAAGGAGATTTACGACGCGCTGGAACACGCGATCGACGAGTGCGATGACGTGTCCAACGTCCTTGAGAGCATTGCCCTGAAGAATAGCTAGCGCTTGTGATCTACTTCGTCCTGTTTATCGTTTTCGTTGCGCTCACCTTTGACTTTATTAACGGGCTGCACGATTCTGCGAACTCGATCGCGACGATCGTTGGCACACGTGTTCTGAGCCCGCTGGCGGCCGTGATTTGGGCGGCGTTCTTCAACTTCTCCGCGCTGTTCTTCGCGGGGACCGCGGTGGCCAAGGCGTTTGGTGGTGGATTCATCGACATGTCGGTGGTGGATTCGGTCGTGATCCTCGGCGGTCTGCTTGGCGCGATCGCGTGGAACCTCATCACGTGGTACTTCGGCATCCCGTCCAGTTCGACGCACGCCTTGATCGGCGGGTACGCCGGTGCGGCCGTGGCGAAGGGTGGCTTCGGCGCGATTCTCTGGGGCACGAAGTGGATACAGACCCTGTCGGCCATTGTCGTCTCCCCCGCGTTGGGCATGCTGTTTGGCTTCCTCTTGATGGTGCTGGTGTTTAACGCGTTTCGGAACGCGAGTCACGCGGGCGTGAGCAAGTTCTTTCGCGTGGCACAGCTCACGAGTTCCGCGATGCTGTCATACGCGCACGGTGGGAACGACGCACAGAAGACCATGGGCATCATTGTCGCCCTGCTGTTCTCGTCCAAGGCGCTGTTCGCGAATCAGACGGGGTTCTTGCACGCGTTCTACGTGGCCGACATGCAGACGGTCCCGTTGTGGGTGGAGATTGCGGCATACACCTGTATCTCCGCCGGTACGCTCTTTGGTGGCTGGCGCATCGTGCACACCATGGGCACGCGCATCACGAAGTTGCGACCGGTCGGTGGCTTTTGCGCTGAGGCGGGTGGGGCCATTGTGATTCAAGTGGCAACACACTTCGGTATTCCCGTCAGCACC
>JANOPS010000380.1:0-1681 GCA_031421995.1 Gemmatimonadaceae bacterium
AACGGCGTTGGGGACCCCGGCGGGCCGCGCGAACCCCGGGCCGTCGGCGGAGACGCAGCGCATTCAGACGCTTGAGCGTGAGCTGCGTCGGAAAGACCGCGCGCTCGCCGAGACGGCGGCGTTGCTGGTGCTCAAAAAAAAAGTCCGGGCGATTTGGGGGGACGCGGACGATACCACGGCCCCGACGAGCGGACGATGATTCGCGCGCTGATCGAGGAGGCGGTGGAGAGCGGCGCGCGGCGCGCGCACGCGTGCCACGCCGTCGGACTCAGCGTGCGCACCGTCGAACGCTGGCGCGGCGCGCATCCGGACGATGCGCGCGAGGGCCCACATCAGGTCCCCGCAAACGCGCTGTCGACGGCCGAGCGCGCGGGGATTCTCGAGACGGTCAACAGCGCGACGTACCGCGACCTGTCGCCGCATCAGATTGTCCCGCGCCTCGCCGATGTGGGCTGCTATCTCGCGTCCGAATCGACGCTGTATCGCGTGCTGCGCGCCGCCGAGTTGTTGACGCATCGCGGCCGGACCAAGGCCCCGGTGCATCGCGCGCGACCGGTGCACGTGGCCACCGCGCCCGATCAGGTATGGAGCTGGGACATCACGTACCTCAAGAGCCCGGTGCGCGGCGTGTTCTGGTATCTCTATCTCATGATGGATATCTGGAGCCGCCGCATCATGGGGTGGGCCGTGCATCCCACCCAAGACGAGCACCACGCGGCGGCGCTCTTCACCCAGGTGTGCCAGCAGCGCGCGCTCACGCCCACGGGCCTCGTGCTACACGCGGACAACGGCGGCCCGATGAAAGGCGCGACGATGGTCGGCACGCTCGAACGCTTGGGCGTCATTCCCTCGTTCAGTCGCCCGAGCGTCAGCGACGACAATCCGTACTCCGAAGCGCTGTTTCGCACGGTCAAATACTGCCCGGCCTTTCCGTCGCAGCCCTTTGCCGACCTCGCGGCGGCGGCACGCTGGGTCGCCGCCTTCGTGCAGTGGTACAATCACGAGCACCAGCACAGTGGGATCCACTTTGTCACGCCGGATGATCGGCACACCGGTCGCGATATCGCCATCCTCGCGCAGCGGGATCTGGTCTATCGCGCGGCACAAGCGGCACATCCGGAACGCTGGAGCCGCGGCACGCGCGATTGGACACGCATCACCACCGTCCGACTCACCCCCGAACAGCAACCCACGGAGGGCGCTCAGTCCGCTACCGTTTAATTCTCCGTGCGACAACTACCTTGACACTCACCGATACTCCCTCGTTTCCCGGCACTTCACCTACACCGCCTGAGGCTACGAGCGGCTAGACTGCGTGTTAGTCCTTGCGGTTCAACTTTAGCTTCACGGATTGAAGAGGCCGACATGAAAGCAATTGTTGCCGGTATGATCGCCACTTATCCAGTCCCCGGTGTTGCCTGGGACTACGTCCAGTACCTCACTGGCATGTTGGACCTTGGGTTTGAGGTCGTCTATCTCGAGGACACGGGGCTGGATTCATACCATCCTGCTCCTTCCGTGTACCTTCAAGATTCCCTCAAGAGACTGCTGCCGAACAGCCCAATTCGCTGGCATTACCGAAGGCCTGACGGAATTGTTGAGGGTATCAGTGCGGCGGCACTCCGGCGCGACTTTGCAGATGCTGATGTATTCATCAATGTTTCCGGCGGAACCCTGCTAC
>JANOPS010000381.1:0-12697 GCA_031421995.1 Gemmatimonadaceae bacterium
TCGTACGGCCGGCGACCTGCAGGGACGGGTGACGCTGCCCGATGCGTTCTTCGACCCGCTCAGTGACGGCAAACTGGCCGACTGGTAGCTCTGATGCAGCGGTTGCGCGAGACGCATAACTACTTTTCGTGGCGCGCCGATCCCGCGAGAATCTCGACCGTCGTATTGATTGGCAGCCATTGTCTACTCCAATCGCCGACCGCAGGTACGATGCGCTAACTCAGCAGCGTCATCCCGGCGCGTTTATCGAATGATACGGTCCTCTCGCAGCCCGCGGCTTCGGCACTGCGGAGAATCAGGCAGTCGGCAAAGTCTGCGCGCGAGGACTCGAACTGCCGGAGCGCCTGCCAGACGACCTCAGCATGCTGCACCGTCAATTGTCGAATGCTCAAGAGACGCTTCACGATCTCTGCGACGTCGGTGCGCGACGCGCCGTAGCGACTTTCGCTGACCCACACCACTTCGACCAGGACGACCAGCCCCACGAACCCAGGGGTCTCGACGGTGCACTGATGCTCAATCACGGTGGTCGCGAGGGCCGCCTGTGCTTTATCGTCCTGCGCCAGATAGCGCACCAGCACGTTGGTATCGAGACCGATCACCGCGTACCACCACCGCGAGCGCGAATCACGGCATTCATCTCGCTGATGCTGACGGGCTTCGCCGGCTTCCGCAGCAAGCCCTTGAGCGAACGTACGTCGTCGATGGCTGGCTTGATCGCGAAGCCTCCATCGATTTCCACAAACTCGACGCGATCTCCCGCCGCCAAACCGAGCCGTCGCCGCACGTCAGCGGGGATGGTGATCTGTCCTTTGGTGGTTACCGTAGCGGTGCTCATACGCCCTCCCTGTTCCCTTACTCTAAAGTAAGGAAATGAGGAATGCAACCCCGACGTTCCGATTGACTAGCGCACGGGTCTGTTTGTGTGCATCGTTGACAGGCTCCGCACCGGAGAACGCGTGTGTTATCTCGCCCACTCTCCGTTGCGTGCTGCTCCACAGCACCTCAGTGCAGAATCCACGATGAGTATGTCAAGCCTATTGTTCCTGGTCCGACGTGGCGCGGCGGTTGTTTGGCTGCTCCACACCGTGCACGCCAGCGCACAAAGCAGCGTGCCACCAACAGACTCCCTGTCGCGCAGCGTCGTGATAACGCGTGCGCGTGCGCTCGTCGCGGCGGGTGATACGGCCGGCGCGGCAGCGTCTCTGGGCAGCGCCGCCGCGGCCGCGCCGAATGACGGCCTACTCTGGCACGCATATGGGACGGTGCTGTCGCACTGGACCAAACCGCACTGGCGCAAAGGACTGATGCCGAACGGCGTGCCGCAGCGCATCATCGTCGCCGATAGTGCGTTGGCGCGCGCGATGCGCCTGGTGCCCGACAGTGCCTCCTTCGCGATCGACTACGCCAATCACCTGTGGGGCACCAACTTCACGAGCCTCGAGAAAGCGAAGGGTGTTCGCGAGCGGGCACTCGATGGTGCCGAGTCGCGTGGGGATACGCTGTCCACCGGCACACTGAGCGACGGGCTGGGGATGTTGCTGTGGCGACGCTACGAGCCACTGGCCAATCGTCGATTCGAAATCCTGCAATTCGCGTTCAGCTGGACTGACTACGTGCTTGAGCCGTACAAGTTCAGGATGTACATCGACGAGGCCACGAGACGCTGGGACCCTCCGCTCGGTACGGCGCTCTATCTGGAAGCCCTCCAGTACGTTCGGCGAGCGAGTGCGCTCCTGCCCGACGACGAAGGGCCGTTCCGTCACGAAGCGATGGTGCTGGCCGAACGCGGAAGCTGGGACGAACTCGAGCTCATCTCGCGACGACGCGCGAAGCTCCGACCAGCGCAAGCGTGGCCGTGGATGACACTGGGGCTCGCCGAGCATCGGCTTGGTCACCTGGAAAAGGCGAGCGTCGCGTTCGAGGCAGGATTCGGCAAGCTCGCGCCCGACGAACGCGGGCGCTTGATGTCGCTGAAACGACTGCTGCCGACCGGCCAGCTGGTCTTCGCGGATACGATGGCTGCGCCCCAGCGTGAGCAATTGACGGACATGTACTGGGCGCTTGCCAATCCCACCTTGCTGCTCGAAGGGAACGCGGTGCTGAACGAGTTCCGCGCCCGTGTCGTGCACTCCGAACTGCTCTGGACCAACGAGGAATACACGATGCGCGGGGCGGATACGGATCGCGGCGAGATCTTTGTTCGGTGGGGGCCGCCGGACGACATCTCGACCTTCGCACCGACGGGGACGGGGGTGGTGCCGTTGACGTGGATGTATCGTCGCACCGGTTTGAACTTCTTCTTTCGCTTGCCACCGACGCTCGGTATAGCGCGGATTGAACAGTTCTATCGCAGCAACATGCTTGAGCCGAACATGGCGAAGCGCCCAGCCATATGGGAAAACGTCCCGGTGATGCGTCGGGGGGTCGACAGTCTGCCGGTGCAGATTGCGCGCTTTCGCGACACGGCTGACTCGATCGACGTGGCTGTATTTGCCGGAATCCGCGCCGGCGCGCTGCGCGCCGGGATGCCGACCGATACAAATGTTCTCAAGACTGGCTTGTTTGCTATTGACGCAACAGGGCAAGTCGTCGCGCGCGTGACGAACACGATTCGCACCGGGGAGCAGGACACGCTCGCGCTCACCCCGCAACGCTGGCGCACACGCATTCCGGCAACCACCGCCTATGTGCGCGTCGAAGCGCTTGAGACCGACGCGCTCCGCATAGCGCGAGCGATTCGTGAGCTCGATGGGTTCACGACCGCGGGCTTTGGCACCAGCGATGTGCTGATTGGCAGCCGCATTACATCGCCAACCAACCTCGTGGATGCGCGCTGGAGCGACTTCACCGTTGCCCCGGTGAACGGCAACACGATTCGCAGTGGCCAGCCGCTTGACCTCCTGTGGGAAGTGTACCTACCCACCGTGGTTGACGGCACGGCGCGCTACCGCGTGTCGCTCGTCGTGCAGCGCGTGGAGCAAAAAGGGCTGGTCGCTGTCAGTGCGAAAGTACTCGGCAGTGTACGCGACGCGATCGTACGAACGGGTGGGCAGGACCGCGTCGCGATCGTATACGACCGATCGGTGGCCGGCGCAGCCCTGTACACGGAGTCGTTGCGGCTCGATCTCGGCTCGGCACGACGGGGTCGCTATGTCCTCACCGTCACCGTGCAGGATTTGCAAGTGGAGCGCACCGTGACTCGGCGTCGTGAGCTGATCATTTTCTAGCGGTAAGCGCGGAAGCCCCGCGCGAGCAGCTTTGCGAGTGTGCGATCGTGGCCATAGATGTCGGCGTAGAACTCCACGTCGCCGTTCTCACGCGCGACAGCCGTCGCGTACACAATGTGCACGGGCACCGGTCGTGACAGGTCGACCTGCACCGGTGTCGTCCGATGCGCCGCGTCGTTGATGCGCAGCGAATCCCACGCGGGCTGATCACGCAACAGGAATCGTGCCAGTCGCAGTGGCTCGGCAAGCCGGATACACCCATGGCTGGCATCGCGACGGGCCCGCAGCAACACGGATTGCGCGGGCGTGTCGTGCAGGTAGACGCTGAACGCATTCGGGAAAACGAACTTCACTCCGCCCAGCGCGTTCTGTGGCCCCGGGCGCTGCCGAATGCGCGCGCGACCGGCCGCCACGTCAGTGACGGCCGCATCCGACGTGCCAAGCAGCGCGCCACTACCACTCACGATTTCAAAGTCTACGCGCGTGAGGTACGATGGATCTCGACGCACACGCGGGAGGATCTCCGTGCGGGCGTTACTCGGTGGCACGTCCCAGAACGGAGAGAAGACCAGATAGCGCATCGCGCTGCTGAATACCGGTGTTTTGTGATCGAACGCGGCGGTACCGAGCGCGCCGTCAGCGACGATGCCGTGCCGACGTTGAAAGCGTTGGACCGCCGTGACGAGCACATTGTCGTACACAAGAGTATCTGCGTTCGGCGATGCCGATGCCGCCGCCGAGAGGTCGCCAAACGCCATCAGTGTGCGGCGGACGGTCGGAATGGCGGTGTCCCGCAGACCCACGCGCAACATGCCACTCAGACGAATGGTTCGCATCGCGGTGTCTATGCACGTTGCGCGAAGGCGGGCGAGCGCCGACTTCAGCAATTGGTAGTGCAGAAATGGCGGCTCCGCCTCGTCAAGAATTTTTGCGGCGTTTGTCGACGTCGTTAGCCCCAAGAGGGTCGCCTGTACGTCATACAGCTCATGCGTGAACCGCAAGTGTGCGTGAACGGCCGTCGCGGGGACGCGGCCGAACTGGAGGCTGCGCAGCGCGCGCGTGGTAGCGACCGTGAGCATGACGTCGAACTCGACCCGCTGCGCAGGGGTAAGCGGTGCGAGCGACGCCACCAACGCAGAGAGTCGCGTCGCGTCGTAGTCGGCGGAGGGCAAGCCCCTCGCGTCGATCTGGGCGAGCTGCCGAACCAGCACTCGCGCCGATGACGTTGGGATGCCTTCGGCGGTCCAGATCGGCTTCCAGCTACGCGCGTTATAGGTCGCACGCAATTCCTGCATGACGTCGCGCAGCAACGGCCACCGCTGCGCGTCGTGGCGGCCGGATTCGACAATGAGGCGAATTTCGCTGGTGACGATGCTGTCGCGGTGCCCAGCGTCAGACGCCTGCGCTCCAGCGCTCGTTTGCACGGCGCCGGCTGCCGCAAGTACCACAGACAGCATCCAACAGATCGCGCGCGCACCAGGCGCCAGCGGGCGTCTCCAACTCAGCTGAAGCACAGTGGCCCTCCCCATCTCACTCACGGTCCGCGGCGGCTTTGCCTGATTTCAGGAGTGCACTCGGAAGACAGGACATGTGATCGAATGATTGAGGGTTCGCGACGTGAAGGGTGTAAGGGTTTTCCGCGTTGCGCGCCAGACTTTCCCGTATTGCCTCGAGCGGAGTGCCCGGCACGATACCGAAGAGCACGCACGCTGCGGCGAGCACACAATGGCGTCTCACCCAACGCATCGACGGCACGCCCACGTGGCAACATTGAAACCACGTCGGCATGTTATCCTCTCCTCCTCGGTCAGCACCATCTACGGGTCAGCAGACGCACATGAGCTACCTCCCACACGTCAAGGTCTGCTGCATCTCAAGCCTCGCCGAAGCCCGACTGGCCGTCGCGGCTGGCGCATCGGCGCTTGGCTTGGTCGCACACATGCCAAGCGGGCCCGGCGTGATTTCTGAAGAACGCATCGCCCAGATCGCGGCATCGGTTCCGCCGTCCATCGCAACGTTCTTGCTGACGGCCAGGCGGGATGCCGAATCGATTGTGCGACAACATGCCGAGTGCAGGACGTCAACGATACAATTGGTGGACGCAGTCGCGGCCGATCAATTGGTCGCGCTGCGTCGACTACTTCCCAACGTGATGCTCGTGCAGGTCATCCACGTCGTTGATGAGCGCGCATTCGATGAGGCGATGATGGCAGCAGACCATGTCGACGCACTGCTCTTGGATTCAGGAAACCCCGGTCTTCCCATCAAGGAACTTGGCGGTACCGGCCGCACGCACAATTGGCAGGTGAGTCGTCGGATTCGAGAGCAATCCGACGTGCCGATCTACCTCGCCGGGGGATTGAATGCGAGCAATGTCGTTGAGGCTATTCAGACGGTCGGTCCATTTGGGGTCGATCTCTGCTCCGGTGTGCGAACTGACGGGGCACTCGATGCCGGGAAGCTGTCCGCATTCATGCAGGCGGTCCGCGGAGTAGCCTTGGGTGACGGTGACGCCAAGACTTCGCCTAGACTCCCTCGGTGATGAACGCCGTGACGTCCTGCCGTGATAAAAGGTGCACGACGCGTGTGGTGTCTGGCAGCGCGGCCAATCGTTTCAGTATTCCGGGTCGCCGTCGCGACGAATAGCTCCACACCCACCACACAAACTCCCACGACAGCTTTTCGGGACAGCCCGGCGTCATGTCCGGTCGCGAGCGGCCCGCATACCGGACCGCACGTCGCATGAGGCGCCATAGGCACACGGTGCGCGGTAGATCGAGGAACACCACGGTGTCGCACGCCGCAAGCCGCTGTTCCATGGTGCCACCGTAGTTTCCATCCATCACCCACGCATCACGCGCCGTCAACTCGGCCACCTGCGCACGCCACACGTCAGGTGGTGTCGCGAGCCATCCCGGATGCCAGTAGTGCGCATCAAGATGGATAATCGGCAGCGCGAGCTTCGTGCCAAGCAACCTTGCGACCGTGGACTTGCCGGCGCCACCCGAGCCGATGATGAGAATGCGTCGCATCCGGGAATGGTAGCGACCGGCACCCGTACATGCCCCGGGAGCCTGGCCGATGCGCGGGCGGCGAATCAGTAGGCCTGCGCGCGCTAGCAGACGCCAATCGCCGTGGCGGGTATTCGGCACTCTTGGCAACCGGCGCAATCAACCGATGGTGCGATAGCATCACGAGCGCGCACAGGCGATGCTACTCAACCGATCATTTGAAGACGCCCGCAGCTGTGACGCCGATGCGCGATAACGAAGAACTGAAACCCGGCATTGATAAGCCAACACACAGGCAGTATTGGATCGGCGCGTTTGTGATCGCAGTCTTCGCGCTGGCCACGTATTGCTGGCGAGCGTCCCAATGACGTCCGCACACGCTTCCCTTGCCCATCCCTCCATGCCCCGAACTCTACGAGGGGTTTGATCATGCCGTCCTTCGTCTTTCTCCATCTTGTGAAACGCCCTTTCGATTTCATCAACGCTCGAGATCTTCCCTGACCGTGCCGCAACAACAAACCGTCTTATCCACGACGGGAAGGCTCGTCGCGCGATAGTCGTGAAGTTTCCGGTGAGCTTCTTCCACCGGTTCATCGGCGTCACAGCAGGCCGATGCGGATTGCATGATCGTGTCGACCCGCACGTCGGAGGCCCGATGGTCGTCGGCCGCCACGCCACGACGAGCGCGGCAAGGTCGCGACGTTGGTTGGCCACGGCGGCTCGGGGGGTGGCGCATCGCGTGAGCGCATTGACGCTGGACAGCGCCGTGCTGCCACCACGCAGATTGACAGTGTCGATGCTGCGTGGATCTACCTGAGCTTTGACGCGTCGCCGAAGGGCACGCCGCTTGAGGGCGCTCCGGGACCCGGAGACAGTGGTGGACCAGCGTTGGTTGACGCGGGTTGCCAGCCTGAGATCGCCGGCGTCAGTTCGGCGGGATTCGACGGGAATGAACGCGCGCCTGTTGCCTTGGGCATTGTTCCGCCCGGCGCATCTGCGGTGCGGCCGTTACCCGAACGGCTCGGAGTCTCGGACAACCGGCGCCATCAACCGATTGTGCGATAGCATCACGTGTGCGCACAGGGCGATGTTACTGTTGCGAGGCCGCGCCGCGCGTGACCGGCAGTGTGGGTCGCGCTCTGGCGATGTCGTTGGATCAGACGGGACTCCCTCGCCCGGTCGGCGGTGCCCTCGCTACTCACGGAGAAAACAATGCAGAACGGCATGGACGGCCAGATGACTGGCACGATGGGTGGGTATGGTCTCTGGCCGTGGCTCGGAGCGCTGCTGGCGGTCTTCCTGATTCTTGCGATCATCAAGATGGTGCGGCAAAAGTAGTCAGGCAGGCATGACGCGCTCGATGACGCGCTCGATGACGCGCTCGATGACGCGCTCGATGACGCGCTCGATGACGCGCTCGACGAACTAAACACGGGCGCGGTCCTCCAGCCGCGCGAGTTGATCGCGCGCCTGCTGGTCCGGCCGGCGCGCTATCCGCCCGTCCCGAGGCCGATCCGCTTCAGCACCGATTGAAACCGCGCCTCGCGACGAATGGCATCAAAATACGGGACACCGGTCATGACCCAGAGCACGGGGTCCCGCGCCACCACTGCCCGCTCCAACAGCGTGTACGCCGAGTCTTTGAGCCCGATGTGATAGGCCATGAAGCCGCGCTGCGCGAGACGCGCGTCCTTCTCCAGGCTGGCGAGCACGCGCTTCGCGCTCACCGTATCGTGTTTCGCCATGTGCAACACCACTTCGAAAACTGTCGAACCCAGTAGTCGCCGCCCAGGCGAATCGCCGTGTCATGATACTGCGCCGATTGCGCCAGGTTGCCGGCGGACTCTCCACCATGCCGAATAGATCAAACGCTTCGTAAAACGTGGAGTCCACGGAGATGGCTTTGGAGGACTACCTCTTTCTCACGCTTGATCACGCGGACACTCGTGGGTACCACGGATCACGGCGAGTTCGTCATCGGAGAACCGATCTGCCGCAGGATCGCGAGAAGGAAGTCGGTCTTGCCGGCGATGTCGCGGTCGATGTCGTCGGCCAGGCACGACTTCAACGCGTGACATGTGATGACCTTCCCTGTGGTACAGAAACGCGCTCAGCGCGCGGCCAGCCCTTCGGCCAACTCGATCCTCGTACCCGCGGGATCAATCAGGAACGCGATGTTGAGCCCGATCGCCGGTACATCCCGGAACGGGATTTCGAAGACGACGCCATCGGCCGCAAGCTTCTTGCAGAACGCCTCCAGATTTTTCACCTCGAAGCCGATGTGATCGAGTGACCGGCCCTTCGTGGCGGCCTGCGGCGCGTCGGTCTTGCGAAAGCTGAATGACATGCCCGGCACACCCATGGCGTTCGCATTCGTCGCGGTCGGTGTGGCCGCACCGAAGTGCTTCCAAGCTGTCGTCACGCGTGAGCGGAATGCCCGCCGCCTTGAGCTTGGCACTCGTGCCGGCGAGGTCCTTCACGCGAAAGGCGAAATGGTCGAGTGTCGATCCGAACCATCGGCGCGCTCTGCCGTTCCCAGGACCAGAAAGATGCCCGGCAACTTGAGAAGCTCCAGCGTACCACTCTTCACCACCTGCGCACCGAGGACGTCCACCCAGACCTTCGTGTGAGCGGCCGGGTCGCGTACCATCAGATGCATGTGCCCAGCCGACACGCCCGCCGCATCGGGCGCCGGCAATTGGGCCAGAGCGGGCGCGCATGGAATCAGCAGTGCGACGAGAGCAAGTTGCAAGCGCATCGGTGTAATCTTGGATGAAGGTGGTGGTTGACGTCGCTCGGCCCGCCGTCAGTCGCGCTCAGCTAGATCGACCGCGACCGTGAGCAACGGCTTCGGCTTGCGGTGTACGATCAATTCAAAGATATCGGGTCGTGCATAGTGGCCGGCAATGTCGAGTTGCCACCGGGGTCCGGTGATCTTCGCTCGATCCAGCTCCGCATAGAGAATGGTCTCTCCATCGCGTGCGGGGCCCGCCACGATCTTGCCATCCGGATCGACAATCACGCTCTCGCCGGTGTTTATCCATCCCTCGACGGCACCGAGGTACTTCTCCTTGAAGGCGAGTCGATCGGGAATGTCGTTCTTGTGCATCGGCGTGCAGCAGCTGACCACAAAACATCGGCCTTCCTTCGCAACGTGACGCATGGTCGAAAGCCATGGCTCACCACGGTCCCACGTGGGCGCCACAAAGATCTCCGTGCCCCAGGCCGACATCGCATACCGCGCGAGCGGCATGTAGTTCTCCCAGCACAGCAGGCCGCCCACTCGGCCGAAGGGCAGGTCGTACACCTCCAGATCACTGCCATCGCCCATCGCCCACACGAGCCGCTCGCCGCCGGTCGGCATCACCTTGCGATGCTTGCCCAGGATGTCTCCATTCGGCGCGATATACAGCAGCGTGTTGTAGATCGACGTTCCGCTGCCCTCGGCGTTAAGCTCGTTGATGCCAATGGCGACCGCAACACCGGCCTCCTTGGCGGCCTTGCAGAGTTGGTCGGTCGCGCGACTTGGCACCGTCACCGCGTTCGCCACGAATTCCGCGTACACTTCGCGCAATGGGTGCGTGTGACCGGCGGGGATGTGCCAGACCCAGAGCGGATACCCCGGCACGAACGCTTCAGGGAAGACCGCGAGGTCGCCGCCGGCAGCACCGACCTCCGCAATCAGCCGGCAGGCTTTGGCGATTGTTGCCTCCCGATCCATGTAGACCGGGCAGGCTTGCACGGCCGCGATCGTTATCGTACGAGTCATTCAGACGCTCCATGCAGGGCCCGCCTCGGGGCAGGGACTGCTCCGCTGTGGTGCCGACGCCATGGGGAAACCGCGCGGGGCGCTGCGTCCACCGGATGGTATGAGCCGGGAATATGCGTGTCCGGCCAGATCTGCGCGCGATTGCGCGAATATTACGCGTAACGAGCATCGGGTGGCCGGTGCGCGCTGGCGGTACTCGCTGCAACGGTTCGGTGATGGAACACCCGGAGGCTCGTGCTATCCTCGGCGGATGTTCGCCCCTTGCGCTCACCCCCTCGCCGAGCTGACCGTATGGCTATGCCAGATACGCGGCTGTTCCCGCGCCCGAGTTCTCATCGCCGGCTGTGGACCGTGGCTGATCTCGAGCGGTTGCCCGACGACGGGAACCGATACGAAATCCTGCACGGTGAGCTGCTGGTGACACCGCTCCCGTCAACGGCGCATCAGCGGATCGCGATGCGGTTATCGGTGCTGACGGTGTTGTGGTGTCGTGCGCACACCGGCTGGACGGTACTGGCGCCAGGCGGCGTGTACGTGAGCGAAACCACGTGGATGGAGCCGGACCTGGCGGTGTACGCGGCACCGGAGTCAGCCGACCTGTCGTGGAGGGAGATGCCGTCGCCGCTGCTGGTGGTGGAGATCCTCAGCCGATCGACAACACGTCGAGACCGGCATCGGAAGCGTCCGGCCTATCTGGCGCATGGCGTCGCCGAGGTGTGGACGATCGACGCTCCACGTCGAACGATCGAGCGGTGGACACGCTCGTCGGAGTTCCCCGAGGCCCACCGCGATGGAATCACCTGGGCTCCCGATGCCGCGCTGCCTTCGTTGGTCGTACCGGCCGACGAGCTGTTTGGGCCACGACGAGAGCAGCACACCGAGTGAGCTGTGCCGCTACGGCCTTCGACTGGCGGACTGTTGCTCCAGCATCAATCCAGCGGCCGTCCCACGCTTGAACCTCTTCCAGTAGGTGTGAGTCGGTTGCGCGTTGCCCGCGCGATCGATGGCCCACACCGCCTCCTTGCCGTTCGGCGCTTCGCCCGGCTTGGTGCGCACGATGTCGGGGCGATTGCGGTCGGTGACCGTGATGGTGCGCACGCCGACGGTGTGTGCGCCGAACGCGGCCAGCTCCGGCGCGAGTGGTGTCACAACGTCGATGCGGTTGTCGAGCGTGACAGCAGCACGACCGCGATCCTCAACGCGGCGAGCGGCGGCGGCACGCTGCTCGCGGACCGGCTGCGCCTGTGTGCTCCCAGCGGTCGCGACGGTGCTCAGGGTTGCGGTCGCGAGCAGGAATCGTTGAAGCATGTTCACAGCCAGTTGAGGGGGATGCCGACGATCCGATCATCATACAGTCGTGGACGGATGTCGGTATTGATCACCACACCGAGCCGAGCCTTGTGCTCGCCCAGGAAATCACGCATCGCGCGAAGGTCGCGGCTTCGTATATCTGATATTGTGCTTCATTTCGACCGCAACCGTCCCAAAGGCGCCCTGAAGGACCAGGTCGACCTCGGCGCCGGCACAGCACATCGTGACCGACGATTGCGGATTGCTCTGGCGTCCACCGTCATCGCGACCGTGGGGAATGGCAACGTGACGGCGGTATCACCAGGCACGGCCGCCATCACGCCGTCGCTCGGCACCACGTCGGTGTTCAGCCGGGCGGTCGCTTCGGCGGCGGCAGGTCGAGCTCAGGGCGCTCACGAAACGGGAAGGGCGGCTCGCCGCGCCCCGAACTCCCGGAGCGGCCCACGTTCGTGGGCCGTCGGTTCCGCATTACTCGGGCCGTATCAAGCCACGCTGAGACTTGGCGCGACTGCGCATCGAACGCCTTGCGCTGCTCGCCAGCGGCGGTCATCGCCGAGGCCACACGCGAGTATCGCCCGTCGCGCACATCGTTGAACAACGTCACGATCATGAGCGAGTCGCCGCGCTGGGACAGAAAGCCCGTCACGATGAAATCTGCGCGCAGTCCAAATCCAATCGACGACGGATCGCCGAGCGCGCGGGAGGCGCGATTGGTGGTTTCATCGTCCACCACGTCATACGTGTCGCGAGGGAGCGCCTCGCGCAAGGCACGCGCGATCTCGGCGCCCACCTGAAAATTCTCGCGCTTGCTGGTGCTGTTCGTAAAGTTCGTCACCACCACGCGCGTACGCCCATCACTGGGTGGCGCGAGCAACGGCGTCACGGCTCGGCCGGTGGGCTTCGGCATTTCAAACTGGTAGACGCGTGCGGCTCGCGCCATCGCGGTGTCGATGCGCCCGAATGCCCGTGCGACGGAGTCCGCGAAAATCTTTCCGACTTCGGCCAGCAGCGCCGCGCGATCCATCGTAACCGTTTGCCCATCGGCGCTGAGCACGATGCGCATGGAAGTCGCTGCGCCTCCAGCGCCGGAGTTGGGCGCGGGTGCGGACGCCGGGGCGATGAGGACACCCGTCGCGTTGCCGGTCATTGCTCGTGCTGCACTCGGCGACTCAAGCTCCGTGGCCTTCGGCGATGGCGCCGCAGCGTTGGTGCTGACCGGATTCTTCACTGTCTCAATCATGCGCGCGCGAACGGCCGCCGCGATGGCCAACGATTCGGCACGCGAAATCACCACCGGCACCTGCAGTCCCGTTTGCGCGTCGTGCTCCGAGCGAAACACGACGACGGTCTCCGGTCGCACGGCATCAGCCGTCGTT
>JANOPS010000382.1:0-2151 GCA_031421995.1 Gemmatimonadaceae bacterium
AGAGAATTACGGCGAGCCGCCCCGTAACGCCCATCATTCCGCTCAGCGCGCTGTTCAGCGCTCCGACGGCGACCGACGACGTGGTTTCGCCCAACGGTACAACGGTGGCGTGGCTCGCCCCGTGGCGCGGCCGTCTCAACATCCATGTCCGCGAGGTGACCGGCGGCCGTACCCGCCGAGTCACGGCAGACTCCGTGCGGTCCATTGCGACTTTCTGGTGGAGTGTTGACGGGACGCGCCTGCTGTATCTGCAGGATCGTGGCGGCAACGAGCAGTTTCACCTGTTCGTGCAACGCGTCGATGGCCGAGTGTCGGCGCGGGACTTGACACCGTTCTCGGGAGTGGAAGTGGAGGTGGTCTCGCTGCCGAACGAGGCGCCTGATGTGGCGATCGTCACCCTCAATCAGCGCGATCCGCGACTTGCCGATGCGTATCGCCTCAACCTCGTGACCGGCGCGCTCGATCTGGCAGCACAGAATCCCGGAACGTTCTTGGGTTACGTCGCCGACGGTCGCGGGTTGGTCCGAGCGGCATACTCGCTCGACTCGTTGGGACGGTACGCCCTTCATGCCCGTGACACAGAGCGTGACCCTTGGCGCCTGGTCCGACAGTATGCCGTCGAGGATCGTATCGCCCCGCTGCGCTTCAGCGTCAACGGCACTCGGCTCTATATGGTGAGCAATGCGGAAGGTGATCTGTCGCGACTAGTGCTCGTCGATCTTGCGAGCGGATCGGAACAGGTCGTACAGACGGACCCGCTGTCTGGCGCAGATATCGAAACACCCGTCTTCGGCGGACCCGATGATGGGTTGCTCTTTTCCGCCTTCCAGACGGATACGATGCGGGTCTATCCGCAGACCGCGGGTGCGCATCGTGCGCTCGCGCTGGTGCGTGCACACAGCGGTAGTGGAACACTGCTGCCGACAAGCGTCAGTCGCGATGGGCGCACGTGGGTGTTCACACAGTCAGCGCCCCATCGCTCCATGCGGACGTGGTTGGTGCACAGTCCGACGGGTACCGTGCGCTTGTTGCATCGGGTCCGACCAGCGCTTGACGCGTACCGACTAGCGCCCATGCGGTCGATCACTTTTGCGGCGCGCGACGGACTGATGCTGACCGGCTACATCACCGAGCCGCTAGGTCACGGACGCGGACGCGCGACGGCACGCGTGCCGCTGGTCGTGCTGGTGCATGGCGGACCGTGGTCGCGCGATACATGGGAATACCAGAGCACTGTGCAAATGCTGGCCAATCGCGGCTACGCCGTCCTGCAAGTGAACTATCGCGGGTCAACCGGTTTCGGCAAAGCGTTCGCGCGCGCCGCGCAGCACGAGTTCGCGGGACGTATGCAGTCCGATCTGCACGACGGTGTGCAATGGGCCGTCAACGCGGGCATCGCCGATGCACAGCGCGTGGCGATCATGGGCGGGTCGTACGGCGGGTATGCTGCGCTTGTTGGGCTCACATTCACCCCGCGTGAGTTCGTCTGCGCGGTGGACTACGCGGGCCCCAGCAATCTGGTGACGTTGATGGAATCGTTCCCGCCGTCATGGCAACCGTTCTTGCCGCGCAATTGGTATCCGTTCGTCGGAGACCCTCGTGACTCGGCGAGCCGCGCCGACCTTCTGCGCCGCTCACCGCTCCTTCGCGCCGACTCGGCGATCGCACCGCTCCTGATATTTCAGGGCGCCAATGATCCTCGCGTGACCACTACGCAATCCAATCAGATGGCTCTGGCTCTTCACCGGCGTGGCATTCCCGTCACGTACCTGCTGGCCGGCACGGAGGGGCACAGCTTCGGTGAAGCGGAAACGGCGCTGGCCGTACACCGCGCGACCGAAACGTTTCTGGCAGAGTGTCTAGGCGGCCGCCGACAGGCAGGGGTGCCAACGAGCATTACGCGCACGCTGCGAGGACTGCTGGTCGACGTCGCGCGGATTCCGTCGACGCGATGAGTGCACGCCACACGTCGTGCTCATTGCCGCGTGCGGCCCACACTTTCGGACCCAAAATGGGCGCGCCACGCGGCCCTTCCGTTACGCGCCGAGCACAGGCCATCACGGGCATGCGCAATACGCCACGCGTGTTACCGTCACAGACGGAAACGCGTCCCATGCGCGTCAGGATGCACGCAGAGTACCCAGCTGTCGC
>JANOPS010000383.1:0-2095 GCA_031421995.1 Gemmatimonadaceae bacterium
ATCGCGTCGGTCCATGGCGGAAACCTTACCGCGAACGCGCGGACTTGGAGAGGGGTGACGCCAATCTGTTGCCGTGCCGAGACACGCCGCCCAGAATTGAGGGTGATCTTCTCTCATTCTGAGCCATGACGTCAGGCGAAAAAGCCAATCATGCCAGTACCACGCCCGCGAGCGACAAGCCCGACCTGGGTCCGGCCGTGCCATTTCCTCCGCCACTCCTGTTTGTCGGCGGGTTTGCGCTTGGCGTGGTGGCCTCGCGCGTCTGGCCGCTCGCGTTCCCGTGGTCGATGAGCGGCGCGAGCGTGGCGGTCGGGCTGTTGCTGGTGGCGACCGGCGTCGCACTGGCGATCACTGGCGTCTTCACCTTTCGCCGCGCCAAGGTGGCGGTGTACCCCAATCGACCGGCGCGGAATTTGGTCACCCACGGCATCTACCAGTACACGCGCAATCCCATGTACGTCGGCATGACTACGGCGTATCTGGGTGGCGTGGTGATGACCGGCATTGTGTGGGGCTTGGTCATGCTGCCCTTGGTCCTGCTCGCGTTGTATGCCGTGGTGATTCGGCGAGAGGAGCGACATCTTACGGAGCGTTTCCCAGACGAATTTCGTGCGTATTCCAAGCGGGTGCGCCGATGGCTCTGATCACGCGCATCGGCGCTGTTGGACGGCGAGCAGTGCGTGCTGCTGCGCTGTGGTGCGCGACGGCCGGTATCTCAGCGACCGTAGGCCGCGCGCAGCAATCGCCAACGGTCGTGCCCCGCGCCGGGCTCGTCATCACGCGGTCGATGCGCCTCACACCGGGCACCTATGCGTTGCCGGCTTCACGGTCGCTCGACAGCGCGATCATCACCGTACGCGGCGACAATATCACGCTCGACATGCGCGGCGTGACGCTGATTGGCACGCCGCGTAGCCGCGATCCAGACCAGGCCCAAGGCGTTGCGATACGGATCGACGGCGGTCGCAACGTGCGCATCGTTGGGGCCGTAGCGCGCGGATACCACATCGCACTGATGGCGCGCGGCACGCAGCGGCTGGTGCTCGACAGCAATGACTTCTCGCACAACTGGAAGCCGCGCCTTTTCAGCCTCGTGGAGCACGAGAGTCTTGCCGATTGGCTATCGTACCACAAGAACGACAAAGACGAGTGGCTGCGCTTTGGAGCAGGGATCTACCTGGCGGACGTACGAGCGGGCACCATCACGGGGAATCGCGTCGAGCAGGGTATGAACGGGCTGATGCTGGTGCGCAGCGATTCGCTGGACATCCGCGACAACACGTTCTCGTACAACTCCGGACTCGGCATCGGCATGTATCGGGCGAGCGCCAATACCATCGTCAACAATCGCGTCGACTACAATGTGCGTGGGTACAGTCACGGGTTCTATCGCCGAGGGCAGGATTCGGCGGGCATCCTGATGTTTGAGCAGTGCCTGCGCAACGTGGTGGCATTCAACTCCGTCACGCATGGCGGCGACGGACTGTTCATCTGGGCCGGCCAAACCACGATGGACACCGGCGTTGGCGGCGTGAACGACAATATGTTCTTCGCCAATGACTTCAGCTTCGCGCCCACCAACGGGATGGAAGCGACCTTCAGTCGCAACCAGTTCATCGGCAACCGGATTGAGGGCAGCGATCACGGGTTGTGGGGCGGGTACAGTTACAGTTCCCGGATCGTGGGCAACTGTTTCATTCGCAATCGCATCGGCGTTGCTATCGAGCATGGCCAGGACAATCAGATTCTGCACAATCGGTTCGATGGCGCGAAGGGTGACAGTATCGGCGTCAGCCTGTGGGCCAATCCGATCGAGCCCAGCGACTGGGGGTATCCCAAGCATCGCGATACCAAGAGTCGCGACTACCAGATCGTGGACAACGCGTTCGTGGGGGTCAACCAGCCCTTCAATGTTCGCCAGACAACGTCGGTTGACACCAGTCGGAATGCCGGGGCGACAGCAGACCGCCGTTGCGACGCGCTGGCGCGTGCACGCGCATCAGGTGTGGTCTTGCCAGCCATCGACAACGCACCCGGTACATGGCCACGACACGCTGCGGCCGATCTCGACCGGTCCGCGATCATCGTCGATGAA
>JANOPS010000384.1:0-9060 GCA_031421995.1 Gemmatimonadaceae bacterium
CGAGGGGATTGGCGCCGAGGTGAACATGGTGTTCCCGCTTGGCAGTCATCTTGAGGAAGTGCCGCGGTTGGTTGATGCCGATGTGAACGTGTGCATGTATCGCGAGTTTGGTCGCATGTTGTGCGAGGCGCTGGACCGTCCGTATTTGCAGGCGCCCATCGGCCTCCACAGCACCACGAAGTTCTTGCGTACGTTGGGCGAGATGCTGGGGATCGACCCCGAGCCGTTTATTGATAAGGAGAAGCACACCACGATTAAGCCGTTGTGGGATTTGTGGCGCAGCGTGACGCAGGACTTTTTCGGTACGGCGAGTTTTGCGATTGTGGCGAACGAAACGTACGCGCGCGGTGTGCGGCATTTCCTGGAAACGGAGATGGGCCTGCCCTGCGCGTTCGCGTTTTCACGCAGGCCGGGCGTGAAGCCGGATAACGAAGCTGTGCGCGCCGCGATCAAAGCCACGCCGCCGCTGATCATGTTTGGTAGCTACAACGAGCGCATGTATTTGGCCGAGGTTGGTGCGCGCTCGATGTATATCCCGTCGAGTTTTCCGGGGGCGATTATCCGTCGGCATTTGGGTACGCCGTTCATGGGCTATTCCGGCGCGACGTACATCATTCAGGAAGTGTGCAACGCGCTGTTCGATATGTTGTTTCACATCCTACCGTTGGGCACGGAGATGGACAAGATCGACGCCACGCCGTCGCGGTTGCACAAAGAGCTGCCGTGGGACGACGACGCCAAGAGTGCGCTCGACGAATCGGTGGATCAGTATCCCGTGTTGATTCGCATCTCGGCGGCGAAGCGGTTGCGCGATTTGGCGGAGAAGGATGCGCGGGAGCTTGGTGATACGGTGGTAACGCGCGACCATGTGTTGGCGAGCCGGCGGGGGTTGGTGGGGGCGACGAGCTGAGGGGGTTGCGCGCGGTGTGCGTGATGCCGGCGGTGTGCGTGTTGGGCGATTGGAGCTGGCGCGCTGCGCGCTATGTTGACCGACATAGCGCGCGGTGGTCAGTGCCGGGCGCAGAAGGTGAAGCGGTGTGAAGGCTTGCGCGGTTGGCAGCGAAGGGCCAACGTTTGGATGTTGCGACATAGCGCGCAGCTAAGCGCGCTATGTTGACAAGCGAATACGCGTTAGACGCCAACAACACGAACGCGAAGGCAGGAGACGACATGGCGATCATTCCAACGCTCCGCTGCAGAAGCATGCGGCGATCGCTCGCGTTCTACACCGACGTACTCGATTTTGAGCGCGTGGATGGGGACGATGAACTCAGCGACCCATCGTTCAGCGTTCTCGCTCGCGATGGCGGCCAGTTGTTCCTTTCCAGCCACGGCGGCGATGGAGTCTTCGGGGCCGTGGTCGCCATTTCGACAGACGACGTCGATGCTCTGTTTCGGGCCTTTCGGGCGCGGGGACTTCGGACCCCGGGGAATCCGGACGCGCCGGGGCATGTGCACGAAGGCCCGATCGACCAAACTTGGGGTACCCGCGAGTTCTACGTTGAAGACCCAGACGGCAACACGCTGCGTTTCACGCAGTAGCCGATCCTGCATTGAGCAATTTCTTGGACAAGAAGAGTGCCACTCCCCGAGGCCGATGCGCCAAGTTGGCGTCTAACTCTGGCGTTATCCGGACGAGGCAGAGCCACCGTCAACCGAATGCATCCCTTGATCACGATGGGTAGCCGAGTACTCGTGGTCGCCGCCGGCATCTATTTACTCGTGCTCGGCATCGGCTCGCTCGTGCGTCCGGAAACCGCCAAGCGATTCCTCGGCGGCCACGCGACCACGCTGCCCCTGCATATCACCGAGCTATCGTTGCGCGTGCTCACTGGGAGTGCGCTCGTGCTCACTGCACCTCGCATGGCCGTCAGCGCTGCCTTCCTCGCGTTCGGCTGGGTCCTCATCGCCACCTCCATCTTACTCGCCCTCGTGCCGTGGCGGCTACATCAGCGCTTCGCGGCGTGGTCCGTGCCGCAAGCGACAAAACATATGCCGCTTATCGGCATCGCCTCCATTGCCGGAGGACTGGGCGTGATCGCCGCGCTCTTCCTTCCGCCCGCCGCTGGATAACGATGGGTACTGCCGACGGCCACGCTATTGTACCGGCCGCCGCGTGGCCGCATTTTATTGTTGTGTCCGCAGCAGAAGCCCGCGTGATACGTCAGCACAGCTCCCCACCATCCATGACTGACTGCATCTTCTGCCGCATGCTCGCGGGTGGCACACCTGGCAGTTTCGTGTACCGGGATGATCACGTCGCTGCGTTCATGGATATTCAACCGGTGAATCCCGGGCACGTTCTCGTGATTCCGATTCGGCACGCCGCCTTCCTCGCGGATATCGATGCCGACACGGCGGCAGCCGTCATGCGCGCCGGACAGCGCGTGGCTGCCGCGATTCGGGCGAGCGGTGTGCGGTGCGAGGGCGTCAACCTGTTCTTGGCGGACGGCGAGGCAGCGATGCAGGAGGTCTTCCACGTCCACCTCCACGTGTTCCCACGATTTCTCGGGGATGGGTTTGGGCTGCGCTTCTCGCCGGAGTATCACACGCGTCGTCCTGCACGTGAAGCGCTTGATCGCACCGCCGTCAGTCTTCGTGAGGCGCTTCCGGCTGGCTCGGCGTCGAGCTAGTTGCGCCTGCCGCATAGCGTGCGCTGCAGCAGACAGGCGCTGCGGAAGCGCGCTGTTTGTCTGATGCCTTCCAGCTGAGCTGAAGCGTGAAGATTTTGGATACGCGCAAACAATCACTTGTCCGGAAAACCAATGACGCGCTGGCCTCTACCGATGCGTTTCCTGCTCGTGATCGCCGTCCTCATCGCTGCCGCACCTCCACGGGCTGGCGCGGCGCGGCCTAAGGCGACGCGCGGCATCTCGGGGCAGGTGCTGCAGGTCGGGGGTGTCACGCCGATCGCGTCTGTGCAGGTGTTGATTCGCGGTGAGGGGATCGGCGTGTCAACCAACACCGACGGTCGCTTTGTGCTACCGGAAGTTCCAAGTGGAGCGGTAGAAGTCGTATTTTTGCACCCGTGCTACTTCCCCGTGCACGTCGCGCTTCAGGCGACCGGTGACGCCGTCGTCGCGATTGGCCTGCCCTACGATGAGTCGTCACGGCAGCGCGCCGGATGCGGCGGGCTCGGTGCTCGTCGCCCGGAGGCTCGCGGCACAACCGAACAAAAGTGATGTCAGGATCTTGGGCAGCGTCCTAACCAAACGCGCAGGCAGCGCGCTGCTGAATGCGCGGGGCGCTGCTTCAGAGCGCCGCGCTCGGCATTCAACAGCATGATTCTGCGTCGACGATGTGCTGACCCAGAGGAGGCGCTACGCGGAGTTTGGTACGCCCGCAGCAAATCGGTCGTGCGCTCATGACCAAGTCCGAGAAGCTCAATCCTATCGTTCCACTCAAAAGCGCCGCTCGGCCGGCACGAGGGTCATGTCTTCATGCCCACGCCGTTGTGATGACGGCGCGTTACAGGTGACGAGCGGGCGCTTGCGCGATCGCTTCGCTCGCTCTATTTCATCCGTTCGCAGCACGCTGATTAGTCCTCAACCAGGCGGAGATGATGTCAAGGTGTGCTTCGATGACGCAAAGCCGTCCGACTGTTGGTTGGCCACTGTTGATGCTCGTGATCAGCGCGAGCCTCACCGCCGGTTGTGCGCACGGGCGTAGTGCGCGCTCGTATCTGCCCGTTGGCGCTGGCGCCCAGTATGGCGCGAGCACGAATGACGGGGTGACGTGGACGCTCGCACGACCGGTAGATGAGGCCGTCGACTCGGTAGCAATGGTCCTGCGCGCGGAGGGCTACATCGTCGCTGACCTGTCCACGCACGACGTGCGCACGGAGGCGCGCGTGGTTGGCGGCGACACAGTGCTGATCGTCCGCGCCCAGTTCATTCCCGTCGCGTTGCCGGCACCCGGCACCAGTATCGTGTTGACCGCGACATATAGTGTACCTTCGCGCCAGATTCGAGACGCCCCCGTCATCCAGCGGGCGAACACGATCAATCCGCTGTATGCGCGGCTCCTCGCCCTCGCAAACGCTGCACGTCGACGGGCCGCGCCGTAGTCCATTCGCCCAGCATATGCACGCGTGCGCGGTGTCGTTTGCTCTGCGCTGCCCTGCGCATGATCCGAGCCCTTCCGCGTGCTCACGATGGGATGCGGCTGCCAAGCGACATCGGCTAGCTCGCTGGGTTCGCGGGCGTAAGACGTCAGTTGGGCTTGCACTGAGCGGGATCCAACGTCCCGTCCGACTTGAAGTACCCTCCACCCACGCCGTCGACTTCGACGTGAAAACGATTGGTGGTCCCCTCACGCCGGAGCGCGGCGCGAATGGTGCACCGCGCGCCGTCAATGTTGGCGGTCAGGGCAACCCCTCGTTCCACGACGGCGGCATCGCGAGGTGACTTGATCCCTTCCTGCGCCGTCGCCGTGGCGACCGAGCTGGCGAGTACGACTGCGAATGACACGAACGTGCGAATCATGGGATGGCCTCTCTGGCGGATGGCCTCTCTGGCGCTTGGCGCCGTGGAATGGGTTGGAGCAGACTGCCCAAATCCTTGTGGCGACACACGCGGAGGTTTTTGGACATCGGCGTCCTGTTTCCACGCGAATCCACCCGCGCGACGGTGGAGTAGCGTGTTCGGGCAGCAGCGACTGGGCGATGACGCAAGGAGGCGATGACACGTGACCGCGCGTAGTGTGCAGCTATGAAATTCCGGCGACCTTCTGTTCTCGCGGCGGCACGGCGCATGGCCGCTGCGTGCGCGCTCCCCGGTGCTGTCTCCGCCCAAGTCGTCGTACGGTCTTTGCCATGTTTGTGATCGATACCACTGTGCACCGCCCCCTCGTGTTCATTCTAGGCCCCGTTCGTCGCCATCTCAGGATGGCGCACCGCGCATCTCCTGGTGTGATTCTTCAAATCACTCGGCGTAACAACAGACGCACCTTTCAAACGGCGTAAGGGCTTGCGCGGATGACAGCGAGCGACGAACGTCTCGGTGCCCTCTTGGTTTGGACGCGCTGCGGCGCGCAAGGACTGCATCCCTGGATTGCCACATGGACTCTTCCCTGACACTTGGCGTTGTCGCCACGTGGTTCCTCTTCGGGATGGCGCGCATCGTGTTCTCGTCCACGATGGTCCACCACCGGATCGACCATCCGGACCCGAGCGAAGCGATCGCGTTCACGCGGGCGGCGGCAAAAGCACGTGTCAACGCCGCAAATTACGAGGCGCCGGGCCGGCGCTTGCTGCCGTGGTACCGAGCGGTCACCACGATCTATTGGCTCGTGGTGGTCTGCGTGTGCTTGGCGTCCGCGTGCGTCCGCTGAGCTCGCGTGACATGAGGAGGAAGAATCCCTGCCCGTCGTCGAACGCCCTCCACAGCTCGCGCCGCATGATCGGCCTATTCTAGGATTGGCGCGCGGGCTGCAGTGCGAGCGTCGACTCACCGCCCGGTCGTCGTATCCGCCGCGCTTCGCGGCAATGGACGAACATCAAGCCGCTGCCAACTGCGCTCACGACGCGACAGGCTGGTCTGCGGCAGCGCCCCTTCGGGAACGACCCGCAAGACGTTGTCGGTTGGCATGACCTCCGTGCGCCAGTCTGCGGTGCGAAAGAAAATGAAGTAGCGACTGGTCGCTCCGACCATCACCAGCGGACGACGCGGGGTACCGCCATCAAGCGTGCCGTTGGTCAGCTCGACGACGACGTTGTGTCCCTCGCCACGCATCGCTCGAGTGGCAAGAATCCGTTGGTAGGCACTCGCGCTCATGAAGACCCAGAACATCGCCATCGCAAGCGTGATGAACGGCGTCAACGGCTTCGTGCGCGCCAGCGTGGCTTCGCTGCTCTCCCACCACGCGAGCACTTTTCCTTCAGCACGGCGCCGCTCCCTCGTGCGCGTAGAATACCGATCAATCGTTCGCAGATACGCCCACGCCAAGACGGCGGGAAGGACGGTTACCACCATCACCATGGGATCCCGAAACGGCGCAAGCAAGAAGTCGCTGGCTTCGGCATAGTCCAGGATGTTGATGCCGAAATGCCGATAGCCGAGGACACTGTGGAACATGCCGATCGCCACGAGGGCGAGGTAGCCCAGGGTAAGCCCGGTACCGAGGTGATCGGCGAGCAGTTGGTACCGTGTCGATGGAACGGGTTCACTCATGGAGGCACGGGCAGAGCTCGGGGATCGCGCCGACTCTCGGCGTCTCGTACGCAAAGCATTCGAGACTAGAATGTGTCCCCGCGCACAGCGTGTTTCAATGACGCGCGGTCGCTTTCGCGACGTGTGCTTCATCCTCGTACGAACCTTCCGATGAAGCAGCGTCTGATGGCTCTCTCCCTCTTCACTCTCGGCGGCTGCCGCGCGACGTCGGTTGCGGTCGTGTCCCCTTCGACCGAGAGCGTGCCCCCATCAATCGTCACGGTCATGCGTACTCACGCGCCCTTCGACACGACGAAGCACGCGCTGCGCCAAGCGCGTGTCGATACGCTCGGACTCGCTCATATCGACTCGCTGCCCGCTGGCTATTGGCGCCTGGAGGGCCGTCGGATCGGCTACCAACCCTTCAGCACCGTGGTGCGGTCGATACCTGGCTGCAGGACGACCATCGAGCTGTACTTGGCCGACGAAATCTATTGTCTGTCCCACTCCGACTGCACGGCATTTTTCTGGGAGCAACTGCAGAAGGCCACGCCACCTCGCGCAGTCATCACGACCTGTATCCCAGCTCTCCTGACGGTACACGATTGCTGCGTACGCAGGAACCTGACGCGGACGACCATCCGCGAGGATCTGGTCGATCACCGACGCCTCGATGATAGACGCGACGACGCGCATCGTCGCTTGCATGACGCGCAAATGCGCCTCATGTTTTGGTAATACAGGTGATGGACGCAGAGTGGCGATTAAAGAGTCCCTCAAGTGGGGGGAGCCGGCGTACGTCCCACGAAACAAGTCGGGCAGCAGCATCCGGATGGACTGGAAGCCGAAGCATTCTGCATTGCCGAAGCCCTGACCTATCACCGCCTGCCGAAGGCTCGCACATGACCTTGGCAGCGGGTCACCATTCATGAGACGACGACGCTCCCCACTGGCATCGTGATTTACACGAGTCGCGGCGGCGCACCGATCTCGTTTCTCCTTGGCAGCAATCAAGTGCTCACCGGCGTCGACGAAGAGGTGACGGGCATGCGCGTCGGTGAACGGCGCCTCTTGGTAGTGCCGCCGGCGCTGAGCCGGCGGGCAACGTACCCGTCGAATACCCCACCGGACACGACGCTGCACACCGATGTCGAGCTCGTGCAGATTCGCCCCGACTGAGTGCGAGGTGGGCCGGCACCCGATCCGGTCCAACGCGGGCTCTCTAACCGAGCCGAGCTTTCGCAATCGCGGCAGGTAATATCGGCGCCACGAGGACGAAAGCCTATGATAGGCTGACTTGCCTGTTATAGGTATATCTACGTATTATAGGTGAACTTCTCACCGGTACCTATATGTCCTTCTGGTCGCGATTCGGGCTGACGCGAAGCCCTTTCTTTCAAGAACCTCTCGAACAAGACGCCCCCCAGGCAGACTTGGAGACGTTCTTCGTTGGCCGTGACGAAGATCGGGCGCAGGTGCTAAGCCGTCTCACGCATGACACCCAGACGCGAGTGGTGATGGTCGGGGATCCGGGCGTCGGCAAAACAACGCTCATGAATCGCGTTGTCGCGGATCTGCGCCGCGGTGAACCCATGCGCGAGCCGTGGTGCGTGCCCGAGCTGAAGCCGGTGAACCTTCCTGGGGCCGCGACGCTGCAAGATTTCTGTCTGGAGGTGCTGCGTCACGCGCTCGATGTCCGACGCAATCATGCGGAGGCCCAAGCGAGCGAGCAGCGCGGCACGAAACGGCTCGCGACTACAGCCGTTCGCGTAGGTCGCGCCGCACAGAAGGCCGTCGCGCCAACACAGGAGTTCTGGGAACGCGTGACACGGTTGGTCGATGGGGCGACGCTCTTCTCACCGCAGCTGCTGGGAGCTGGCGTGAACGTACAACATCTCCCGCCAACCCTGAGCAGTGGACAGTGGGTGCCATTGGCCCAGGAGGCGCTCACGCGATTGGTGACCGAGACGGGCGCCGACGTCCTGATCAGCGTGAATAACGCCGAGACCATGGCGCGAGATGTCGCCAACCAAGCGACCAACGTGTTGCGCGATGCTCGGGATCTCTTTCTCGTGCACCGAGTGCACTGGCTCTTTGTCGGCACGCCGGATTTTGTTGATAATGTCGTGACACCGATTCGACAGATTGCCGGCATCATGCAGGAGCCGTTCTTCCTGCGTGCGCTCGCGCCCGAGGAGGTGGCGGCGCTGTTGGCCCGCCGCTATCAAGCGCTTCGACACACCGATGCTCCCTTCGTTGCCCCCGTCGATCTGGAGGCGGTGTTGACCCTCGCGCGCGTGTTTGCCGGTGACCTTCGCGAGCTCTTGAGTGCCCTAGAATCCGCCGTGCTCCGGATGATGCATCGTGGCGCGGTCACCCTGAGCGAGCGCGAGCTGATTCCGTTGATCAGTATCCAACAGCGCGCACTCCTCAAGGACCGCATGAAAGGAGCCGCGTGGACGCACCTCGTGCGCGTGGTGATTGGCGATGCAAATGACCACGGCCTCGTCCAGCGCTTCCGCGAGGCCGACGCGGTGCGCCGCCTCAAGCCCATGAAGCAAGCCAGCGTCAACGACCATAAAAAGTTCTGGCTGACCCACCGTCTCGTGCGTCCAGATGGGCGTACCGGAGCCTCCGAATGGCTCCAAGTGGCCGGATCGACACTGCTCGCCATGCTCCCCGAGGCGCAGCAGGTCGGAAAGGACATTTCGGCGTACCAGGCGCTTCGCGATTTGGCTATGGATTAGAACGGCGGCGGTCAAAGCGATGGGCATTCGGATTCCGCAGCCAGAAGAGCCCCGCCCGGGGCTTCGGGTGGTCATCGGTGTCTTGGGTGCATTCGCAACGCTTTCCTGCCGGAGCGCGACTCCGGACCTACGCTCCGCCCTGCTGCCCAGCCCGACGCGGGCCG
>JANOPS010000385.1:0-12904 GCA_031421995.1 Gemmatimonadaceae bacterium
CGTCGGGCTGGCAGCCGCTGGCGTCATCGTTGGGATCACGGGGAGCGTCGCCGTCGTCCACGAGGCGAAGGCCGCCGTCACCTTCACCAACGCATCGGCGAGCGTCAAATCGCCGACGATGACCAGCGTGGCGTTGTTGGGCCGGTACCACGTATTCCAGAATGTCCGTACATCCTCGCGCGTGAGCGTTTCGGCATCCTCTCGCGTGCCGCTGGCCGAGCGACCGTAGGGATGATCTTCGCCAAAGACAATCGCGTTGAAGGCGCGGTCGGCAATGGCCGGGCCGCGATCCACTTCCTGCAGGAGCGCGGTGAGCCGGTCGTTCTTGAGGCGGTCAAACTCTTTCTGTGGGAACGTTGGACGCAGGACGATATCGGCCATCAACGCAAGCGCACTATCGAGCGTCGCCCGCGTGGTGTGCAGACTGACCGATGATTGCTCAAATCCAGATCCGCTGTTGAGCCGAATCGCCAGATAGCCGATCTGTTCAGCGATGCCAAGTGCGTCCAACGCACCGGCGCCTTCGTCCAACATGTTTGCGGTGAGCGTCGCCAACCCCGCCTTGCCCTTGGGGTCGGCCTCGGGACCCGTGCGAACCACGAGATTGACGTCGACCAAGGGCAGCTCGTGCTGTTCGACAAAGATCAGTCGAAGCCCATTCGGCAGGGTGCGCTCGATCATTCTCGGTACAACGAGTGGTGTCGGGGCCTTGAGTGTGGGCGGCCTCGTTGACGCCGGTTGGACCTGTGCACTGAGCGATCCGGCGAGCGACACGAACAGCGCGACCGGGAGACTTCGGATGTGATGACGCATTACTTGGCGCCTCCCGCGGTCAATGCCAACTCTTGCTTGCCTTCCGGAACGACGGTCAGGGCGATGCGCGCCCGGCCGCTCACGTACTGCTTCGCCACGCGCTGGATGTCGGCAATACTGAGCCGTTCGTAGCGCGCGAGATCTTGATCGATGTACTCCGGCGTACCGACGTAGTAGTTGTAGTAGTTCAAGCGATCGGCCTTCCCAAGCACGGAGGACAGCTCGTCGAGCAGCGAGGCGCGCACGCCGTTCTTTACGCGCGTCAGCTCACGCTCGGTAACGCCGCGCTCGGCGACATCCCGAATGGCGGCATCGATCTCGACGGCGAGCTGTCGGGGATGAACGCCGGGTTTGGCTGTGCTGGACAGCAGAAGTACGCCATCCAATTTGTCCGAGCTGTTGTTCATGCCCACGTCCTGCGCAATCTGCTTTTCGTACACCATCGTCCGGTAGAGACGCGAACTCTTCCCTCCGGCAATGATGGCCGCGAGCGCATCAAGCGCCGGCTCGTCCGCGCTGAAGGCCTTGACCCCGTGCCACATGAAGTACAACCGCGGGAGTTGCACACGATCTTCAAGCACAATGGTCGTATCCTTCACCAATCGCGCCGCGGGGACCGTCGGGCGCACCGGCGCATCGGTGTTGCGTGGGATCATGCCGAAGTACTTGCGCACCCAGGCCTTGGCGGAATCCGCGTCGAAGTCGCCCGCGATCGCGATGCTGGCGTTATTGGGCGCGTAGTACTTGCGAAAAAACTCGCTCACGTTGCCGACTGACGCCGCGCTCAAATCCACCATGGAGCCAATCACACTCCACGAATATGGATGATCTGGCGGATACATGATCGGGAGCAGCGTTTCATACGCCTTTCCATAGGGTACGTTGTCGGTGTTCTGACGTCGCTCGTTTTTGACCACGTCGCGCTGTAAATCCAGCTTGGGCTTGTCCATGGTGGGAAGCAACCACCCCATCCGATCGGCATCCAGCCACAGCATCAGCGGCAAGGCATTGGACGGTCCGGTCTCGTAATAGTTGGTGCGGTCGGTGGTTGTCGAGCCATTGTTGTTCGCGCCGGCGGCCTCCAGCCATTCGTCGAATTTTCCGACGGGCACATGCTGTGAGCCCATAAACATCACGTGCTCAAACAAATGCGCGAAGCCCGTGCGCCCCGGCTTTTCGTCGCCCGATCCGACTTTGTACCACGAGTTGACCGTCACAATCGGCACGGAGCGGTCTACGTGAAGAATGACCTCGAGGCCGTTCGGAAGCGTCAGCTTCTCGAACGGAATGCGGGAGGCCTTCGGAGACTGCGCTCCCAACGACATCAGAGCGAAACACCAGCTGCTGGCCAGCAGGCCAAGACGGCGCCGAACGAGCATAGACATGTGACGGCAAGAGAGAATGGAGTCCGGGCGCGGCCTGAGAGAAAATGGCCGGGTGCCGCGGTAGCAGAAGAAATGTATACGGTGCACTTTGGGTCCATGGTTTCATCTCCGACAAATACACCACGGCGCGACGCCGTGGGATACGATGCGCGCTTGGGCACGTTTTCAGGCACGATGCTGGTGGTGGGAGGGATCATCGGGTCAGGGATCTTTCTCTCTCCCGCGGTGGTCGCGCAACGGGTGGGCACGTCGGCGCTGACGTTGGTGGCCTGGGGGCTTGGCGCCATCGTCGCGATCATTGGCGGTTTCGTGTATGCCGAGCTTGGCGCGCGCCGACCGCAGGCGGGAGGCACCTATGTGTATCTGCGCGACGCCTTTGGGCCACTGCCCGCGTTCTTGTACGGGTGGGCCCTCTTCCTGATCATGGCCACCGGTGCCATCGCCGCCGTTGCCATGACGGGCGCGACGTACGCGGCCACACTGCTCTCGTGGCCTCCGTCCGCCGTTCGTCCCATGGCGATCGGGTTCATCGTCGTGCTCACACTGTTGAACGCCCTGGGAGTGCGTGTCGGAGCGACAACTGGCAACATCCTGACGATTCTGAAGCTCGCGGCAATTGCAATTTTGGTTGGAGCGGCCTTTCTGCTCACCCCATCGCACCCCGTGCCGGTATCCGCCGTCGTCTCGCCGAGAATGCCGCTCTCCGCACCGGTTGGTGCGATCGCGACGCTCGTCGCGATGGGCGCCGCGCTGGTCCCCGTCTTGTTCTCATTCGGCGGGTGGCAGCAAACGAACGCCGTCGCCGAGGAGCTGGTCGATCCCTCGCGCACGCTGCCCCGTGCGCTGATTATCGGCGTGCTGATTGTGGCGGCGACGTACATGCTGGTCAACATGGCGTACTTGCGAGCGCTGGGCGTGGAAGGACTGGCGGCGAGCACTGCGCCTGCGGCCGACACGATGTTCGTGTATCTCGGCCCCGCCGGTCGCACGTTGATCACGCTGGGCATCGTGACGTCGACGGTGGGGTTCCTGAGTATGGTCATCCTGATGTCGGCGCGCGTCTATCAAGCGATGGCAGCCGATGGGCTGTTTTTCCAGTCGATGGCGGCACTGCATCCACGCACGCGCACACCGGTAGGCGCGCTGGTCGGGCAGGGGATCGTGGCGCTGCTGCTGTTGCTAACCGGCACGTATGGTCAGCTGTTGGACTACGTCGTGTTCGCCGATTGGATCTTTTTTGGATCGACCGCCGCCTCGTTGTTTGTGTTGCGCGCGCGCGATGCCCGCAGCGCGCAGGCGCAGACCGGTGCCGCAAGTCCATTGGCCGGGACCCTCGCACCAACCATGCGCGTTCCGTTTCATCCGTTCAGCACGATACTCTTCGTCGCGGCTGCTCTGTACGTGGTCGCAGGATCGATCATCTCCAATCCCGCGAACGCCGCGCGCGGCGCGGCGCTCCTCGCACTCGGCGTGCCCGCGTTCTGGTATTGGCGTCGCCAGGCGTAAACGCGCAGGCGTTCGCATTGCTCCAACAAACGACCATCAGTAAATGTCACTCATCGAACCCGTCGAACCCGTCGAACACCACCCCATCGCGGCACCAACGCAGGCATGTGTCGCCGGACTCTTCGTGCATCCACTCAAATCCGCGGCGGCTATCGAGGTGGATGTCCTCGCGCTCGACGACCGCGGCGCGGTAGGGGATCGTCGCTGGTTGGTGGTCGATTCTGACGGTCGGCAGATCACGGCGCGCGACACGCCGCACCTGTGCCTCGTGCGTCCGATCATGAGCGCGGCATCACACAAGGGAGCCGTTCGCACGAACGTCGACGGTCCGCTCACGTTGCAGGCGCCCTCGATGGACCCACTCGCGTTGGCGATTCCCGAGTCTACGCAAACGCGCGAGGTGAGTATCTGGGCTGACATGGTGCCCGCGGTCGACGCCGGCGATGCCGCGGCCGAGTGGATCACGGCCGCCTTGAGCAAGCCGGCGCGTATCGTGCGATTGGCCGACGCGGCACAACGGCCGCTGCGCGCAAAGTACAGCGGCTCGCTGTCTGTCGAAAACCGCCGCGTGGCGTTCTCCGATGGCGCACCGCTCCTCATCCTTGGCCAAAGCAGTGTCGACGCGCTCAATGCGCGTTTGGAGGCCGCAGGAGAACAGCCCGTGTCGGTGTCGCGCTTTCGACCGAATGTGTTGCTGTCGCACACCCTCCCGCACGAGGAGGACGCGTGGCGCGACATCTACATCGGCGATGTCCTCATCGCGGTTGGCGAGCCGTGTGCGCGGTGTGTCATGTTGACGATCGATCCACTGACGGCGCGTGGCGGAGTGGAGCCCGTGCGTACACTGGCGTCGTATCGCAAGCAGAACGGCACCGTCATGTTTGGCATGAACGCGACCAACGCCGCCGCCGCGGGGCAGATCCGCCGCGGCGACGTCGTGCGACTCGCCACGTAGTCGCCACCTAGTCGCCACCAAGTCGCAATACTGTTCAGTTATGCGGTTTGATCTTGTCCTTTCTTGTTCAGCTTCCGCAAAACCGTTATGCATTGAACCACAAAGGACACGGAGGGCACGGAGGTAAACGCATCGAGCGCAGACGCCATCCGATGGCGCGGGCGACGACCTGTTTTTCTGTACACAGCATGTCATCACACGCCTCCGTGGACTCCGTGTCCTTTGTGGTGCAACAGAAAACGATGCATTGCACCACCGTGGTCGCCACCGCCTTCAGCCGGCGGTCGGTCGACAGGCCGTTTTCTCGGAACGCGCACCATTCTGGCGCTAACTGGACAGTATTGATACTAGACCACACCAGACCCTCTCAACGGATACACCAATGTGTGTTGATCCTCCTGTATCGCGAATGCGCGCCGGGATCGCGACGCGCATTCGCCAGGCCCGACTCTCGACGCTGATCGTGCTGATGTCCGCATGCACTGGATGGAACGAGTATCCTGTGCGCCAGATTCCGACCGACTCGGTGATCCCATCGCTACGGGTGGAAGGGTCTCCCGGGACAGTGTGACGGGATTTGTTGACGGCCCGCTCGAACGTGTCGCGTTCGCCCGAACCGACGTGCGTCAACTGCAGCGTCAGGGTGCAAAACCCGGACGCACGTTGGCGCTCATCGGCGGCGTTGTTGCCGGATTCATGCTCTACGCGATCGGCACCATGGGGAGCTTCAGTTTGGCAGGCACGCCGTAACCGACTTCATGCACGCGCGGTACGCAGTATGAAGAATCCACTGCATGCCGAGCTACGGCACCCGCGGCATCAACTTGCGCTGCAGATACTCCGCCGCGGCCTCGTTCACACGCCGCTGATTGGCGTGCCGCATGAAGTGATGCGTGTCGTCGGGGATCACGAGCTCCTCGTACTCGACGCGCTTCGCCGCGAGCCGCCGCGCCAGGTCCACTGTTTCGGAGAAGCGCACGTTGCGATCGTCGTCACCGTGAATGAGCAGCACGGGTGACCGCCACGTGGGCACCGCAGCCACGGGTGATGACTGCCATGCCAGTTTGATTGCGGCATCGAGGTCCGGAATGGGCTCCATGCGTCCCGCCGCACTCGACGCGGCGGCGAAGGCCCGCCCCGCGCCGGAGCCCGGCCGCGTGAAGTCGTGCACGCCGTGGATGTCCACGCCCGCGGCCCAGAGCTCCGAATCGCGCCCCAGCGCGAGTGCGGTGAGAAACCCACCATACGAACCGCCGTAAATGCCGATGCGCTTTGCATCCACGTTCGGCTGCGTCTTGAGCCACTCGCCGCCGGCCTTCACATCGAGATACTCCGCGGCGCCCTGTGCACCGGCGTTCACGGCCCGATGGAAGTCGAAACCATAGTGCGTGCCAAGCCGGTAGTTCACCGACAGCACCACGAACCCCTGGCTCGCGAGATACTGATTCACGGCATACCCGTTCGCGTAGTAGTCGATCGGATGCCAGCCTAGCAGCATCTGCCGCTGCGGCCCGCCGTGCACGTACACCACGGCCGGCTTCTTACTGCCGCCACCAGCGGGTTCGAACAGTTGTCCGTGCACCTCAGTGCCGTCGGCGGCCTTGAAGATCACCGCCCGCGGCGTCACCAGCTGTGCCGAGGGAAACCCAGTTGGGATACGGTCCTCCGCCAGCAGTTTCCCCGCACCACCGGCCAGCGGCATCACCGCCGGCAGTGGTGGCCGCTGTGATGTGGCGGACAGATACGCGAGCGATGTGCCGTCGCCGAGCGGAACCGGCGTGAACTCGAGTCCAGCGCCACTTGTGAGCGCACGTGACGCTGCCTTGTCTACCGGCACCACGAAGAGATGGCGACGGTCGATATCGTTGGCATCGCTCCCGGCGTTGGCGGCATACAACACAAACGCCCCGTCGCCCGTGAGCCTCGCCGACTCCACCTGAAATCGGCCCGGCGTGAGCAGCAACGGTGTGCCTCCTTTCGCGTCCACCGAATAGAGATGCGGCCAGCCGTCTTCGTACGAAGGATACACGATGCGGTTGCGAGCGCCCCACGCGAACCCGTCGTCACCCGCGTACGAGCCACGAACAGTTGGCGGCGCTTGCCATACCCGACGCGCCTGCCCAGTGCGAGCGTCGGCCACCCAGATGCCCCACGGCTGATGTGGGCGCCCTAGCAGCGAATCGGGCGCACCGCCGCTGCCGGGGCGACGGATAAGCGCGAGTTGTGCGCCGTCGGGCGACCAGCGCGGCGACCCATCGCGCGACGTGCTCGGCGCGATCCACAACAGCGGTGTACTGTCGTTGGTGTACACGCCCACGAAGGCATGGTCACCGCGCGATGAGACGAACGCCAGCTGCGACCCGTCGGGTGACCATTCGGGGCTGGCGTTGGCACCGCGTGCAGTGAACAACCGGCGTGGCGCTCCCGATCCGTCGAGCGACGCCACCCACAGTTGGCCGTCCTTCTCGTACACGAGCCGGTCGCCACGCGGCGAGATCACCGGCGCATCTCCGTCGGCCACAGCGCGCAGCGCTCCGCCTTCGAACGGCACCACCCACACCTGCAGCTTCGTGCCGCCGGGGAGTCCGGCGGGATTCACCGGCTGCAGCCCATCGAAGTTGGACCCGTGATCACCACCACGCGCGAAGGCCACCCACTTGCCGTCGGCGGAGAGCGAGACGCTCACGATCTCTTGCCCGTCGTCGGCGTCCCATGACGTGAGCTTGCGCGGCGTGAACGACGGCCCCTCGGCGACCCACAGGTTGCGGCTGCCGCGCTCGTTGAGCGTGTAGGCGATGCGTGTGCCGCGCGCCGACGCCGTGAGCTCGGCCGGGAACGGGTAGGCCGTGATCTGATCGAGCGTGAACGACGGGCGAGGCTGGGCGAGTGCTGGGGCAAGCGCGGTGCAGAACGCGGCCACGGCCGTGAGGGCCGTGCGGCGGGCCATGCGGCGAGCGCCGGGGCGGGGAGAACGAATCGTGAGGGTCATGCGTCTATGCTACGGCGCACGACTCTCGCGGGCCAGCCTGCGCGCCGAAATCTCAGTGCGCCGCCAGCCGCTCAGGGTCTCAGCACGATGGCCGCCATCGTACGACCGAGGATGCTGAACACCGATTCGAAGCGACCCTCCGCTTTCGTCTTCGCGCCTTGGCGCGGAACACCCTGACCCTTGGCGATCACGTAGATCTTTCCTGTTCCATCATCGATCTCGTACGCGCCCGTTCCGAGCACGCCCACACTCTGCGTCACCCTGCCTTGGACGCGCACCGTCTTCCCGTCGTACTCCTGCGGCCGATCCAGCAGGTCTTTGATGTGAATCGCCCGTGAGCACGCGCTCAATCCGACGAGTACGATGCCGAGCATCATTGTTGTTCGAGCGCGGCGTGCGAAGTCCTTTGTCATGTTGCCCCCTGCCGAGTCTGTCTGACGTGATCCATCGCGAGTAAGCTGTCTGGCAAGTTGGTGCGGCCTGCAGCCAACGGCAACTGTTGAACCCCGGATGTCGATGCCCGGTCCCGATGCCCGCGACGTTCCGGCAACGGCTCTCGAAGGTGACGCCGTCGGCCGCGAGCTTCTCGCCGTGGTGCTCTACAGCTCGGGTGGCAAGACCTCTTTCAACCCCTTCTCCGCAATCACCCTGTAGGAATGCCCGAGAGGAAGCAGCCTGCTGTACAGTCCCACCGCGCGCTCAAACATGCGCCGTGCCAGCACGCGATCACCACGGAGCCGCGCCGCTTCTCCGAGATACTCGTAACCGTCGGTGACAAACCACGGGCCGCTTGCACTGCGTGACGCCTCGAACCTGGTGGCATCGCGGTAGATCGAATCAGCATCCTGCGCCTGACGCCGCTCCGCGAGGTATGCCAACCGATTGAGGATGTCGCCTTCGTCGGGGTGACCTTGTGGAGACGACTCGCGAAGCATGCTGAGTGCGCGTCGCAACCGCTGCTCCGCATCAGCGTGTTCACCGAGTGCCATGCGGATAGTGGCGAGCGAGCGGATGTGCAGCGCAGTCGTGGCGTTCGCGCCATATCTCTGCTCCGACTGACGCGCTGCCTCGCGCGACAACAACTCGGCCTCGACAAATTCCCCCTGACGCTCCAACACGATGGCCAGTGTAGCCAGACCCGCCATCGCTTCCGCGTGATCCGCGCCATATAAAGCGCGTGCCGCATACAGTGCTTCACGACCGAGTGCCTCCGCCTCGTCGAGCTTTCCCTGGTCACGGAGCGCGCTCGCGAGTGCGCGCGCCGACCGCATCGTCGAGTGATGTACCTTGCCGAAGAGATTCCGCTGGCGATCCAGCACGGGACCAAGGATGGCAACGGCGTCGTTTAACCGGCCCTGATGAAAGAGCACATAGCCCAGAAGTGAGCCGAGCTCCGTGCTCAGCGGAGCATCAGGCGACGGCGAATTCCTGATCGCGTTGCGAAGAACCGCTTCCGATTCGACGAACTTGCTCTGCAACATCAGCGCATAAGCCAGATCGAACTGCACCATCAGAATGTCGGTTCGCTCCGGGTCCCTCACTGACACCAGAATTGACAGGGAGCGCCGAAGTCGTGCTTCCGCTTCCGTGTGTCGCCCGCTCTCCAGAAACCACTTGCCTCGCCTCGCCAGCGTCGCGGCCAACTCCGGCGAGCGGTCGGAAAGTCGCTCCTGAATCGCGAGCGCCCGGCCAAGCATCGAGTCCGCAACGCGCGACATGCCGAGCGTGGCCTGCATCTCGCCCAGCATACTCAGCATCGACGCCAATGTGCGCGGATCGTTGGACAACTCCGCCTCCGCTCTACGCCCTGCGTCGCTGAGCATTCTCGTCGCACTCACCTCGCTGCGGCTGGCGGCGTCAGGACTCCACCCTTGAAAAAAGCGACGCAGGAGCGCCGCACTTTCCGTCGCCGTTGCCTCACCCTGACGTGCGCGGTCGCGCTCCACGCGAATGTCCAGCATGTACTGAGTGCCCACGGCGAGGAGGAGCACGGTGAAGCCGGAAGCAATGGCAAGCGGAGCGCGGTGTCGTCGCGCGAACTTGACGGCTCCATACCAACGGCTCTTGCCAGGATAGCGAAGCGGTAGGTTGGCCAAGTGCCGCTTGATATCGTCGGCGAGCGCCTCCGCTGATGGGAATCGGTGTTCCGGCTCCTTCTCAAGTGCGCGGAGCACGATCGCGTCCAGATCACCGCGCAGTCGCTTACGAACGGGCTCCGGTGCCCGGGACGAAGGCGCCGCGGGAAGGCTCGCACAGATGCTGCGTTCGATTTCGATTGCTGAACGCCCGGTGATGTGAAATGGGCGTTCACCGGCCAGCAATTCGTAGAGCAGCACGCCGAGTTGATAGATGTCGCTTGCTGTCGTTACGCTCGCGCCCTGAACCTGCTCTGGGCTCGCATATTCCGGCGTCATCGGTCGCCCCCGATGGTCCGGGGCAGTTTTCAGTTGCTCCTTCTCATCGTCTGCAAGCAGCTTGGCCACCCCAAAATCGAGCAACTTGATGGTTCCATCGTCGGCGACCATGACGTTGGATGGCTTGAGGTCGCGGTGCACGATGAGGTTTCGATGTGCATGGTGCACGGCTCGGCAGACCTGCGCGAACAGTTCGAGTCGCGCGTCCACGCCCAGGTGGTGCGATTCGCAGTACGCGGTAATCGGAGCGCCCTTCACGTATTCCATCACGAAGTACGGCCGGCCGTCCGGTGACATCCCTCCATCCAGCAGATGCGCAATATTGGGATGCTCGAGTCGCGCGAGGATTTGCCGTTCGCGCGCGAATCGCGAAAGGATTTCGTCGGAATCCATGCCGCGTTTGACGAGTTTGACGGCCACCCGCTGCTGAAACTGGCCGTCGGCCCGCTCGGCGAGCCAGATGGTTCCCATCCCGCCGCGCCCAATCTCTTCGATTAGCCGATACGACCCGATGGTGGTGTCGGCGAGTTCCGCGGATTCGGGTCGGTGACGCGACGCAAATTCGGCGGCGCTGGTTTCGAGGAAGGCACCGGCGCCGTCGTGGGCCGTTAGGAGCGCCTCGACCTCGCGCCGCAGCGCCGTGTCAGTCCCGCAGAGCTGGTCGAGTGCGATGGCGCGAGCGTGCAGAGGAAGACCGAGTGTCCGATCGAGCACAGATTCTACGCGCTCCCATGAAACAGGCCCGGCGGTCACGTCACGTCTCCTCAAGCTCGCGGTACAACCAGGCCCTGGCCTTCTGCCAGTCCAGTTTCACCGTGCTTGGCGCAATACCGAGTGTGATCGCGATCTCGTCAATGGTGAGCCCACCGAAGTATCTGAGCTCCACGATGCGGGACATGCGTTCTTTCACCAAGGCGAGTCGTTCCAGTGCCTCGTGCAACGCGAGCAGTTGATCGGCACCAGTGTCGGTCAACACCGGAGGGTCGTCGAGCTGCAGCTGGTTCTTGTCAGTACCGCCACGTTTCTCGGTGCGCGAGCTTCTTGCGTAGTCGATGAGCACGTGCCGCATCGCCTTCGCAGCCAGGGCGAGGAAATGCGCCCGGTCTTCGACCGGAAGCCTCTCCGCTCCGATCAGCTTGAGGTAGGTCTCGTGGACCAGGGCCGTGGTGGTAAGCGTCTGCACCCCGGCCTGGTGGTGCAAGTAGTAGCGCGCCCGCGCGCGAAGTTCGTCGTAGACCAAGGGGAACAAGTCATCGAGGGCAGCCCGGTTGCCTGTTCTCCACTCGATAATCAGGGTGGCCGGATCGCGTGACGAGGCGGGCATAGGGCCGAAGTTACACCCGTTTCCCGAGACTGGCGATGAGGTGCGAACCTCGAATCGGCCGATCTGTCGAGCAATCTCGTACTAACAGGTATGAAAACACTGTCTCGGTTTGTCAGCCTCCCTGTTGCCTTGGCAATCCTCGTCATGACTGCAGGGTGTGAAGGGGGGGTCCCGATTCTGGAAACCGGGTCCGTGGATAGAATCTCCATAAGACTCAGCAGCGATACATCCTTTTTTGCTCTTGCGACAGTCCTCGGTGCAGGGGCAACGGTCACGGCAACGGCGGATGTCCTGGATCGTGATAACCGACGCGTCGCCGAGCCGGTGACCTGGTCGTCGAGTAGCCCGTCCGTCGCCAGTGTTCCGAGCAGTACTGGGATTGATATACAAATAACGGGCGTGTCCCCGGGTACCGTGACGATTACCGCAACCGCCGGCGGCAAGACCGCTACCAGGCAGCTGACTGTGGCCAACATCGTCGGTGCGGTGGACGGCATTGTCGTCAGCAGCGCGCGCGACGGGAATTCCGAGATTTACTTGTTGGAAGCGAACGGCCCGCGGAATCTGACGCAGAATGCGGCAGCGGACATTACGCCAACGAAAAGCGGCAGCCGGATTTTCTTCAGTTCCAATCGGTCCGGGAACTACGAGATCTACTCAATGAAGTTCGACGGAACGGACGTCATTCGATTGACGACCAACGCGGTCGCGGACGTTTGGCCAACAGTCTCACCAACCGGTCAGGTTGCCTTTTCGCGCGAGGTGTCTCCAGGGCGGGAGCAGATCTTCACGATGACCTCCCTCGGGCAAAACCAGACCAACATCAGCAGCAACACTTTCACCGAAACGAATCCCGCCTGGAGCCCCGACGGTGCGAAGCTGGCCTACGCCAGCGATCGCGACGCAAAGTTCGGTCCGAATCAGTATCTGGAAATCTACAGCATGAATGCTGACGGCACCGGCGTTACGCGATTGACGACCAATGACAACGGTATCGATTACCACCCCGCCTGGTCGCCTGACGGCAGCAAGATCGCCTTCAGCTCAAACCGTTTGGCGAATCCGACCAACCCCTCAGATCCCACCTGTTACGCGCAGGCTCTGGAGATCTGGGTGATGAATGCGAACGGCAGCGGACTCCGAAATCTCTCGAACACTTGTCGCGGCGAAGCGTGGCCCTCGTGGTCACCCAACGGCAGCGAAATCGTCTTCGTGAGCGACCGCGGCTCCGCGACGCTCTACGCGTTTGATCTCTGGAAAATGCCATCCGACGGCGGGGCTGCCACGAGATTGACCACAACGGGAAAGGAAGCGACTCCTGGGTGGCGGTGACACTGGCACACCCGCCGTCGCGAGGCCCCCGCATTTGAAAGTGTGCCAGAGTCATGGTTCGGATATACCGGTGTCGCTACCGCACCGGACCGAGGTACTTGTCCAGCCACGCCAGCGATTCCTTGATCAGCTCCGTGCGCGGCACATCGTGCCCGCCCTCGTACACGATGTATTTCTTGTCCGCCG
>JANOPS010000386.1:0-3161 GCA_031421995.1 Gemmatimonadaceae bacterium
TCGGCGGACCGCAGTGCATCAGTCGCACCGGCCATCTCCAGTTGATCGGCCGGACTCCGCACGCCCGCCCGCGCCGTGCTTACCACGTGCAAGTACAGCATCGTCGTCCGAATGTCCCGGTGCCCCATCAGCTGCTGAATCAATGGCAATGAATGCTGCGCCTCCATCAAGTGCGTAGCAAAGGAATGCCGAAACACGTGGCAGGTGACCCGCTTCGTGATCCCCGCGACTCGCGCGGCCTCGGGTACGGCGCGCTGGAGCACGGTCTCGTGCATATGGTGGCGACGTCGCTCCCCGGTCGACCCATCGCGATACGTTCGCGACGCGGGAAATACCCACTGCCACGGCCAACTCCTGGCGGCCGCGCTTCCGAGTTTCCCCCGCAGCGCCTCCGGCAATGACACGTAGCCGGCCCCGCTCCGCACATCGGTTTCATGCACACGCGCGACACGCGCGAGGTGCGGGCGGAGCGCCTCCGCGCCGCGCCGCGACAACAGGGTGCGTCGATCCTTCTGCCCCTTGCCACCGCGCACCATGATCTCGCCGCCCACCAAATCCACATCTTTCACCCGCAACTGACAACACTCCATCACGCGCAGTCCACCGCCATACATCACCAGCGCCATCAGTTGTGTCGTCCCGCGCATCGCCGCCAAGACCAGCGCCACTTCGTCCTTGCGCAACACCGTTGGCAGCCGAGTGGGGCGCTTCGCGTGCAAATGATCCAGCGCCTCCGCCAGAGGATCGTCCAACACCTCGCGATAGAGAAACTGCAGCGCCGCCAACGCCTGGTTCTGCGTGCTCGCGCTCACCTGCCGATCGACCGCCAGATGCGTCAGATACTCGCGCACCTGCGTCGCCCCCATCTCGCGCGGATGCCGTCGCCTGTGATAGCGCACATACCGGCGCACCCACCCCACGTAGGCCTCCTCCGTACGGGGGCTGTAGTGCTTCGCGCGCAGCCGGTCCTGCATCACGCCAACCAGCGAAGTCGATGGGCTCATCCCCGAAAACTCACCCGCGCCCGCGAAATTCATGGTACCCTCCCATCGCATACCGCATTACGTCACCGCCACTACGTCTCGCCGCCCTTCAGTCACCGTCTCGCCCACACCGAGGCATATTTCCTTAAGACAGAGTCCAACAGACCCCGCCCCTGCCTCTCTGCGGCACCCTCGCGCCGTCGTCTCGGCCCCACCGTACTCCGCACCGTTCATGACACGCCACGCCCCGCGCCGCACCGCCCTGCTCGTTGCTGCCGCGCCGATCCTGTTAAGCGCAACAATCAGCCACACCGTCTCCGCCCAACGCGCCCCCCGCTCGGCCGCAACCGCCACCACAGCGCCGCCAGCCTACGACCCCACCCTCTACACCAACCCCAACGCCACCAATCGCGATTTCAAGGCGTTGCGATGGCGCCTGATCGGGCCGTTCCGCGGCGGACGCGTTGACGCCGTGGCCGGTGACCCTACCAAGCCGCTGCAGTTCTACATGGGCGCTGTAAACGGCGGCGTCTGGAAAACCAGCAACGCCGGCATGACGTGGGACAATCTCACCGATGGCAAGTCAGATATCTCCTCGGTCGGCGCCATTACCGTCGCCCCGTCTGATGCCAACGTGATCTACGTGGGCGCCGGCGAATCGCAGCTGCGCGAAGATCTCACCTACGGCACCGGCGTGTATCGCTCCACCGACGCGGGGCAACACTGGCAACACCTGGGGCTCACGCAAACGCACCAGATCACTGCCATTCGCGTGCACCCTACCAATCCCGACGTGGCCTACGTGGCCGCGATCGGACACGCCTTTGGACCGAATCCGGAACGCGGCGTCTTTCGCACGACCGACGGCGGCACCACGTGGAAGAAGATCCTCTTCCTCAACGATTCCACCGGCGCCACCGATCTCACCATCGATCCCACCAATCCGCGCATCATGTTCGCGGCCATGTGGAAGTTCCAACGCTCACCCTGGGGCATGGAAGCCGGCGGTGGACGCAGCGGACTCTGGAAGTCTGTAGACGGCGGCGACACGTGGAAAGAACTCACGGCCAACCCCGGCATGCCGAAAGCCCCCATCGGTAAGATCGGTGTTGCGGTCTCGCCGGCCAATCCGCGACGCATCTACGCCTCCATCGAAGCGAAAGACACACTCGGCGGAATCTTTCGCTCCGACGACGGCGGCGACAGCTGGTCGCGCACGAACGGGCAGCAACAGTTCCAAGTGCGTCCGTGGTACTACTCGTCTGTCACGGCCGATCCACTCAACGAGAACGTTGTGTGGGTCATGAATCTGCAAGTGTGGAAGTCCATCGACGCCGGACGCACCTTCTCGCGCGTGCGCGTGCCGCACGGCGACACGCACATCATGTGGGTCGACCCGAAAAACTCCGACCGACTGATCAACGGCAACGACGGCGGCGCCACGGTATCACAGGACGGAGGCAAGACCTGGTCGGCGATGGACAACCAGCCCACATCGCAGTTCTACCACGTCATCACCGACAACCAATGGCCCTATCGCATCTACGGGGCGCAGCAGGACAACAGCACCGTCTCGATTGCCTCACGCTCGGACTTTGGCTCCATCGGCACGCGCGATTGGTGGCCCGTCGCGGGCTGCGAGAACGCACACATCGCCATCGATCCACGCAACCCCAACATCACGTACGGCGGCTGCTACACGGGCATGTTGTCTCGCCACGACAATCGTACGCAACAATCGCGCGACATCGCGATCTGGCTCAACAACTACGACGGCATCGCCGTCAAAGACGTGCCGAATCGCTTTCAGTGGACGTTCCCCGTCATGCTCTCACCGCACGACCCGAACGTGCTCTACGCCGCATCGCAACATCTCTGGAAATCCACCAACGAAGGGCGCAGCTGGGCGAAGATCTCGCCCGATCTCAGCTACGCGGATACAGCGACAATGGGGCCGAGCGGTGGACCGGTGCACAAGGACATGACGGGCACCGAGTGGTATGCGACGATCTACTCGCTGGCCGAGTCGCCAACCACGAAGGGCTTGCTCTGGACCGGCTCCGACGACGGCCGAGTCCACGTGTCGCGCAACAGTGGCACGTCGTGGGACGATGTCACGCCCGCCGCGATGGTGAAACACACGCGCATCACCGGCATCGAGGCCTCGCGCTTCGATCC
>JANOPS010000387.1:0-10544 GCA_031421995.1 Gemmatimonadaceae bacterium
CACCATCGAGCACACCCGCCGACTGGTTGGTGTGGGCAGTCCAGGACTGTCGGCCGACGGTTGCACCGCGGCCTTTGTGGTGTCGCGGCCGAACTACGTGGCCAACCGTACCGAGTTGCAGCTGTGGGCCGTGGACTTGCCGTCCGGCGTGCCGCGGTCACTCACGCCGGGGCGCACGAGTGTTTCGTCACCGAAATGGGCGCCGGTGGGTCGTGCCCTCGCGTTCCTCTCGCCCGACAGCGAAGGACGCAACCAACTGTGGCTGCTGGCCGGTGAAGGCGGCGAGGCGCGTCAGGTCACCGCACACCCGACCGCGGTCGAACACTTCAGTTGGCGTCCGGACGGCGCCGCGTTCGCGTTTGCGGCGTCCGACGAAGAACCGCGCAAAGAGGGGGAGGCACGCTTCATCACCACCTTCGAAGTGGGCGCGCAGGACCTCTTCTTGCGCCGCACGTTGCGCTCGCAGCACATCTGGACCATCACTGCCGCGGGTGGGGCCGCGAAACGCCTCACGTCGGGCAACTGGACGCTGCAATTCAGTTTGCCGCCCGGCGGTGGTCCGTCGCCGCTCAGTTGGTCACCCGATGGTGCGCAGATCGCGTTCGCGCGTACAGTCGCGCCGCAGACCGGCAAGAGCGACTCAACGCACATTGCTGTGGTCGATGTCGCAACGGGTGCGGTGAAACCACTCACCGGCATGCAGACGTTCGAGCGCTTCGCCCTCTGGTCGCCCGACGGTCGCAGCATTGCGTTTCTGCAGCCGCGCGACCGCAATCGCGAAGGTGGCTTCGTGACCGAAGTGTACGTCGCCGCAGCGAATGGCGGTGCCGCGAATGGCGGTGCCGCACGCAGCATCACGCGTGCGCTCGACCGGCATATCCTCCGCGCCGATTGGCTGGCCGACGGATCGGGGATGCTTGTCGCCGCCGCAGACCAGACAACCATGGCGGCATGGATACAACCGCTCTCGGGTGCGGCGCAGCGTTTACCGTTGGGTGATCTGGTGCTCACCGGCGGCTTCGGCGCCGATATCGAACGCAGCAAAGATGGCGTCTTCGTGTTCACCGCCACGTCGCCGCGCGCACCGGCCGAGCTGTACCTAATGACCTCTGCGACGGCGACACCGAAGGCGCTGACATCGTTCAACGCGTGGACTGGCACGGTGGCGTTCGGCCGCTCTGAACGCGTGACGTGGCGCTCCGACAAGTTCGAAGCCGACGGCGTGGTGACGTATCCGCCCGACTTCGATGCCACCCGCAAGTATCCGCTGGTGTTGTATATCCATGGCGGACCAACCGCTTCCTCGAAAGTCGGTTTCTCGTCCGCGCCGCAGCTCATTGCCGCCGATGGTGCCATCGTCTTCGAACCCAACTACCGCGGCAGCGACAACCTCGGCAACAGCTACCAATCGGCCATCGCTGGCGACGCGGGCGCCGGACCCGGACGTGATGTCATGAGCGGCGTGACGATGCTGCGTAGCAAACCGTACATCGATCGCACACGCACTGTTGTCACCGGATGGTCGTACGGTGGCTTCATGACGTCGTGGATGATTGGCAACTATCCCAACGAGTGGACCGCCGCGATGGCCGGCGCGCCCGTGACCGATTGGGAGGACCAGTACAATCTTGCCGATGGCAACGTGAACTGGCGTTATCTCACGGGCGGTTCGCCGTGGACCGAGGCTGGGCGTCGCAAGCTCGTGGCCCAGTCGCCCATTACCTACGCGCGCAACATGCGGACGCCCACGTTGATCATGTCGCACATGGAAGATTTCCGTGTGCCGCCCACGCAGGCGCTGGCGCTCTACCGTGCGCTGCAGGACATGGGTGTCGAGTCGAAGTTCCTCGCCTTTCCCGGGCGCACGCATAATCCGACTGACCCCGTGATGCAGCGGGAGCGCACGCGACTGTGGGTGGAGTTTGTGAAGGAACGGTTGCAGGGGAAGGTGACGCCGTAAGTCCCTTCACCCCCCTTACCCCGCCTTCGCCAGCAACTGCTGCACACGCGCCCGCGCCGCCTGCACCGCCGGTTGCAACGCCGGGTCTGCATCCTTCCACAACGTGATGAAATCGGTGTAGCGCTGTATGGCCTGCTTCACGTCGCCCTTGGCTTCGTACAACTCACCCAGCCGCCTGTAGGCGCGGGCGGTGTAGCGCACGTTGAGCTGCGCTGTGTTGGACGCGGTGCTCGCCAGAAAGCGCTCATACCTGAATGCGGAAGCGCGTCGCCGAGTTGCCCTAGGCGTGGTCACGACAGAGATTGCCCACGGTGACGAAGCCCCTCCCACCGCAATTCGCGGACGCCCTCGCCGACCGCTACCGCATCGGCGCCGAACTCGGCGCCGGCGGCATGGCCACCGTGTACCGCGCCCGCGACCTGCGCCACGAACGCGAGGTGGCCCTCAAGGTGCTGCGCGCCGACCTCGGCGAAGCGCTGGGCCGTGATCGCTTTCTGCGCGAAATTCGCCTGGCGGCCTCGCTGACGCATCCGCATATCCTTCCACTGTACGACTCTGGCGAGGCGAACGGCGCGCTTTGGTTCACGATGCCGCTCATGACCGGCGAGACCCTGCGCGATCGCATGACGCACGCGGGGCGCCTGTCGGTTGACGAAACCGTCCGCGTCGCTGGCGAGATTGCCGACGCGCTCGACTATGCGCACCGGCACGACATCGTGCACCGCGACATCAAGCCCGAAAACATCCTGATGCACGAAGGACACGCCGTCGTGGCGGACTTCGGCATCGGCAAGGCGCTTGTGGCGGCCACGGAGCATGCCACAATGCACACGCAAGTGGGGGTCACCGTCGGCACACCGGCGTACATGAGCCCCGAGCAGGCCGCCGGCGAAGCGGTCGACGGACGCAGCGATCTCTTTGCGCTCGGCTGCGTGCTCTTCGAAATGCTCACCGGCGACGTGGCCTTCAGCGGCCCCACCGTGCAGGCCACCATCGCGCGGCGCTTCGTGCACACGCCACCGCCTGTCCATACTATGCGCGCCGATGTCCCGCTCGCGCTGGCGAAGCTCGTGGACCGGTTGCTGGAGAAAGCGGCGGACGAACGCCTCAGCAGCGGCGCGCAGGTGGTGCAGTCGTTGCGCACGCCGGTCGCGGCCGTGGTCGCCGAGCCGCCGGCTCACACCGAGCGCACCGTGGTCGTGCTGCCGTTTGCCAACGTGAGCCCTGACGCCGATACGGAATTCTTCAGCGATGGCCTGACCGACGAACTCATCACCGACCTCTCGCGCGTGAAGGCCTTGCGTGTCATTTCACGCACCACGGCGATGCAGTACAAGGGCACCACCCAGTCGCTGCGCACCATCGGGGACACGCTCGGCGTGCGGTGGGCCCTCACCGGTAGCGTGCGTCGCGCCGGCAATGCGCTGCGTATCAATGCGCAGTTGGTCGATGTACGCCGCGACGAGCCGCAGTGGGCCGAGAAGTACAATGGCACGCTTGATGATGTGTTCGACGTGCAGGAGCGCGTGTCGCGCGCCATCGTCGATGCCCTCGACGTCGTGCTCTCACCGCAGGAGAGTGCTCAGCTGGCGGCGCGCCCGCTGCAAGACGTGCGCGCCTTCGAGTTGTATCTCAAAGCGCGCGAGGCGCTCGCCGGCTACGACGTGCCGCGCGCGGCCCCGCTCATCGCGCGGGCCGTCGAGATCGCTGGAAGGGTACCCATGCTGCGCGCGCTCGAAGCGTTGAGCGGCATCATGCAGCTGCGCACCGGCGTCGTGCGCACGCCAGAGCTGCTGGCGTCCATCGAGCAGGAGGCGAAAACGCTGATCGCCTTGGCACCGGAGTTCGCGCAAGGGTATGCCCTGCTTGGCTACTTGGCCTACGAAACGGGAGATCAGATTACCGCCGTTCGTTCGCTGCGTCGCGCCGTCGCGCTCGATTCGTCTGATGGAGACATTCGCTTCTTCCTCGGTATCGCGCTGCAGGCTGGCGGACAGGTCGACACGCGCGCGGCACTCGAATGGATTGCCCTCGATCCGCTCTCGCCGCTGGCGAACATTCTGGTCGCCGCGAACACCTGGTTCACGGGGCGATTCGCCGAAGGGCTCGCGTATCTTGAAGAAGGCGTCCGACTCGCGCCAGCCGGGTTCATCTTCCACTGGGGCCTCGGGAATCACTACGCGCTGCTGGGCCGTTTTGCCGATGCCGCACGCGAGGTCCGGTGGTTGCGAGAGCACGCCCCTCAGCTGCCCTACACCGCGCAGCTTGACGGACTGGTGACGGCGGCCGAGGGCCGAACGGAAGAGGCGCTCGCCATGCTCGCGACCATCGACGAGTCGACGCTCGATGGCCATCACACCTTTCACCTGGGCGAATCGTACATCATGGCCGGCGACCTCACGCGTGGCGTGGCCTTGCTCGACCGCTCGGTGACGATGGGCTTCTACCAATCGGAGTATCTCGAGCGCATCTGCCCGTTCTATGACGCCGCGCGCGGACGCGAGGACTTCGCGCGCGTCGTTGCCCGGGCCAAGGGGCGCGAGGCCGAGTTCACGGCGGCGCTGTCCCTCTAGGGACGGCTTCGCTGGAACTCGCGGTGGCGTCGACGACGGATTCGGAGAAGCCGGTTACGTTGTTTCCCAGAGGCTGCGTATCGGGACGGCATACATGCCGTCGCCGAATGAGGCGGTTGTCTCCCCGTCATACAGTACGACGCCACAGCGGAAACGCGCTCCCGAAACTTCCTGGAGCTTCCGCAGCCCGCTGAAGTCGGCGGCGGTGACGGTCGCGGCCGCCTTTACCTCGACGCCAACCAGCTGGTGCGTACCGCGCTCGATGACGATGTCCACCTCGACACCATCCCTGTCGCGAAAGTGAAAGTACGTCAATGGTGCGTCGTAGCAGCTTCCCTGTCGTCGCAATTCCTGGTAGACGAACGTCTCCAGCAGATGTCCGAGCGTGCTGCGGTCGGCCCGCAGCGCATCGGTGTCCATTCCCAGCAGAGCGCACGCCAGTCCGGTGTCCCCTACGTGCAGTTTCGGCGTCTTCACCAGTCGGCTTAGCCGGTTGGAATGCCACGGCGGCAAGCGGTCGAGCAGGAAGACCCGCTCGAGCAACGTGAGGTAGTCATTGATTGTCGGCCGTGAAAGTTGAAACGGCGCGGAGAGTCCCGTCACGTTCAGCATCTGTGCGGTGTGTGCGGCGGTTGCGGCCAGCAGCCGCGGCAGCGCGTCGAGTGAACTGATGCGCGACAGGTCACGTACATCGCGCTGCACCAGCGCGTCGAGATAGTTCAGGTACCAGGTCGCGCGACGCCGCGCGGTCGATCGCGCGAGTGCGGCCGGATAGCCACCGGCCACAACGCGGTCGAGCAGGTCGGACGCCAACCGGTTCTTCGGTGGCGCCTTGAACTTTCCCGTGAACAGCCGCTCGAGAAACCGAGGCTCCGTCCGCTCGATTTCCGCTTGGGCGAGGGGATGCAATCGAAGGACGTCCATGCGACCGGCCAGCGAATCCGATAGCCGGGGCAGGAGGAGCACGTTTGCCGAGCCCGTGAGAATGAAGCGGCCCGGCGCGCGGTCGCGATCGATCGCCGCTTTGAGCGCGGTGAAGAGTTCAGGCACCCTTTGGACTTCGTCGAGAATCACGCGCGCCGGGAGATCCGCCACGAAGCCCACCGGGTCCGATCGGGCCGCCTCGCGGACCGTATCGTCGTCACAGGTGAGGTACGCGTAGCCCAGCCGGTTCCCGACCGTTCGGGCGAGCGTGGTTTTGCCCGATTGGCGCGGTCCATGCACGAGCACGGCCGGCGAGTCGGCGAGCGCTTCGAGGAGCCGAGCTTCGGCGAATCGGGGATACTCGACCGGGTCTGGCATGCGGCTAATCGTAACCCTGAAGAGCGGCTGATTGCAAGGTTTTATGGCGGCTGATTGAAAGGTTTGATAGCGGCTGATCGCAAGGTTCGGCCACACGGAACTTCGCCGTCTCAAGGGTGCTTCCGCTCACTTTGCGACGTCCGTGCGAATATCACGTACCTTCCCTGTCACGCACCCCACACACAGTCGACCGCGTAGAGCGGGTCATGCAGCCCTACCTCGAAGGGATCACCGCATGACCGTTGGCCTTGCGCACTCCGTGCAAACACGACTCGTCCAGTATGCAAAGCTGGCCGGCATCGACCCGAACGTGGTGTTCGCGCGGTTTGCGTGCGAGCGCTTTCTGTACCGCCTCGCCTGTTCGGTGCACGCGGATCTGTGGGTGGAGTTCGTGAAGGAGCGGCTGCAGGGGAAGGTCACGCCGTAGAGCAACATTCGGCCCTTCGTGTCGCAGCATTATTTATGCTATCATATTGACGATAATTTGATTTACCGCTATTATTCGTTGTCATGATGACACTTTCGCTGGCAACGCCGAGCGAGATCACACGCGTGCTGGCGGGAAGGGCGAAGGCGCTCCGGGTCGCCCGCGGACTGACGCAGGAGGAGCTCGCCGCGCGTGCCGGCCTCAAGCTGAGCACGCTGCGGGTGTTCGAGCGCTCTGGACAAATCTCGCTACACCGCCTCCTCGCGCTGGCCCATGTGCTCGGCGCGCTGAGCGAGTTCGAGACCCTCTTCCCGCAACCCGTGGCTCGCACCATGGCCGAGTTGGAGCAGCTAAGCGAGCGACAGACCCGGAAGTACGGCCGCCGCACGCGCGCGCCGAGCGGTGGGGGCACATGATTTCACGCGTCCATGTCCGCTACGTCGGCGGGCGTGCTCCGGTCCACGTTGGCGACCTCGCCGCGTACCAGGGTGGCATCGTCTTCGAATACGACCCGTCGTTCATCGCTTCCGGGCTGCAGCTGTCGCCGCTTGCCGTCCCCACGACGACGCTGGGACTGATCGCCGGTCCCGATCCGCGTGGCTCGCTCGAGGGGCTGCACGGCCTCTTTGCCGACTCGCTCCCCGATGGATGGGGACGGCTGCTGATGGATCGCGCGTTCGCTGCTGAGGGCATTGACCGTGCACAGGTCACGCCACTGATGCGCCTGATGTGGCTTGGCTCTCGGACGATGGGTGCGCTCACCTACGAGCCGGCGACCACACCGGGCGATCGTCCGCGCGAGCTGGTGGATCTCGCGGAGATGGCCGCAGCCGCGCTCCGCGCGTATCGCGGAAGCCCGGAGACAGTACTGCCAAGCCTCGTTCGGAACGGCGGATCGCCCGGCGGCGCGCGACCCAAGATCCTTGCCGGCGTGCACGTCAACTTTCATGATCTCGTCACCGGAGACACCGCGCTCCCGGAAGGTTACCGGCATTGGCTCATCAAGTTCACCACGCCGAGCACCGGGCACGACGAGGGGCGGGTTGAAGCGGCGTACGCCGACATGGCGCGCACCGCCGGCATCCGCATGCCTGACACGCACCGCTTCAGCGTGGGGCATCGCGCCTACTTTGGCGTGGCGCGCTTTGATCGTCTCGCCGAGGCCGGTGATCGCCGCCGACACGTGCAGACGCTCGCCGCCCTGCTGAACATTGGATTGGACGCGGCGGTCGACTACGGCGCCCTCATTCGCGTCACCACGCGGCTCACGCGGAACCATGCGGCAGTGTGTGAGGTCGTGCGTCGCATGGTCTTCAACATTCTCGCCCACAATCGTGACGATCACGCCAAGAATCACGCGTTCGTGATGGAGCCCGATGGCACGTGGGACCTCACCCCCGCGTACGACATCGGTTTCACCGACGGACCGAACGGGGAGCATTCCCTCATGGTGGCCGGCGAGGGGCGCGCACCAACACTGGCCCACGTGCAGACGGTCGCCACCATCGGCGGATTGAGCGACGCGGAGGTGCGACTGATAGTCGACGAGGTGTGTGCGGCTATCGCTGACTGGGACAGCTTCGCGAAGCACTATGAGGTACCGACTGCCCGACGTCGGAACATTCGCCACGTGCTGACTTCCGTCGCCAGCGCCTTCGGCGCTGCCCCACCGCCACGCGCCCCGCGGCGAACGTGAGCACGTGGCTGGATTGACAAAGCAACAAGCGCTTATCCGCGACGACCGAGGACACGCTGTTGAATCCGTCCAGTGACAACCCGAGTGTCTTTCTGCGCAGATCCTCGCGGCTGCTGCTCGCACTCATCCTCACGCTAAGCGTGTCGGTCTACTGGCGCACCGCGTATCCCACCATTACGTGGTGGGACTCAAGCCAGTATTCACTCGTCGCGGCGACGCTCGGCGTTGCCGGGCCACCAGGGTCCTTGCTGCTCTCGTTGCTCGGATGGCCGGTCGCGCAGCTGCCGTTCGGGCCGCCGGCGCGTGTGCTCAATCTCCTGGCTGGCGTGTTCGCCGCGTTGAGCGCGGGCCTCGTCTACGTCGTGGCACTCTCGATGTTGCGCCAGATCAGAATCAGCGAGCGTCCATCCAGGTCCGCCGGCCCCGCTGTCGCAGCCAGCGCTGCAAGCGCTGCAAGCGCTGGTGGCGCCGCACTCGGTGCGCTCACCTTTGCGTTTGCTGCAACCACGTGGGAATGCGCGGTGCAGTTCACGCCGTACATCCTGACCACGGTCTTCACGGGACTCATCCTGTGGACGATGGTGCGATGGTGGCGAGACGCCGATGATCCACAGTCCTGGCGAACCATCGCGCTGCTGGCATTGCTGTTCGGCCTCGACTTCAGTGTGCATCGCACCAACGCGCTCTTGATCCCAGGGGCGCTTGTATGGATCGCCGTGCGCCGGCCTGACACGTTTCGGCGCGTGCACACCTATGCCGCCGGCATTGGAGGGATGGTCGCCGGCCTTGCGTTCCACCTGTTGCTCATCCCCCTCGCCCGCGCATCGGCGTCGCCGCTCTGGAACAAGCCGACGACGCTCGCGACATTCTGGGACTATGTCACCCTCAAGCAACTTGGTGGCGGATTCCTCCTCGAATTGCTCCCACGCAAGTCTGCCGTCTGGTCCGTACAGGTCTGGGATCTCGTGCGCATGGTGCGGGACAATTTTCTGCACTGGGACCGGCCGTTTGTTCTGCTCGGTGTACTCGCCGCTGCGGCATTTGTGTCGGGTGTCGTTGTCATGTGGCGCCGCGAGCGGCGGCTTGGCGCGGCGTTCATGGTCGCACTCGTGACTCAGGCCGCGCTGACGATCCTGTACTTCAACATTCCCGCCAATTATTTCCGATCCCTCGACCGTCACTACCTGCCGGTGAGCGTGACGATTGCCGTGGGCATGGCCGTGGGGTTGGGCTGGTGGTTGGACTGTGTCGCCGATCTCGTCGTCGCGCGCAGGCGCGCGGTCCTGGTTGCTGGTGCTGCGCTGTGCGCACTCGTGCCGATGGCGCAACTCGTCGATAACTGGCACGCCGCGGATGCCTCACGCCGGACCTTCGCCGGCGACTACGCACGCAACGCACTCCAGTCGCTCCCGCCAAACGCCATCTACTTCACCGTCGGTGACAACGACACGTTCCCGGTGCTCTACCTGCAGGCCGTCGAAGGCGTGCGACCCGACGTCGACATCGTGAATCTGTCTGTGGCGAGCATCGCGGACTTTCCCGAGCAACTCCGCGCGCGTCGCCCTGCGTTCCCGCTCTCGATGAGCGCCGCCGAGCGCGGCGCGATGTCGTCCGGCTTCAAGCAGCCGACGCTGACCGTTGCCGTTGAGGGGAACGAGCGCGCGCTCGGCGTACGCCGCGCGGCGACATTCGATTCCGTCACCTTCTCTCCGGCGCCGATGTACGGCACGTCGATGATGCCGGCGGATGCCGTGCTCTTCGACATCGTGCGCACCAATCGCTGGCGTCGCCCGATCACCTTTGCGATCACCGTCGGCGAGGTCACGCCATGGCTCAAGCCGTTCGCGCGTCTCGACGGTCTGTACTGGCGCATTGTCCCGCTGCAGCATCCGGCTGAAGACATCGAAGTATTGAAGGCCAATGTGCTGCGATCAGCGTATCGCGGGTTTGCCGACTCCACGCTCGTGCTTGATGCAACGTCGCGAATGATCGGCACGCAGTACGCATACACCTTCGATAAGCTGCTTGCCGCGCTCACGGCACAAGGGGATGTCGCCACGTGTCGAGCGGTGAAGGCTCGGGGGCTCGCTGCCCTGCCGCCTGACCGCATGAATCCGCCGGGGACGTCTCTTGTCGACTTCCGTGGGACGTGCGAGCGGTAGCGTCACTGTCGCGTGGATCGCAAAAAGCGCAGGTTGCGCACTCGATCGGCAAAAATGCTTGGCCACGCCCGGCGTCTTAATCGGCGCAGCGCCATGCGTAGCTTTTCGCTGCGTCGAGATGACGACGTGATGACGGGTTGTCATATCGTCGAGCGCATGAGCATAAGCGCTGCGCCGCCCCGATCGTGGAATGACGCCCGCCGCCCGTCAATCGCCGTCGTCTCCACGTTGCCACCTGATTGATACTATTTGATATTAAATGATACCATATCAAGGAGAGACAATGGCCATGGTCCAGATTAGCGCTCGCATCGACGCGCGGCTGAAAGCAGCGCTCGACAACCTGTGTCGCTCCCGCGGCGTTGTGATGAATCACTTCATCCAAGAGGCGCTGCTCGACCGACTGGAGGAACTGGAAGACGTG
>JANOPS010000388.1:0-4532 GCA_031421995.1 Gemmatimonadaceae bacterium
CGACGTCGGTATGTTGAACGGGACAAGTCCGGCGATCTTGTAGCCCAGCTGATCTGTGTACTTGTAGACACCGAACGGAAGGCCCGTCCCGGTGCCGAGCAGCTCCGAGCCGAGCGACAGGATGAACGCCACCGCAAACACCTTCCACGTGCGCGAGACACCGATGCAGGCGGCGAGGAAGGCAAAGCCGGCGATCGCTCCGAGCACCACGGTGGTCTGCCCGCCGAACGTATAGCCGATCTTCATGACCGCCTGATTGGTTGGCGTCATCAGCCAATCCGGGTAGGGCGGTATGAGAAACGTCGAGAATGCGAATGCCGAAAACGCGCTCAGCGCCGCGTGTCCGATCAACGCGATGGTGGCAATGCGAAAGAGACGCGTTTGCGCGTCTGTCCCGACGCCGTCCGACGGGAGGTCTGCAGTCATGGCCATTGCTTAGGCTTGAGGTACGAGGCGATCGGACGCGGACTGCGCGGTGGGCTCCCACACAATGCGCGGGCCGCGACCCAGAGTAGACAGATCCGGCGCAGGCGCGCGATACCGCCATGCGTTCCAAAGGATACCAACGCGTGCCATGTTCCCGAGTCGCGCACGCGCGGAAATCGTATCGTAATTCTGCGCTTCGATGGCCGACAAAATGCCGGCGTAACCGGTCGCGCATGCTGTGGCGCAGCGTTGCGCGTCGGGGGCGAGGAGCGCGATCCCCGGCAGCGCCGCCGCGTAGAGTGCTCGTGCGCGACTGACTTCATATTGCATCATCGGGCGCCACTGTGGATTCTGCGCCAATGATCGATTGGAAAGCACGTCGCCTGTGCACAGCCCAAATCGCTCAAGATCTTCGGCCGGCAAGTAGCAGCGCCCGCGCTGGGCATCCTCGCCGACATCGCGCAAAATGTTCGTCAGCTGCATCGCCGTGCCGAGCGTTCGGGCGTACTTGATGGCATGGGTGCGCATCGCAGGACCGGCGGGTACGCCAAAGACGTAGGTACACATCTCGCCCACAGAACTGGCCACACCCTCGCAGTACCGCTCCAGATCCGCCCAGGTTCTGTACGTCGTCTCGACCAGGTCACGACCTACGCCGTCGAGCAGTTCGAACAGCGGGGCGGGGGACACATCGTACGTCTGCGCCACCCACGCGATCTCACGGAAGACCGGCCCGCTGGGGCGCCCGTCGAGCGCCGCCTGCAGGTCGGTTCGATACTGTTGTAGCTGATCAGACAGCAGAGTCGCGTTCTCAACCTCGGCGCGGTCGACCAGGTCATCGGCGATGCGACAGAACGCGTAGAGAGCGTACGCTGCCCGACGCTTCTCGCTGGGAAGCAACTTGCTGGCCAGCGAAAACGTCCGCGCGTGCGCCAATGTGATCTGCTCACATTCACGGGCGTCGGCTTCAGGAGCGCGAATCGTCATTCGGGGTAACGCGCCGGCAAAATGTCTAGGGGCATAACAGGACTCGATCGGGATCGTGGAGGGGACTGACACGTCTCGGCCACACGGGGGGAACGACGGTAAACTCTTCTGCAAACTGCAGTTAGGCAGCTGTTTAGTGCAGGATTCCCCGCAGCGTTAACGCTTCGCCGCACAACGAGTTCCCTCGTTGCGTTCTGCTCCTCCTCTCGCCCGTAGATTCCCTGCTAAGGTGCTCCGCGACCTTCAATCTGTCAACAGTGATTGACACTTTCTCTGTTTCAATACCGAACTCAACAATACTGCCGCCGCGGCCAAGAGCGTTGCGGTATCGTCAGCAGCACATGAGCAGCACATGCGAACGCCCGGACTCGAACCGGGACCCCGTGAAGGACCAGCTCCTAAGGCTGGCGCGTCTACCAATTTCGCCACGTCCGCGAGTGCGTGTCGAACCGTGTGGTCCGACACGCAAGCCTTACCTTACTCACCCACTCGCAGATTCACCACGCGGGTCGCTCCGGCCGAGCGTGGATCGACGTTCAGGACCAGCAGACTGACATAGTCGCCCGACTTGAGGGCGCCGATCGTGGACTGCAACTCCGCCACACTCTTGACCGCACGCCGCGGCGTCGGGTACAGCACCTCAAGGATCACGTCGCCGCCGGGGCCGCCGAACAATTTGTCACGTGCCGGGCCGTCTTGGGAGACATCCGCCACCCGTACGCCCTTGTCCGAAGCGATACCCAGCTGCTTCGCAATCTCGGGGGTGATGGGCTCCACGTTGAATCCCAGCTTCCCGACGACGGGCGTCACCGTCGGCACCGCTGCCGGTGCTGCGGCAACCACCGCCGCGGCTTCCGCTGCGACCAGCTTCACCTTAAACGACTTCTTCGCCCCGTAGCGCATCACCTCAACGGACACCGTCTCACCGATCTGTCGTGAGCGCACGATACGCTGGAGCGAGCTCACGCGCTCAACAGCCTTGCCGTCGATCGCGACAATGACGTCGCCGACTTCAATGCCAGCCGTCTTTGCTGGGCCCGCGTCAACGGGGTTGAAGCCACCAACCTTCACCCCCGCGACTTTGCTCAGGCCATTGATGCCGGCGTCTTCCGGAAGCAGTGGCTGGACCTGCACACCCATCACCGGCACGCGCACGCGACCGTCTTTGATCAGCATGTCGGCAACGGCCTTCACCAACGAGATCGGAATGGCGAATCCGTAGCCGGAATAGAATCCGGTCTGCGAGGCGATGGCCGTATTCAATCCGATCACCTCGCCGCGCACGTTCACGAGCGGCCCGCCCGAATTGCCCGGATTGATCGCGGCGTCGGTCTGGATGAAATCCGAGATCGAAAACCCGCCGGCCGTGCTCGGCATCTGGATTTCGGTACCGCGACCTTTGGCCGAGATGATGCCGGCCGTCACGGTAAAGTCGAGCCCGAGCGGGTTACCGACCGCCAACACCCAATCACCGATGCGTGTCGCTTCGTCGTTGCCAACAGGCAGCGTCGGCAGACCCTTGGCGTCGATCTTCACCACCGCCACATCGGTGGTGGAGTCGGTACCAATGACCCGCGCCTTGAACGTACGCCCATCACTCAGCAGGATTTGCACCTGGTCGGCGTCCGCCACCACGTGATTATTGGTGATGATGTATCCGTCGCTTGAGAGAATGAACCCCGATCCTTCGCCGCGCTGCTGACGCGGCTGCTGCGACTGACCCCCAAACTGCTCAAGGAAGTCTTCCATGCCTTGCGGCGCGCGACCTCGATTTCGATTGACTTGAGGCCGCGCATTGCGGGTGGTGTTGACGGCGACAACGGTTGGCGTCACCCGTTCGGCGATGTCGGCGAACGAGGCGCCATCCGGCATCGACGGGCCGCGCGTGGCGACCGGCCGCGCTGTTGTGGCGCTCTGTGCCCAGCTCCAACGCGTCCAATCCATCGCCGAGGCGAAGTAGATGCCGACGACAAAGCCAACAGAGGCCGCGGCGGCAAAGCGGAAACGAGAAAAGCGTGCAGCCATGTGTGTGATCCGTTTCGATCGAAGGCTCTAACGATGACCTCGCGCGGCATTCACCGCGTGAGGAAGAGAATACGGGGGCGGACCAGATACCGCTGGTCCGCCCCCGTAATATGAGACACCGAATCGCCCGCCGCTGTTTCCACCAAATTTCAAGAATCGCTCAGCAGGCGCCGGCGTCCATCACCGGCGGTTACTTCTTGGCGTCGTCGACGATCTCGTAGTCGGCTTCTGCCACGTCTTCGGCCTTGGCGCCACCAGCTGCGCCTGCCTCGGCTCCGGCCGCGTCGGCCGGGGCCGACTCCGCCGCTTGCTGCTGCTGGTAGAACGCCTGGCCCGCTTCGCTATAGGCCTTGCTCAACTCTTCCTGCGCGGCCTTGATCTCGTTGATATCGTCACCGCGCAGCGCCTTGCGGGCTCGCTCGATCGACGCATCGATGCGGGTCTTGAGGTCGGCCGACACCTTGTCGCCCCACTCCTTGACGTTCTTTTCCACTTCGTAGGTCTGGGAATCGAGGCGATTGCGCGTGTCGATCTCTTCGCGACGCTTCTTGTCTTCTGCCGCATTCTTCTCGGCGTCCTTCACCATCTTGTCGATTTCCGTGTCGGACAGACCGCTCGACGCCTCAATGCGGATCTTCTGCTCCTTCCCGCTTGCCTTGTCGCGCGCCGTCACGTGGAGGATACCGTTGGCGTCGATGTCGAAGGTGACTTCAACTTGCGGCATGCCGCGCGGTGCTGGCGGAATGCCTGTGAGCTGGAATTTGCCGATCGTGCGGTTGTAGACGGCCAACTCGCGCTCACCCTGCAGCACGTGAATCTCGACCGTGGTTTGATTGTCGTCGGCCGTGGAGAACGTCTCGGCCTTTTTGGTCGGGATCGTGGTGTTGCGAGGGATCAGCACGGTCATCACGCCGCCCAACGTTTCGATGCCGAGTGACAGCGGGGTGACGTCAAGCAGCAACACGTCCTTCTGTTCCCCGGTCAGTACCGCACCCTGAATGGCCGCGCCGACGGCGACGACTTCGTCAGGGTTGACACCCTTGTTCGGCTCCTTGCCGAAGAAGTCCTTCACGACCTGTTGGATTTTCGGAATG
>JANOPS010000389.1:0-2259 GCA_031421995.1 Gemmatimonadaceae bacterium
ACGTTTCGTTTCTCTCATCGGCGCTGTCGTCGTCGCTCTCGGCCTTTTGACCACCGCGGCATCCCCTGCGCACGCGCAGCTGGGTCGGCTAAAGAAGATCGCCGAAGACGCGGCCAAAAAATCCGCCGGCCTGGAGAAACCGGCAGCGCCTGCCAAGGCAGCCGCGGACGAGGTCAAAGAAAGCGCCGACATCACCGCCGAGCGTATCGACGCAGTGATTGCCGTCCTGACGCCCCTGGTGGCGGACGCCGAGCGTCTGTCGGCACAGAGAGTGGTCACCGTGGCATATGAGCGAGACATGAAAGAGGCATCCGACTGCCTCACTGCGTTTGCGAACTCTGGCGCCATGCCATCGGGCGACAAAGCCGACGAGATGAACAAGTTCGAAAAACGCCAGAGCGCGTTGAGCAAACTGGCGACCCAAGCGTTAGAGGCGGGCGACTATCGCCGCGGCCTGGCCTATCAGGATTCTGCGGGGGTCACACAAGCGCGAATGATGGTGGCGATGTTTAACGCGACCAAGTGCAAGCAAGTGCCATACCGTCCGGCAATCGTCATTGAAGACGAGGCACGGAAGCTGTCCGATGCCACGGCAGGGAAGACGCAACCCGATGACCAGGCCGTGAAGATCGACGTGCCCGCCACGAAGCGTGCCGGGATGTCCACGCGCATGTTTGGCCTTACACGCGAGCGTATCGCACTCTACGGCCTCTTGGCGACGAAAGCCATCACCACGGCGCAGGCTGGCAAAGAGGGGGTGTTTACTGACGCGGAAACTGCGGCGCTGAGCGCGCGAAAGGCACAAATCCTCAAGATGGAGCCGTTGTTCAAGACGTCCGCACTCGAATACAAAGGATGGGGCGATCTTAAGTACTGGTAAGCGTACCGGGTTGCCATGGAGCGTTGCCGCGCGTTGGTGGCTGCTGGCGCGCACGCTCGTCGTTGTCTCCGTTGCGTCCGCACAGTCCACGCGCAGCGAGCGCGCCTCAGTCGTGGTGTCAGAGATTCAGGCGATCGAGTGCGGCGCGTCGGCGCGCGCGGCCGACGCGCCGTCCCTGTCCTGGCATGGCTCGCCCGTGCAGTGGGCTGAGTGGCGAATCGCACTCGGCGAGCAGCAGGTGTCGTCCCGGATCGTGGTGGTGCGTTTCGATCCCCGCGTGGTGCAACTGTCGTTGGATCTCGTGAACAAGGGGACGGCCATGGGTGCCTGGTCATTGGCACAGGCGCCCATCGACGCATTGGTCGCCCTCAATGCCGGTCAGTTTACCGATGCCGGCCCGTGGGGATGGGTAGTGCATCGCGGACGCGAGTGGCAAGCGCCTGGAGTGGGAACCTTGGCGGGTGCCCTCGTGATAGACGGAGCTGGCGCGGCGCGCGTTGTCGACGCGACCGAGATCGCCGGGATGCGTGCGAATGGCGTGGCGATCGAGGCGGTGCAATCGTATCCCACGTTGATTGGTGCCAATCACGCAGCACCGTCGCACGTGTGCGACGCGCAAACGCCAGACGCCGTGCTTGACCGCACGCATCGCGACACGCGGCTGGCCATCGGCACGTTGGCGGATGGGCGCGTGATCGTGGCGATGAGCCGCTACTCCGGCGCCGGCGCCATGGCAGAGCGATTGCCTATTGGTCCAACAACACCGGAGATGGCCGAGGTCATGCGACGGCTCGGGGCAACGCGTGCGCTGATGTTGGACGGCGGGCTCAGTGCGCAGTTGTTGGTGCGCGGTGATCGCGCGGCGAAGGCCACGCAGTGGCCGGGGTTGCGATCGGTGCCGCTGGCCCTGGTGGGAAAGGTACGGCAGCCCGATCGGTAGCGGTGTACTTCTGCGCAACCGTTGCCCATCGCCGAACGTCAGCCTGTCGATAGCTAGACTAATCATGCGCTGCACCCGTCGCACTACTGGCGCTTTCGCCGTGCTCATCACCGTCGTTGCTGGTGCTTGTACAAAGCCCGGTTCTTCATCTGCTGCCGCCGACAGCTCGTCCGTGGCGCTTGCGACACCGGCCTCGGAGGACACAAGCAGGATGCAGGTCATGAAGAGGATGGAAGAAATGAAGGACATGAAGGTATAGATGGATAGCGCCATGGGTGGCACAGGCGGCGAGATGCACGCGCACATGATGAGCATGATAAATGCGTCGGGCGAGGGCATGAAAGGCATGGTGCCGATGCATCGGCAGATGGCGGCCAACATGATCGCCAAGATGAACCGCGAGATGCGCGACATGAAGATGGCGAGCAACACCGAGTGG
>JANOPS010000390.1:0-8855 GCA_031421995.1 Gemmatimonadaceae bacterium
GGCTGGGTGTTCTGCGGTACTCGGGTGCCAATCGCTGCCCTGTTCGAGAATCTCGAGGATGACGCGTCGGCTCGCGACTTCGTCGAATGGTTCCCTGGCGTCACCTTGGAGCAGGTGCGCGCGGTCTTGGAGCACGCGGCTCGCAGTGGTCTGAGCGCCGCGTAAAGGCGTGTCCTGTTCGATCAGGGCACCCGTCGCCGCTCCGCCGTGGGCTCCTGCTGCATGCCGTAGAGACCGCCCACGAGCGCGGGTGGTCGCGACAGAACACTTCATCGCGATCAGTATTCCGTGAGGACGCCGAACAAGGCGCTGCAGCTGTCGAGCGGACGAAGGAAGCTCGCTTCGCTCGCATTGCTTTCATCCGCTCGCACCTGAACGCCAAGGCGTTATGACGTGCCCACCGAAAACTGATCCAGCCTGCATGTGAGTCCCACCCGAAACCGAGGGACGGCTCCGGAAGAGTCGATTTATGGAGACGCAGATCTTCGCGGTGCGGCACGAGTCGGAAGCCGGGTCCCAGACGACCAATCTCGTACGTCAGATGACGTAGAGCGAGATTTATCGCCGGGAAACACATTCTATCCATCTCCCGATCGGACGCGCGCCCTGCGCAACGCAGTCTCGGAGATCGCCACCGGCGCGAATGCCGGCAGAATGGAGCGGCTCATGCTGCGCACTCTCCTGCACTTCGTTTCACTCGCGATCTTCATGATGCTCTCACCGTCGCTGGCACGGGCGCAGGTGGTTCCCGGGTTGAGTCCGGGCGCGCATGTGCGCGTCGTCGCGACCTCTCTCGGTCCGGACAAGCAGAAAGCGCGTGTACTCGCCGTACGAAACGATGAAATCGACTTTCGAATGGACGGAAGCGGCGACTCGATCACCGTCGCGCGCAACCAACTGACTGCGGTCGAGTATTCAGTGGGCAAGCGCGGGCAGGCTCTCCGCGGCATGGGCATCGGCGCGCTCGCCGGAGTCGTGACCTCCGCGACACTCGCTCTCAAATTCGAGCCGAAACCCTGTGAACCTTCATACTATTATTGCGAGACAAAAGGTGGTGCGTTTGCAGCGGGTATCGTGCTTCTGGGTATCCCGGGAGTCATGCTCGGCGGAGTGATCGGACTGCTCACCCGCACCGACCAATGGGTAAAGCTACCGCCCGCGTGGTGGACGTCTCGCGTCTCGCTTTCAGTGCCCGACGCGCGAACCGCGGCTGTCCACATCACGTTCTGAGCGAACATACGACACACTTTGCGACTCGCCAGTTCGGGCGCTCGGGCCGAAGTTGGTGGGTGGTCGCTGGCAGCGACACCGTCGGTGCGCGAAGGATTGCGTCGGGCCCTCGCGCAAGCGCAACGGCGTGAACGCGTCATCCGCGGCAGCCACGCGCGCCTTAGGTTGGGCGCCGGATGTCCGTCGCGCGTGTTGGCTATTCCGTCACAGGAGCAACAATGAGCATCGCGTCCAGCGTCGTGAAGTGTGCAGTCGCCCTTCTCGTCGCCGCCGGGTTCGTGCTGGCGACGTCATCAGACGCTTCTGCCAGCGATCACACTAGGGCCTACAGTTTCGGACCGGGCACTGGCTCCAACACCACGCGCGAGATCTTCAAGGAATTCTCGATTCCCTGCGGGACCCCAGGGGCGATGACGGTTACCGTCTCGTTCAAACGATCCGGACCCGTGGACCAGACGCGCAGTTTTGCACTGGAGTTTGAGATTCACGAGCCCGCCGCTCCCGGTGAGGCAGCAGGCGCCATAGCAGGGGGCGCAGCCTACGGAGCGATCGTTCACACAACCGAAGGGGTCGTTACCCGACACGTGCAGCCGACTTCCGGCGGCTGCAGCAGACCTTGGGTGGTGCAGGTCAGAAGCAGGGACGGCGACGCGCCCTACGTCGTATCAGGGTCCATGACGCTCAGGTTCGGAGGAGAAACAAGAGACCTGAACGTTTCACTGACGCCGGACCGCATTGGGGCGATGTCGGACCTCAATCTCAGTCCGGGAGAGTCAAAGACACTCCTGATCGAGGGCGCAACTGGTTGCGGACAGGGCCGGATGGCGATCACGGGCACCTGGTTTCACCAGATCGGCAATGTGCGGGGCAATCTTCCCGTCCGGATGCAGTTCGAGCTATTGAACGATGCCTTTGCACCGCCGGGCACCGCGGTAGCAGTCGCGTCCGGGTATTCGAACAATGAACCCAACGGATCACTGACGAAGCTCAGTCTCGTTCATCGGATACCCATCTGCAAGGCCGGCCAGTGGCGACTGAAGATCACGAACGTCGACCAGCACCCCGCCCTGCTGACGTCGCCTTCGGCGAGGCTGACACCGACCTGTCCCTGAGCGCCCGCGCGAAGGACCCTCGCATCTAGGGCGCATTGCAGACGAGGCCAACGGCGTCGATCACCACTTCGCGGGGCGCCTTTCTGCTCCACGGAAGGGTCGTCCGTCGCGGACGGATCGACGCGAGCGTGCTCATGGCGTCGTTCCTGCTTCGCCCGCATCCGCTGGTGCGCAAGGCACAAGCGCGTTGAGCTGAACGCCGCTCAGGCGCCGCGGGCAGCCGCGGGGCGCTAACGCCGCCGAGGCACTATCATCCTGGGCTCGCCAAAGTGCTGTCGTTCGTGTCACGTCCTGCCCGCTCCCTACCTGTACCGCGTTTCCACACGCCGGCCCCTTGGCGCTACTCTCGCGCCTGCTTGGCGCGGGCAGTGGGAAAGCCGCGGGCTTTGCTACAGGGCGATACCGCAGGCCACCGCTACATCGCGAGAGATAAAGTCGCCATGCATCAAAAGGCGAAATGAAGGCGGATGTGTCAAGCAAGTCACGCGTCACCGCGCCGTAGAATCCCATTGGGGCAACCCCATCGGTTTGTCGATGACGACCTGCCGTACTGCCACCGGCTGACGCGTTTGCGTCATGCCGCCCCGCCGCCGGCACTCCATCGTGTGCAGACCGTCACCTGCTGCACATAACGGAGAGACTGGATCTGCCTCGTCCCACGCTCCGCTCCCGACCGATGCTTTTCGGCCACCTCGCTCTTCTTCTCTCGCTCGAGCCGACCGTGGGTGCGGCGCAATCGGCGACCGCTGCGAAGTCTGACGGCGACGAGCAGATCGTGATTCGCTTCAACGTGCCCGAGGGCGGGTTCGTCGGTCGTCGCACCGTGCTCGAGTTTTCGCTGAGCAGAACGCTCCGTCCTGACGACGGCGAGATCGCCATGCTGGTTGGGGGAACCGACGTGACTGATCTCCTCGACCGCGACGGGACGACCATTCGCTACCGCCCTCGACTCGCTCCGCTGCCGTCCGGCGAACGGGACGTGGTGGTCTACCGACGGTTCGACGGCGAATGGACCGAGCTCCAGCGTTTCCCCCTCAAGGTCCTCACGACGCACGGCCTCGTTCGCGCGTCGGTAGAGCCAACCGCGGCCTTGGGAACCGACGGGCAGCTCGCCACCGGACGCTCGTTCGACGGGCCGGCACCCGATCGTCCGACCTTCCAGGATGTAACGCTCACCTCCGGCCTGCGCAGTGCGCATCAAGGCACCGCATGGATGGTGGAGAGCCAGGGAAATCTGGCGGGCGCCAGCCGGCGCGAGCAGGCACTTCGCTTCGCCCAGCGTGGCGGCGAAGCGCCGCGTGTGGACTTGTCAGACTACGTCGTCACAGTCACCGGGCCGCGCACTCGCCTTTCCATGGGACACGTGAGCATTGGTAACCATCGCCTGCTTGCCAACGCCTTCACCAGTCGAGGGCTGATCGTCGCGAATGCGCTCGGGCCAACCACGCTGACCGTCGGAGCGGTGAGTGGAACGTCGGTCGTCGGCTGGGACAATCTCGTCGGCCTCGATCGGCCACAGCACCGCATCCTCTCGGCCGCTCTGACCCGGGAACTGATCCCCCAACGAGCCGGGGCCCTCAGGGCCAGCGTGTCCCTGCTCGACGGTTCGCTCGCTCCGGAGCAGTCATTCACGCAGGGCGCGGTGGTGGACGCCGAGCGGAGCAGCGGAATCGGCGTGCAAGTGTCCGGCGCCGCGGCCGGCGAACGTATCCGCGTGGCCGCGGGATACGCGCGTAGCCGCTTCACGAATCCACTCCGCGATCGTGAACTCGTCGGCGACTCCAGCATCGTTCCCGTCACCGCGACCGCGCGCAACGCGCGGTATGCGGAACTCAGCGTCGGCATCGTGCAGGGCAAGACGCTTCCGCTGGTCGGTCCCGCCTCGCTCGTGACCGGTTACCGGCACGAGCGCATCGATCCGCTGTACCGGACCACCGCGGCGAGTCTGCAGGCCGACCAGCAGCAGCACGCATTCGACGTAACGGGGAGCCTCGGCATCGTGTCGCTGCAATTGACGCGCGTGCAATCCCGTGACAATCTCGCCGACGTTCCATCGGTGTTGCGTACAGGCACGCGACCGTCGACGCTCGCAGGGGGGATCGTCCTGCCGACCGCGACGCGTTTCGGGCGGATCGCACGTTACCTCCCGACGCTCTCGGTGAATTTGACGCGCGCTCATCAGCTTGCGTTCGCCGCGCCAACGAATGGCGACTTCCGGGCGCAGGATCTGCCGGATCAGGCACGCGCGCGCCAGGATTCTCACACTCGATCGTGATGTGCACAACGCCTCACGGTCGCGGAGCGCGGTGATTCAGCCGGTGTACGAATGGCTGCTGGAATCTGCGTGACGGGCTTCGCGATCGATGCGGTAGCTGCTGCACGCCAGCGAGGCGATCATGTCCGGCGACAGCACCTTCACCGCGAGATCGCGCTTGAGGCCAAGATCTTTCACCAGGAACACGACCGCAAACCCGCCTCACCAGCGCGTCGTGCGGCGCATGTTCGTTGTGCCGGTCGCCGGATACGCGACGCGACTCGCCGCACCCATGGGCGTCGTGCTGCCCGGCGTGCTGGCGTCGCCTCCTCGGTCATGTGCGCGGCCATCGTGGCTTGCGGCGAGCGTCCGACAAACGCATTGTGTCCGCACAGCATTTCGTACGCGACCACACCAAGCGCATAGACTATCCTCCTACCGGAAGCAAATCCGGAACTGATCTTGGAAAGATCATAGTCGCGTCGGTGGTCGGGTGCATTGGTCAAGAACGTGCCGTACCGGCGGCCCCGAGCCGTCGCTCTACGCCCGCGCCGACAAGTAGTGATGCCACAGCATCCGCGCCGCCACCGATCGCCACGGGGCCCATCGCGCGGCAAACTTCGTGAGACTCGCATAGTCCGGCCTCGCGCGCAGGCGTTTCACCCGATGCACCGCGTCGGCCAGCGCCAAATCACCGTGCGGCCAGACATCAGGCCGTCGCAACGCCACCAGATAGTACACGTCCACGCTCCACGGACCCAGTCCGCGCTGCCGGAGCAACATGTCGCGGCCGACATGGTCCTCGGCACGTGATACCGCACGCAAGTCCAACGATCCCGAGTGAATCGCCTCGGCCAGACCCACACAGTACGATGACTTCTGGCCGGTGAATCCGAGGGCTCGCATACCCTCCATACCGAGCGCTTGCACTGCCTGTGGTTCCATCACGCCGATCGAAACGCGCAGGCGCTCGTACATGGTTTTCGCCGCGGCCAACGATACCTGCTGTTCGAGAATGATGCGCACGAGAGTCGCAAACCCGGGACGACGCGCCCAGAGCGGCGGCGCGCCATAGCGGGCGACGATAGCGCCGAGATCGGGATCGCGATCGGCCAGTTCCTGCACGGCGAGTTGCAGGGTGGCGGCGTTCAGTTGCCTCACCCGGCGCACTCGATTGTTGGCGACGTCACGGCGCGCGATCAGCCCCCGGCCATCGCGCCCACCACCAGCAACGGCTCTCGCCCTTCCGCGACACTTGCCGGCAACACGACATCCGGTGAAGTGAGCGAGAGGTCCTGTGCATCCGCGAAGAATCGGACGAAGGGACGACGCTGCTGCGTGACATGGTCCCGCATGGTCCCGCGGAGCATCGGATAGGCGATCTCGATGGCGTCAAGCACGGCGCGCTGTGTCACGACGCCACTGACCGACACGGAGATCTCCGCCCCGACCTGGGCCAACGACCGCAAGTGTGTCGGGAGGACCACGCGAATCATGCGAAGGTCTGCACTTCGACCGACATGACGGCCGGCAAATCATGCACGATGGTCATCCAATGATCGCCGGCATCACTCGACGCATACACCTGACCGCCGCTTGTGCCGAAATAGATCCCGCACGAGTCGAGCGAATCGACGGCCATGGCGTCGCGAAGCACGTTCACATAGCAGTCCCGTTGCGGAAGACCATTGGTGAGTGCCTCCCACGCATTGCCGCCGGTGCGGCTCCGGTACACGCGCAGCTTGCCATCCGGCGGAAAGTGGTGCGAGTCGCTCGTGATCGGCACGACGTAGATCGTGTCCGGCTCATGCGCGTGCACATCAATCGGAAATCCGAAATCACTGGGCAGATTCCCGCTCACCTCGTACCAGTGATCGCCGCCGTCGTCGCTGCGCATCACATCCCAGTGCTTCTGCATGTACAGCCGCTGCGGATTGGACGGATGCATCGCAATGCGGTGCACACAATGACCGACCTCTGCCTCCTGATCGGGAATCTGGGCAGACCGCAGCCCTTTGTTAATCGGTGTCCACGTCGTGCCGCCATCCTCCGTGCGGAAGGCACCAGCCGCGGAGATCGCGACAAAGATGCGTTGCGCGTTCGTCGGATCGAGCACGATGGTGTGCAGGCACAGTCCGCCTGCACCAGGTTGCCAGTGGGGACCGGACGCGTGACGGCGCAGCCCGGACAACTCCACCCAACTCGCGCCGCCATCGGTCGACTTGAAGAGCGCCGCATCCTCCACGCCGGCAAAGACCACATCACGATCCGTCAGCGAGGGCTCGAGGTGCCACACGCGCTTGAATTCCCACGGATGCGGTGTGCCGTCATACCACATGTGCGTGCCAGGCGTCCCGTCGTACGTAAACTGGTTGTTGACCGGTGCCCACGTGCGTCCGCCATCGTCGGAGCGCTGGATCAACTGCCCAAACCACCCCGTGGATTGCGAGGCATACAGCCGGTCGGGATCGACGGGTGAGCCTTTCAGGTGATACATCTCCCAGCCTGGGAAGTGGGGACCATCAACCACCCAGTGCTTGCGAGCGCCATCCGACGTCAGGATGAACGCGCCCTTCTTGGTTCCGACCAGCACCCGAACGTGACTCATGTCTGCTCCTTGCGTCAGCGTCGACACGCGTGCGCCCCGAGGATTGGGACGCCGGCACTCCGCGAATACGGTACCCGCCATGGCCAACGACCCAACGCTACGCTCAGAGCCATCGAGCCGCCAGTGAACCGGCCGCCGGGTGGGTGACGCAGCCGGTGATCGCGAACGTGTTCGATCCTGGGGGATGGCGAATCTTCCAAACCATTCGACTCGTGGTGTAGTCCGAGTCTCAGGCCACCGGCTCCCCCCCGCGCTCCCCACATGCGAAACATCACGCTCGCCGCACGGATGTTGCTCAAGACACCGTTCGTGACCACGATTGCCGTCCTGTCGCTCGCGCTCGGCATCGGCGCCAACGCCGCGATCTTCTCGATGTTCGACACGCTGTTGCGTCGACCGCTGCCCGTGCTTGCACCCAGCGACCTCGTGAACCTCTCCGCCCCTGGTCCGATGCCGGGGTCGAATTCGTGCAACACGTCGGGCGGATGTGATGAGGTGTTCAGCTACGCCATGTTCCGTGACCTGGAACGGCTGCAAGGGTCGTTCACCGGCATCGCGGCCCATCGCATCTTCGGGACCTCGCTGACCGTCCGCAATGAGCCCATGACCGGCGAGGGGTCGTTAGTGAGCGGCTCGTATTTCCCGGTCCTTGGCATCAAGGCAGCGGCGGGACGATTGCTGACGCCGGACGACGACAAGGTGATCGGTGCGCACTTCGTCGCGGTGGTGAGCTACAGTTTTTGGAGAGACCGATTCGCCAATGATCCCCGCGTGATCGGGCAGACCCTGCGCATCAACGGCAAGTCGTTTACGGTGGTCGGCGTTGCACCCGAGGGATTTGAGGGAACGTCGCTGGGATCGCGCCCGCTGATTTACGTGCCGATCTCGATGCGCGGTGAGGTGCAACGCTTCACGCGATTTGAGGACCGTCGCAACTATTGGATCTACCTGTTCGCGCGCCTCAAACCAGGCGTGTCGATCGAAGCTGCGCGCACGGCAGTGAACGGGGTGTTCCAGCCGCTCCTGGCGAACGTCGAAGCGCCGCTGCAGCAAGGCATGAGCGACAAGACGATGGCGAGCTTCAAAACCAAGCGGTTGCTCCTCGTGGACGGCACGCGCGGGCAAAGCAACGTGATCCGCGAAGCGAAAACGCCGCTCACGCTGTTGTTCTCGGTCACCGGTGTGGTGCTGCTCATTGCCTGCGCGAACATCGCGAACTTGCTGCTCGCGCGCGGCGCAGGGCGGGCCACCGAGATGGGAGTGCGGCTTGCCCTGGGGGCCACGCGTCGTCACCTCGTGCTGCAACTGCTCACCGAAAGCGTCATGCTGTCGATCGTCGGCGGCGCGCTGTCGCTGATCGTGGCTTTCTGGACACTGCGCGCCATCGGCGCGTTATTGCCGCCAGAGGCATCGGCCACGATGCGGTTCTCGATCAGTGGCACGGTGATCGCCTTCTCGGCGCTGTTGAGTCTCGCCACCGGCGTTGCCTTCGGACTCTTCCCCGCCATGCACAGCACGCGCGCGAGCGTGATGAGCACCATCCGCGCTGGTGCCGGGCAGATTGCCGGCGGTGGGGCCGCGGCGCCCCGTACGTCGGGTTAGGTGAGACCGCCCAAGCCGCGGTCGGATGGGCGGGAGGAAAAATAGGCAC
>JANOPS010000391.1:0-8771 GCA_031421995.1 Gemmatimonadaceae bacterium
GCAATGCGCTCATCGCTCACATGCTTGGTCAGGCCGTCGCTGCAGAGCAGATGCACGTTGCCCCAGTCCGCCGACAGGTGTGTCACGACAGGAGCCGCTTGATCACCGCCGATCGCGCTTGAGAGCACATTCGCCAGTCGCGTACCCTTGGCAGCCGCCGCTGACATCACGCCCATGTCGACCAAATCCTGCGCCATTGTCTGGTCGCGCGAGACCTGCGTCAGGGTCCCGTTTCGCCAGCTGTAGTAGCGCGAGTCGCCGACCTGCAGCAGGTAGTAGTTGGGCCACACCCCCATATACAACGTGAGCGTGGTGGCCATCCGGCGATGTGGACCGTCTTGCTCTCGAGCCGCCAAGACCGCTTCGTGCGCCCGCATCGCGGCGGCCTGCAGTTCTTCGATGAACATCTCGGCCGATGAGCCCGCGCGGTAATAGCAATCCATGCTTTCCGTGACGTACCGCATCGCGGTTTCGAGTGCGAGTGCGCTGGCCTCCTCGCCACTGGACAAGCCGCCCACGCCGTCGGCGATCATCGCGATCACGGCCAGCCGCTCATCAGCCAGTGGCAACCGCTGCTTGTCGGTAAGGCTCGTGGCCTGCACACGCACGCGCTTGTGAATGGACGCGAGCAGAAATGCGTCCTCGTTATTCGCGCGCACGTTGCCCTGATGCGTCAGACCATGCACATCAAGTTCGTCGTCGTGCGGCTTACGGGAGGGGTCAGGCATGATTGCGCTCGTGTTGAGGTCTTCCGTGTGGCAAGCATAACGCCGAATCCGCACCTTGGACAGCACCGCCTGAGGTGTGAGGTACAGCATGACGCAGGGTTGGGGTGTGAGGTCTGGGGCACGGAAGGGGTGAGGCACATACAGGCGTGAGCTCTCAGGCCTCAGCCGTCAGGTGAGAGCGCCTGCTTGAGATTTGTGGGGTGAGCGGTGAGTACTCAGCCCTGAGACCTCAGGCCTGAGCAGGGCTCAGGCATCGGAGTTCACGCCTCGGCAGGAGCTCTCACCTGACGGCTGAGAGCTGAGAGCTCACGCCTGTATGTGCCTCACCCCTTCCGTGCCTCAGACCCCACGCCCCTACCCTGCATCGTGCTGTACCTCACGCCTTCCTCCCCTCGGCTCACTCCTCAATACGTCCCTCAACCCTCTCACCTCCCCGCATCCGCACCAGATAGTCGCGCCCGTCGCGTCGGACACCGGAACGGTTCCACCGCACCTCGCGTCCGCCGAACGGATCGCGCAGCCGCAGCGTCGCGGGCGCACGACTCTCCACAACCACGCGCGTCGTTCTTCCCTCGATCCGCGTGGCGCTCACTCGGAATCCTCCTTCGGCCCGCAGTGCGCGAAAGGACACCGTGCGCCAGCGGTCACTCACGGCCGGAAACACGCGCACCACCCCGCCCCAACTCTGCAGCAGCATTTCATGCACCGCGTTGAGCGCGAGAAAATTCCCCTCGAGCGTGACCGGACGATAGCGGAAATCCGAAAGACCCGTGCCGGACTGATCGCCGTTCGCGTGGAAGCCGTTTCGCAGAATGAACGCACGACGATATCGCTCCAGCTGCGTCAACGCCTCATCGCCGCGCCCGGCTCGTGCCAGCATCGCGCTATACCACGCGAAGCTATATCCCACCCACTGGCTGCTCCCATATCGCGCCAACTCGTCCAGCGTGCGCTGCACCACTGCGGTGTCGCTGGTTTGGTCGACGGTGAGCAAGCCGAGTGGATGGATGGCCATCGCATGCGAGAAATGCCGATGTGAGGCGTTGTACGGCAGTCCGGCGGCAAACGGGAGCGCACCCGTCGTGCTGTCCACCACCAGTGGCGTGAGCCGTCGACCGGTGGCGCGCCACTGAGCGGCGGCGGCGCGGTCACCAAGTGCCTGCGCCATTTCAGCGAGTGCACCATACACCCAGTGCAGCAGACTCAAATCGAAGTTGGACATGCTGGGCAACCACGCCCGCATGCTATTGTCGAAGATCTCCGGGCTGGTGGACAACGGCAGGCGCAATCGGCCAAAAAGATCACGGACCAACAGCGCCTGCGTCGCGCGACCCAGTTCGGACACAAACGGATAGGCGCGCTCACGCAGAAACGTCGCGTCGCGCGTGTACGCCCAATGCAGATAGAACGATTGCCCAACCCAGAGTCCCATCGTCGGCGACAGCGAATATTGTCCCCATCCGCCCAACGGCGAACCATCCAACGCCATCACGCCGGGGATGGCTGCCCCATCCACGCCGTAAAAGTCGCGGGCAAATCGGCGATAGGCGGGAAGCAGTCGCCAGTTGTAGTCCAGCCATCCCATCATCGCTTCGTCGGCACCGGCGGCGTGCGCGGCGAGATATGTGGTCTGTGTGTTCAGGTCATTGTGCAAGTCACCCTTCCACGGCGGCAGCGATGCTCCGTCGGCGGTCCACACGCCTTGCAATGGGATGGGCGGTGTGCCGCGCCGTGCACCGGCGCCATAGAGATATTGCACAAAGTCCAACTGCGACTGCAGCGCGGTGTCCGGAACCGTCACCGACGACGTGGTTGCCCAATACCGCTGCCACCATTGCTCGTGTGCCCGGAGTGCCGTCGCATAGCGCGTGGTGAGCGCACGATCCGTCCGGCGACGAGCAACCGTCACCGGATCTGCGCCATCAGCAGTGGTTGCAATGGTCACCGCGACCAACGTCGTCGAGTCTTGCTGAAGCGTGCCAATCACCACCGCGTACGTCAGGGTGTTGGCCGCCCGCTGCACCATCCACTGCGTGTGCCGCCCGCGCACACTGTCACCGCCAAAACTCGCCGCACCATACCCAAGCTTGTCCAGCGAACTGGGGCGCACAATCGTCGCCGACGCAAGGTCGGATACGCGGAAGATCGCGACACTGTCCACCGCACTGAAAAACCCCTGCAGCCGCCCGGCACCGTATGCCACAGATCCTTCGGCGCGCGCAAGGTTCAGCGCAAACGACTCCACGCTGCGGCCGTTGAGCGTGAACACCACGCGTCCACCAGGCAGCTTCGTGGGATATGCGATGTTGTCATATGGATCATCGAATCGAATGCGCAGCGAGTCGCTCTTGCGCTCGCGCACCAAGCGAATCATGTCGGCCCACCGGTATCCATCACTGCCGAACGGTGCCGCCGGTCGCAGGTCCCACAAGTCACCGCGATCGAGCGACAGATTGATGCGACTGCCCTCTCCCCAGAGCAGGCCGCCCAACAGGCCATTGCCGAGGGGAATGGCCTCATCCCACGTGCTGATCGGCGCGCGCAGTCTGAGCTCGGCCCGCCGACCCGTTTGTGCTGACGCGAAAGACGGGAACGACGCGAATGATGCGAATGATGCGAACGACGCAAACGATGCGAACGACGCGAACGACGCGAACGACGAACATAACGCGAGCCCGCGAAGCAGCACGCCGCGCATCATGCAACCGCCTCCGTGGCACTCCCGCCGGCTACCATCGCCACGGCACCTCCGGTGCGCGATAGAAGTTCACACCCAGCGACTGCAATCGCGGACCATGTTCGGCCAGTCGCGCACGAAAGTCTGCCCACTTCCGCTGATCGCGCGGCGTCCAACCGATCTCCGCAATCGCCAGCAGTCGCGGATACGCCATGAACTCAAAATCGGCGCGCTTTTCGAGCGTCTCAGACCACAGTGGCGCCTCCACTCCCAACACCGAGCGTTCGGAGACACCAGGCATCAGGGTGGACGGCTCCCACTCATACGCGTCCCGAATGCCAATCAGGCCAGCCCAGCGAAGGCCGAGCACCGTTGCGCTATCGTACTTCATGTCGAGGTACGTCCTGGCGCCTGGCGACGCGATGATCATCCCGCCGCGCGCCGCATGCAAATACGCCGAATCTTCACTCTTGCCCGCGCTGTACCGCCAGTGTTGCACCACCGTGCTGGGATCGAGTGTGGCCGGTGCGATTTCGCCCCACCCGATCATGCGCTTCCCGTGCGACCGAACGAGCTGCTCAGCGCGTTCGACAAACCGCAGGTACTGCGCGTGGCCGAGCTTCTCCACCTCGTCGCCGCCAATATGAATGAACTCGCCCGGTGTGAGTGCCGCGACTTCGCGGATCACATCGTTGAGAATCGAGAAGACAGTGTCGCTGGAGGCGCAGAAGGTGCTGAAGCCAACCTTGGTGCCCGTGTACGGTGCGCTCGCGATACCGCTGCAGTTGAGCTGCGGGATAGCAGACAACGCGGCGTTTGAATGCCCCGGCATTTCGATCTCCGGCACGATCGTGATGTACCGGTCGCGTGCGTACGCCACCAACTCCGAGTACTGCGCTTGCGTGTAAAAACCACCCACACCACCACCCACTTCGCTGCGCCCGCCGATCTGCGCCAGCGCAGGCCATGCCTTGATCTCCAGACGCCATCCCTGATCATCGGAGAGATGCAGGTGCAAACGATTGAACTTGTAGAGGGCCATCCCGTCGAGGAATCGCTTGACGTCATCGATCTCCAGAAAATGTCGAGAGACGTCCAGCATCGCGCCGCGCCAGGCGAAGCGCGGTGCGTCCACGATACGAACGCCGGGTATCCACAAACGTCGTTGCATCGCTCCGGGATACTCGACGGATACCGGCAACAACTGGCGAATCGTCTGCACGCCGTGAAAAAGCCCCACCGGTTCACGGGCGATCAGCACGACGCTGTCACGCATCACCGTCAGGGAGTACCCCTCATCCCCGAGCGACGCAGCGTCTGCATCGATCACAAGCCGCAACGCGCCACGCGGAGTAGGGTCGCCCGTCGTGAGCCCTCGCACCGTGCGTATTCCCGTTGGCGCAAGCAGGACAGCCAGGTCGTCGGCAATGCGCGAGACCGCGCTTGCGGGACTGACGGTGTACGCCACAACCGTGCTGTCAGAAAGCAGGAAGGACTCGTTGCCGGCAAGCTGCACACTCGCCGGTGCCGGGATGACAGACTGTGCCATACCAGCGAGCGGAGAAGGCGCCGTGGGCAACACACCCTGTTGAGATGGCGCACAGGCCAGCAGGGTCGCGGTGCCGAGCAGGCGCGAGAGAGCACGTTTCACGAGTGGTGCCGGTAGGAGGTGTGCCGGTAGGAGAGGTGCGACCGAGATGGGTCGTGACCCGAGGGAAATATGGACTGCGCCGCGCTGCTTCGGGCAGTACTTTCTGCATGGTGAACTCCCCCAACTCTCTCGATCGTGAATCGATGACCCCGTCGCTCAATCGCGTGCGTACCGGTCGCGCATTGGAATTCGCGCGTCGCATGATCGCCCTGGCGCTGCTCTCCGGCTGCTCTGTGGTTGCCCAGACGCCGCCGCAAGCCAGCACGACCAGCGCGGCCTTGCCGCACGTGCTGGTTATCGCGACCGGCGGCACCATCGCCGGTGTGCAGGATGCGCCCGGTACGCTCGGCAGTTATCGCGCCGGCACGTTACCGGCCGAGCAGATTATTGCGTCGGTGCCGGAACTCTCAAAGCATGCAATCATCGAAGCCGAGCAATTCTCCAATGTCGCGAGCACCGCGATAACGCCCGCGCAATGGCTCGCCTTGTCGAAACGCATTGAGACGGTGCTCCGCGAACGGAAGGACCTTGCCGGTGTGATCGTCACACACGGCACCGACCGGTTGGAAGAGACCGCCTTCTTTCTCTATCTCACGGTGCGTTCCGACAAGCCCGTCATCGTCGTCGGCGCACAACGACCGGCCACCGGTATCAGCCCCGACGGGCCGATCAATCTGCTCGCCGCCGTGCGCACCGTCGTGTCGCCACAAGCCATAGGCAAAGGCGTCATGGTCGTGATGGACGACCGCATTCTTTCGGCGCGGGAAGTCCGCAAGTTGTACCAACGCACCGGTGGATTCTCTGGTGGCGAGATGGGCATGATGGGCGTGGTTGGCGCGAGCGGTCCGGAGTTTCTGTTCGCGCCGGTACGGCGTCACGGTGAGCAGAGCGAGTTCGACATGCGAAAAGTGGATTCGTTGCCGCAGGTCGAAATGGCCTTCAGCTATCCGGGTGGCACCGGTCCACGGTTTGACAAACAACCGGCCGGCGTCGCCGTGCAAAGCAACGGATTCACCCGTGCAGAGTCGGAGACCTATACCGCCCTGCGCCGTGCAGGCGTGGTGGTCGTGACCGTGTTTGCCGGTGGCGACAACATGAGCAGCGTGGGCCGTGGTGGCGGTGGCCCCGCGCCAGCCGCGGCACCGAACGCGGCACCGAACGCGGCGCCGAACGCGGCACCGAATGCGGCACCGAACGCGGCACCGAACGCGGCAGCGCGGCGTGACTCCACTCGCGCCGATACCCTCGCGCGCGCGCCCACAGACTCGGTCCGCACGCCGCCAGCGCCACCGGGGGTCACGGCGCAGCATCTCACGCCGGCCAAGGCGCGGATCCTGCTGATGGTTGCGCTCACACGGACCAAGGACCCACGCGAGATTCAGCAGTTCTTCCTACGCTACTGACGCGATGAGGCCCTCGCGCCTCATCGCCTGTTCGGCATACTCGGCATATCCGGCATATTCGCATGGACAGGAAGGCCGCTCGCGGCGCGGAATGGCACGGCCGGCCACGTGAGAAGCACCGGTGCTTGCCCCTGCACCACCCGATACGCGCGATCCATGGGTAGCGCACCAAGGACCGAGCGCGAACGCGCAAGATCTGGCCATTCGATCCGCACGTCGCGGATCGACGTCGCATCCCCGAGACCAACAAGTAACTGCAGGCTGCCTGCGCCGAACGACCCTCCCGTGCCAATGGTGCGATAGATCGTGTGCACCGCACCGCTGGGCGTCACGACGTCAACCGCAACCCGCGCGCCGAGGGCCGAGCGATTGGCTGAGCGGCCCTCCAGTTGCAGCGTCAGCCAGTGACGGCCTTTCCATCCGGGATTCTCGAACAACACGCTGCGAAACGTGTCGCCCTCGTAGGCGCCTCCCATGACCATATACACGTCTGCATCGCCGTCGCGATCCAGATCAACGAATGCCGTCGCGTGTCCCTTTTGCAGGTGGGCGAAGCCGCCATCAACCGACACGTCCTCAAAGCGTTTCCCGTCGACGCTGCGAAACATGCGATTCGGAATGAGTGACCGGAAATCCGGATTACCGGTGCCAACATAGAAGTCCAGCCAGCCGTCATTATCCAGATCACCAAAATTGGCACCCATTGAAAAGATCGAGCGATTCGTCAGTCCTACGCCGGCACTCACATCGCTGAACGTGCCATTGCGGTTGTTGCGAAAGAGACGCGTGGGCTCCACATCCGTCTGCCGCCCATCGGCTGTGGGCAAGGTGGCGCTTCGTCCGAGGAACTCTTGGGCCACGGCGTCATGCAGGCCTGTGCCGTTCCGGATATCGTAGCTCAGCGCGAGCACGTCTTCCCATCCGTCGTTATCGTAGTCCCAAAACCACGTCGCGAACGACGCAATCGGCAAAGCGGCACCGGCGGCACGAGGCGCCTCTTCAAATTTCCACTCGGCGCGATCACGTCCACTTCGATTGATGAACAGCCGGTTCGGCTCACCGAGAATCGACACGTAGAGATCGGGACGTCCGTCGTTGTTGACATCACCCCAGGTGACCCCCTTCACAAAGGCATCAACGGCGATCCCAGCACGCGCCGTGACGTCAGTGAAGGTCCCGTCGCCATTGCTGGCGAACAGCGCGCTTGGGTGGGGTGTGCCCCCCGTGGCCCGCGCCGACTCATGACCCACAAAGAGATCAAGCCAGCCGTCGCGATTGAAATCGGCCCACGCAGCCGAATGTGTGGGGTGCGAACGACCAAGGCCCACACGAAACGTGACGTCGTCAAATGTCCCGTCGCCGCGATTGCGCAACAGCGAATTCGGAAACACCCCGGCATCACCCAGCCACGCACCGCGCAGGATGAGAATATCCTCATCACCGTCGTTGTCGTAATCCGCGTGGATGTTATTCAGCCCACCAACAATTCCTGCGATGCCCGCAGCAATCGTCCGATCCGCATACCCGCCACGTCCATCGGCGATCAACAAGTGCGGCGAGTCGGTGATCCCAAACGATGTCGTGAAGATATCGAGATGGCCATCGCCGTCGAAGTCGGCCACACTCAGGCCGCCCGACAGCCCATCCACATCCGCGCCCACGTTGCCCGCGATGTTTGGGAATCGTGGGAATGCGGCCACACGCGAACCACCAAGTCCGGGAATCAGGTAGCGCGGATCGACCTTCCCCGGATACTCGCCAATGGCCAAATGCGCGAGGTTCAGCAGCCAACGGCTTCCACGATCATCGGGGAACGCGCCCAACATGCGGCGGTAGACGCCGGCGGCTTTGCGTGCGCCTTCTTCATCGATATGCCGTGCCTTGTTCGCCAGTGGAAGAATACAGGCCTCGGCCGACGGGTTGAGTTGACAGTTCTGCTGTTCGCCAAGTCGCAGGTAGGCGATCGCGAGCAGATCGAAGAACGGCTTGTTCTCCGGTGTCACCGACGACGTGTTCATGGCCGCCGTACCCTGCAGCGGCTCCAGCATGCCGATGGCTTCGCGCGTCAGCCCACCAAGCAATCGTTCCTGCGCGGCGTAGTATCGGAGCTGCGGGTCGGCCAGTTGCCCGGTGCGGGTGGCTTCCTCCATGATCGATAGAGCACGGGCGCGATTCAAGAACACATTCTGCGTGGGGTTTTGGCGAGCGAGTGCGGCCAGCGCTTTCAGCGAATCGGCCATGGTCGTCGCGGTCTGCGGTGACGTCTTCTCCGCCGACTGCTCCGTGCGGCATCCAGCCAGCCCGATCGCCGC
>JANOPS010000392.1:0-5026 GCA_031421995.1 Gemmatimonadaceae bacterium
TGCAGGGGAGGATTGAGGCATGGCTTACTGATGGCGCGAGCCGTGAGAAGGCAGGAGCGGCAGCGCGCGACGTCGTCGTGCGCGAACGTGGAGCGACGGAGCGATCAGCGGCGCTGGTCGAGCGGCATGTGGAGCGTGAGGGGCGTGAGGGTCTGAGCGTGAAGGGTGGACCGCCTTGTGGGCGGAGGGAGGGGTGAGGCGCATGCAGGCGTGGGCTGTGAGCTTTGGGACTTCAGGGTTGAGCGCCAGCTTGAGGGGATGAGGGGGTGAGGCGTGGGCGACTCAGGCCTGGGGTTTGAGGTGTAAGGCGCGCCTTGCTCGGTTTCTCAGCCCGGGATCGCGCGAGCGCGTTCACCGACCGGTGATTCGTGCACGGAACGCTGAAACACCTTCGCACGCGCACCTCAACCCTCACACCTTCGTGCGCCTCAGACTCAAACCTCACGCCTGAGTCGCCCAGGCCTCACCCCTCAATCCTCAAGCTGGCGCTCAACCCTGAAACCGCAAAGCTCACAGCCCACGCCTGCATTGTGCCTCAACCCTCCGTCAGGCGTGAGGCGTGAGGGACCCCTCACCCCTTCGCATTCCCGACAAGTGGTATGACCATCGTCAGCAGCCCCGCGAGGAGCAGCACGGCGACCGACCCAAGCGCCCACTTGAGCGTGTACCGCTGATGATCGTCGAAGTCGACGCCGGCCAACCCGACCAGCAAGAATGTTGACGGCACCAACGGACTCAGCAAATGCACCGGCTGCCCAACCAATGACGCACGCGCCATCTCGGCCGCCGTAATGCCGTACGCCTGTCCTGCCTTCGCCAAAATCGGCAGCACACCGAAGTAGAACGCGTCATTCGAAATGAAAAACGTGAACGGCACACTTAGCACGCTGGTCACGATCGCGAGGTACGGCCCCAATGCCTCGGGCACCAGCCGGACAACGCTGTCGGCCATCGCGTCGACCATCTTGGTACCCGAGAGAATGCCGGTGAAAATGCCCGCCGCGAAGATCAGGCCGACCACCGCCATCGCGTTCCCTGCATGGCGCGACAGCAAAGCCTTTTGCTGATCAATCGTGGGATAGTTGACCAGCACCGCAATCGCAAAGCCGATCATGAAGAGCACGGGCAACGGCAGGAGGGCAGCGACCAGTGCCACCAGCAACGCGACTGTCAGCATCGCGTTCACGATCAAGCGCTCGGGCCGTCGGTGTTCGGTGTCCGGAACGAAGTCGGGATTGACCAGCTCTTCGTGTAGCACGGCGTCGTTCGTCGCGCTTGACGCGCCCACAGCAGCAAGTCGACGACGCTCACTCATCCCCAGCCGATAGGCAACATACAACACCCATACGGCGCCACACATCATCGCGGGGATCAGCGGCACGAACACCGTGCTCACATCAATGTTGAGCGAACTGGCGGCGCGCGCCGTGGGACCGCCCCAGGGCAGGATGTTCATCACGCCGCCCGACAGCATCGTGACGCACGCCAAAATCAGTGGCCGCATGCCAAGCTTTCGATACAACGGCAACATCGCCGCGGTCGTGATCATGTAGGTGGTCGACCCATCGCCATCGAGGGAGACCAGCAGCGCCAGCGCCGCCGTGCCCACGACCACTTTCATCGGATCGCCATGCACCAGGGCGATCAACCGTTGTACAAACGGCTCAAACAAGCCGGCGTCGATCATGATCGCGAAATACAAAATGGCGAACATCAGCATCACACCCGTTGGGGCGAGCTTCGTGATGCCCGCCACCATCATCTCGCCCAACTGCGGGGCGAAGCCACCCGCCACCCCAAACGCAATCGGCACCAGAATCAGGGCCGTGAGCGGCGACATCCGTTTGGTCATGATGAGCGCCATGAAGGCGATCACCATGCCGTAGGCCAGAAGCGTAAGCGTCACGCGCGGTTACCGGCGAGCCGGAGCCAGCGGCAACACGATGTGCGACGGAAAGGTGGCGCTGTGCTGAATACTGATATCGGTGGAGATCATTCGGCGGCTCTTTCCCAACGGCTCGCCGGTGTTGGGATTGACATCGAAGCGCGGGAAGTTGCTGCTGGAAATATCCACCCGAATACGGTGGCCCTTCTTGAAGACGTTCGCCGTCGGGAACGGCTCAACCGTGAACGCATACACCTGGCCGGGCTGCAACAGCACCTGGTGATCACGCGTCGCGCGGTAGCGTCCGCGCACGATGCCATCGGTCAGGTTCATGTCAAAACCGCCCGGCCAATCCGTGCTGGACGGATACACATCCAGCAGCTTGGCGGTGATGTCGGCATCACGCGTCGCGGCGGACGCGTGCACGACAACTTTGATCGGCCCGATCACTGTGACGTCTTCGGCCAACGGCTCTGTTTGAAATACCACCACATCAGCCCGTGCACGAAGCGGCAGCCATGGCGCCTGTGACGGCGGAAAGCGGGGATCTTCACGTTGGTTGAATGCGCCGTCTTTCAATCGCGCCGACGCGCCACCGCCAATGGTCGGCACCGGATGATGTGGATCGAACGTGTAGGTGGTCTGCGATCGCAGCGCCGCAGGCTTCGTCGTGCTGAGCGACCCGTCGGCGTGAAAGTAGTACGGCACCATTCGCGTACCCTCCAGCGGCCACGCCGACGACGACTGCCAGTACCCGCCGTGAGACAAGCGTCCGTTGGCATCCTTGTGGCCATCTCCCGTGCCCATCACGAACACGCGCACCGGCGCATCACGCTCGGCGCCGCTCGATCTGCCCTTCAGGTGAAAATCGAAGTAGCGCATGTGGAAGTCGGTGAGAAAATCCATCACCGACGCGCTGTCACCGAACGCCACATCACCAGCGTATGGCAAGTTGTTGCCACCATGCTTCCACGGACCAACCATCACCGACTGTGGCGCCTTCTTGATTTTACGAAGCTCCGCAAAATTCTTGAACGTCCCGGCAAGAAAAATGTCAAACCAGCCGCCCACATGCAGCATGGGGATGTCGGCGGTTTGCGGATAATGCTCATCCCACGCCAGCATGGGATCTTTCCACGACGCGTCGTAATCTGCCCGCTCGAAGAAATCGAAGTACCAGCCTTCGTACTGCGATGACACCGACAGCGGATTCAGCCCTCGACGCATCGGCTGCACGTTGTACCAGTCTTCCGCCTTCTCTTTGGTCAGCAGGGCTTTCACGTCAGGCGATCGCGCGTCGGCAAGCAATTGCGTCCACGCCCACGTCAGCTGTCGCCCCATTTCGTAGGTGCCACGATAGCGCACCCCATGGTCCCATCCGTTCGACATGCCGCCCATGTTGATCACGAGCGCCTTGAGCGACGGCGGATTGTACTGCGCGGCGCCAGCCTGCATGTGTGCGGCGAACGACGTGCCCCACATGCCGACTGTTCCGTTGCTATACGGCTGCTTCCCCAGCCACTCGATCACGTCGTAGCCATCGGTCGCATCAAGCGGCTGCACTTTGGAAAACTCGCCCTCCGACTTGTAGCGCCCACGCGTGTCTTGCAGCGCAACCACATACCCGCGCTCAGCGAAGAAGACCGCCTGCTCGGCCAACGAGGTCTTGTTGTACGGCGTCCGGTTGAGCAGTACCGGCAGTCGGTCGTCGATTGGAGTGCCATTCCGACCGGGGCGATAGATATCGGTCGCCATCCGCTTGCCGTCGCGGGTGGGGATCAGCAGATCGCTCGCCACCTTGATGGCGTCGAATTGCTTGGGGGACGACGGCCAGCCCGGCGGAGGCATCCGGGACGGATCCGGCGTTGCCGTCACCGGCTGCGCCGCCGCCCGAGAAGCGGTACCCGAGAAGAGCAGCATCCCGGCCACCAAGAGCGCCGGCGCCGCAGAGGCGCGCGAGAGAGGAAATCGATGAACTGTCATGCGGCAAACTTGCGCCTTGGCGCGTTCCCACGCCATTCCACTGGACGCCTGCACAAACGGGCGTCATCTTAGTGTTAAGGAAGTACCTCGTCACCCATTTCGCCCCATGTTACGGTCACTCCGCGAACTGGTCGTTGGGCCGCTGTTGCTGCTGTTGACGACCGCCGTGCCGGCGGACAGTCAGGGGGCGGCCCCGGTCGGGAAACGCCGCATGGTTGGCGTTGTCCGCGATTCTGGCGGTGTTGCGCTTGAGGGCGTCACGGTGACCATTCCGGGCGTCATCGTCCGCACCGACGCGCGGGGGGCGTTCGCGCTTGACACCCCGGACCTCGACACCGTCACCATTGCGTTCCGCCATCTGGGCTACGAGCCCGCAGAGGCGCTGCTCACTTCTCGCGGCAAACTGTGGGACACGGTTGTCGTACGCCTCGACCTTACCGCGCAACGATTGGACAACGTCAAGGTCGCTGATACGCGCACCCGCGCATCACTCGCCATGCGCAGTTTCGATGAGCGGCGCGCACGCGGCCTTGGCACGTTCATTACGCGCGCCGAGATTGTAGAACGCGGCTCCTCGCGCCTGAGCGACCTGCTGCGGACCAAGCGCGGCGTGAACGTGGTGCGCGGGCGCGTGCGCTTCGTGGCCTTCACGGGCACGCGCGGCACCACCTGCATTCCAGACATCTGGCTTGACGGCATGCGCACGCGCGGCATGGAGGTGGATGAATTGCCTCCGAACACCGTGGAGATGATGGAGCTCTATCCGAACTTCTCTACGGTGCCGGTGGAATTCCAATCGTACGGATCAAATACCACACCGTGCGGCACGATTGTGGTGTGGACGCGCATTCCCGGCGGCCGCTCGCCGTAAGTTCTTGACGGCGAGGTCCCTCGTCAGTCCACCATGTCGGACAGCGGGATGGTTAAACCAGGAACGACGTCCTCGCCGAGCAGTGAGCCCGTGACATCAAGCTCGGCCACGCTGCCGTCGGCGCGATACACACGCGCCGAACGTTTCAGCGGATCGACAACCCACACCAAGCGCGTTCCGGCCTCGAGGAAATCACTCACCTTGGCCAGCACGGCACCGGGTCGATCGGACGGCGACAGCACTTCCACCGCAAGATCCGGTGCCAGCTCGGCGAAACCGGGCGGCTC
>JANOPS010000393.1:0-7969 GCA_031421995.1 Gemmatimonadaceae bacterium
TGGTGTAGTGCCCACGGGCGAAGCCAAAGACGCTCTCTGGGCGGTCTACGACTCGATCGATCCGGATTTTCGCAGTGGCGACTTGGTGCTGAATCTCGATGTGTCGCCCGCGGCGCCATCGACACGGCTCAAAGTCACGACTGAGAGTTCGAATCTGAACATTCGAAAGGGTCCTGGCACGGATCAGCCCATCATTGGGAAGGCTGCACATCATTCGGTGGTGACCATGCTCAGCAAGTACAACGAGAGCTGGGCATTGGTGCGCTCCGAGAACAACGAAGAAGGGTATTGCTCACTCAAGTATCTGACGCCGATCTGAGAACGGCAGCGGGCCATGTGTCTTGCGACATGTGGCCCGTACGGCGCGGCGTTGCGCCCGCGTCAGTCGTACCACATGGCTTCGGGCACACCGTGTGTGGTGTTTTGCGTCGGTACAACGCTTCGTCGCGACGCTCAAAGCGTGCGCGCCGAAGCGCTTCACCACCTTTGGCTGCAAGCTAGAGGGTCAATCGCGGCGGTAGTGGGTCGACCCACAACCAATCGCGGCGTCAGCCATTCGAAGCGGACCGATGGCGATAGTTCGTTCGTCGAATCGGAAGATGGCGGTGTGGCGCGGCGATTGCTGCCGGTCCTCCGCACTCACGGCACGCACAAATGTGCTATTGCCGTTCGGTGTCCCGATATTCAAAGCGGACCTGCCGTAGTTGTATCCGGCCGCTCGGCACGATCATCGATCGCCAGAGGGAAACCGGTCGATCGCGCCGCACCATCGCCACGAATGCCGAGTCCTTGATGATCAGCCGAAAGTGGTCGCCCACGAGTTCGGTCGACGCCGCGATCGGCGTGGTACAGTCGAGTACGGATTCCGCATCGGGACTCGCGCATCGTCGGGGCGTGGCGGCCCTCAGCACGTCTGCGATATTGTTGGTACGGAGCGCCGTGTCGGAGACGAATGCGATGACGAACGGCATCGGTGTTTCAATCGTGATGCGCCACGCAAAAAACCCGATCCGAGGGCTCGCCGGGGCGGCTGGCAGGTCGAAGCGCATACCGAAGGGCAGTGGCATGGCGAGGATGATCCGATTGTGTTCGACGATGGCCGGTGCGTCGGCGCCCAAACGCAGTGCTTGTGCGTGCATGGTCGGCGCGTGCATGCAGAGGCGCGTGCAGAGTACTACCGCGACCACGCGGAGCAGCGCGCGCGGCAAAGCGTAGCCAAGTGTTCGCTGACGCGAAAGAGCTGGCACCATCATCCGCCGCTCCGTGCGGAACAGAGATCGCCGCTGATCGAGCGTCTCATGGCGGAGCCAGCACCAGGCGTCGCTGACTGCTCACGACACCGCTGCCTCGGCGCTCGATGCTGAGAGTAAGGAGATACGGCCCCGGCGAGAGCTGCGACAGGTTCAGCACGATGCTGCGTAGTTGTACGGGGATTGGTCCGACGAGCGTTCGGGTGTTGCGTTCGTTACTTGGTTCTGTCCACCGAATCTGCAACGAACGCGTTGGGTCCGAGGCCAGACTCAGCGCCATACCCAACCGACGCAGGCTTCCGATCTCCTGTTCGCGCGCCATAGACACCGTCAGGGTCACCGACTCCGAGGCGGCTACGCCGTAGGTCTCCCAGTACACCCCAATTCGGCGTTGGCCAGTGCCGAGAGTTGGTGACGCGAATAGCTGGTCAAGTAATGACTCATCGGGAAACTGCATGTTGCCCGTACCTTGCTGCATGTCAATCAATGCTGGGTCAGAGATCGCGATGCTGCCTGCGGTCATCGCGCTCAACGGCGCGGGCGGCATGATGCCAAACCGCGTCCGCGCATCGACGTGCGTTCCGTCTAGGCCCACGGCTTCGATGGAGACGAGTTGTGGGGTTGGCGGAATGCGTGCCTGCAGCACGACCGTCTCACCACCGCGTACGATGCGTCGCTCCAACGAGTCGACCTGCGACGCACTGGCCGTCGTCAGCAGCATCACATCGAATCGTGCGGAATCGGCGCGCGCGAGTGGATGTTGTAGCACGTGCGCTGTCGCAAGCGCAATCGTAGACTGTCGCCGAAACATCGCCGTCTGCCCTTCAGGCAACTGTACGAGTCGTCGGTCGGCGCGGACGTGTTCCTGTGACCACCATTCCGCCGTGACGGCGCCATCGTTTCCTTCACCAGCGAGCTGCCACGCGGAGGCACGTATGCGGAACGGATCGCTGACGCCTTCCCATGAAGGCAGGAGATGAACCCGGTCAAGGCTATACTCAAACGAGGAGTAGGGCGGTACCGCGATGGAGAGCAGCCACCGCAGGTAGTCGGAATGCCCGATGTCGGTTTGCGCGCCACCCCACCCCGCGTAGGTAGGTCTCCCGTACCGTTCGATCAGCGCGACGAGCGCGTCGCCACCCCGCGCCGTGTCCCACGCATAGCGCTCGTCGGAATCCAACGCGCTACGCAAGGTGATGTCGACACGCCGAGTCTCGTGAATCACCAGTCGTTCATTGCCGCGGACGCGATAAAGCGGATCGGACAGCCACCATAGTCTGCTGACGGCTAGGAGGCGTTCAGGACACCCGGCGGCGGTAAAGCGCCCGGCGTCTGCCGGTGGCAGGATGTTTCGCACATCCATCCACGCGCACCTCTGTTCAGGCCCCATCGCCGCGCGCATCGCCGAATACAGCGAATCGGCGTCCGCGGAGGAACCGCGTAGTGCCATGACGTACCCGGAAAGGGCAAGGCACCACCACGCCGGCGCCCGACAGCGCGACGCAACGGCGTCAGCGCCGGAAAAATCCCTTTGATCCACGTACAGTCGCACCAGTTGACCATTCAGCAGCGACGACCCTGGCGACTGCCTCGCGAAGCGATCAAGGACGCTGATCAGACGCGCGCGCGCCGCCCGGGCGTACGGTCGTTTGGAGGTCACGAGCGCGCCGTCGACCGAGTACGCCTCGTCATGCGCTTGTGGGACATCCACACCAATCACCCACGTCGGGCAGACCGCAAATACGGAGGTCTCGCTTTTGATGGCGGGAAACTGCGAATAGGGTCTGCTGACCACATCGTTCCCTCTTGGGAGCGCACGCCGCTTCCCCGGTGCAAGATCTGCGTGGCAGTGCGCGTAGGGTAACCGCGCACTCACCGCGCCTGCGCGCCCGGGCATCTCTGCGCGAAGACGTTCACTCTCCAGCCATAGACGCTGCCAGTACGCAAAGAATTCACTCATGGCGAGCACGGCTCGCGCTTCTGACTGCATCGAGTCGGTGGGCGCCGATGCGAACGGCCCCAGTGGTAGGAGGGCCGAGGATGGTGTGGCCAGCGACGCCACCAGCAAGACAATGGGTATCCACATAATGTTGAAAAAGTAGCATCGGAACCGCACCTCGCGCATCTCCTCGAACTGTCCGTTCGTCCTGCGTGCGCTCATTTCTTGTCGCGCGGAGGCATCGGATCGCGGCCGTAGGAATCCTTATTCCGGATCGTCCCGTCCCGGCGATGGATCACCAACTCTCCCTGGGCGGCTTTGCTCGCATGACGTGCCCAGCTCACGGCCTTTTCCTGCGTCGGGAAGTGCTTCGACGCGCGTTCTGCTCCCGCCTTCTTGACGCTCCAGCCCCCGTCGAGGGACGGAATAACGTGGTGGGAGGATTTCGCCATTGTTGTCTCCTGCGGGTCTGAGTGGAATTGACCACCGCTCGTTTCCGACACGCGAACATCGTCGGAGTTCCTCCGGCTCTCTGCAACTAATCAATTGCGGAGGATCGTTGCAAGGAGCGTTCTATTGCTGTCAGTCATACCACCCCTGCACCCACCACGCCCCCGCTTCGCTGTACACCAACAGCTCGCCGTCCTTGCGCGATAGGCATCGCCATAATCCCGCGCAAACGCATCGGCACGCCACCAATCGCCAGTCAGCCGCTCGGGGCCATCGGCGTGCACCATCGTGAGTCGACGTCCACGCCACCACACGGCTTCGGGCACGCCGTACGGCGTTTCGACGTCGGCATGTTCTTGTGCGTCGAGCAATCGCAACATGGCGGGCATCGCATACCCGTCTGTGTGGACATCCGGACGCGCCGAGAGTTTCTTCTCGACGCTAGAGTTCGAGCTGGTGATAACGAGCGACTGGCATACCCGCGACGAGGCGCGCCGCGCCATTTTTCGGTACATTGAAACGTGGTACAACCGGAAAGGGCGGCACTCCGCCGTCGGGTACGTGAGTCCGGTGGAGCACGAAGCGCAGTTACCGATGGCCGCGTAGTTTCCTTTACTGACGCGTCCACTTTTGCCGGGCAAGTCCAACACACTCGAAACTAGGTCTCTGCATGAGGTGGAACGTGACGCGGAAACGCATCTGGCTGATCGCGAGTGTCAGTACTGCGGTGAGCATATCGCCGTCGCGAGGGTTCTCCGATCTGCGAAGCGGCATATCAGATTGGGGACAAAGTGCTGACGCGCCGCGCACGCTCGCTGGGCAACGGTATACCGGCAACGAATCCAAGACGCCAATCGGATTTCTCACGACGGCGCTCTTGGGTCGTGATGAGCTCGTCTATGTGCTCGATCAACAGAACAACGTCATCCATGTCGCGAAAGGCTCCGCTCAGTTGCGGCTTTTGTCGAGAGGGGGGCGCGGGCCTGGAGAGATGCAGCGGCCAAATCGCATGTCCTTTCTTGGAGATTCCATCGTTGTTCCTGACGCGTCGCTCGCGCGAGTGACTGTCTTTGCGCTCAAGGGAAGAACATTCCGGACAGCAGATCTCGCGCTCGCTCGTGTCGCGGGTTTTTATGGCGTTGACCCGGTCGCATTCGGCGCGTCGGCATTGGTACTGGAGGCGTGGAATGTGCCGGGAAGCATGAACGGGGCGGAGGGCGGTGATGACGTAGTGCTCTTGATGCGTCGACATGGTGCGAGCAGGCTGGATACCGTCGCTCGCTTACGTCGAGGACGGCTGCGCATGGACATCCCTGCGCTCCTGCGCGGTCAGTCGACAAACATGCAACGCGAACAGCCGTTTGTGACCACTCCGATGTGGGACTACGCGCGCGAGGGCGGTGGGGTTGTGGTGCTTGATACGGTGGGGCACGCCGGAACCACGATCAACCTACGACTCCGGCAGTGGAGCAACGAGGGCAAACTATTGCGTACCTGCATAGTGCCACAAGCGCTGCAGCCTCTCTCGAATGCGGCCTTCGAAGCGGGAGTCCAGAGCTTGGGGCCGCCGCCCGGCGCTCGCGACATCGTTAAGGTGGATATGTCGACAGTGCGTCGACTGGTCGCGCGACCGAATTGGTTGCCTCCGTTTCGGAGTGTGCGGCTTGCCAGCGACGGCACCGTGTGGATTCGCACCGCAACTGGCTTCGTTGCCAAGTACGAGGAGTACTTGGTGTTAGCGCCCACAGGCTGCGCAACTCCGCGCGCGGTGCAGCTTCCACTGGATGTCGTCGTTGAGGATGCGCGTGGAAGAACGTTCATCACCTCGGGGTATGTGGACGACGCGCAGGCTATCGACACGTGGCGCTACTGAACAGCGCCGGTCGGCAAACAGCAGCACAGCGGGACGCGCGTGTCGCCACCACGCGCAGCGCCTACTCCGCTGACGGCACGTCGCCGCAGAGAGGTCCGAACGCTGTCGAGCTGCGCGTGCGTATGGAGCCCGGTCAGTCATACCACCCCTGCACCCACCACGCCCCCGCCTCGCTGTACACCAACAGCTCGCCATCTTCGCGCGACAGGCACCGCCAGTAGTCACGCGCAAACGCATCGGCGCGCCACCAATCGCCAGTCAGTCGCTCGGGACCGTCGGCATGCACCATCGTGAGTCGACGTCCACGCCACCACACGGCTTCGGGCACGCCGTGTGGCGTTTCGACGTCGGCATGTTCTGGTGCATCGAGTAGTCGCAATACGGCGGGCATCGCATACATGTCGGTGTGAACATCAACACGCGCCGCAGGCACGGGCGCGGCGGCTTGCGCCATCGCATCGGCACTCGCCCACTGACCCGTGGCCTCAGGCTTGTGTGCATCACCGGCCACTGCGCGGACAATCACATCGCCCGCATGATCGGGGTCCAACGCGGCACGCAACCGCGCAAACACCGACTCGGCGTTCATCGCGGCATCACGCCACGACGGCATCAGTAAGTCGCCCTGATCGGCGGCCAATGGCGCGGTGGCAGGAATGCCGACGGTGATGCCGATGATCGGGGCAGGGATGACCCATCGCTCCAACAACACCCGGCACTGATCGAACAACGGCTCCACGCGCGCCAACGGACGCGCCGGACTACCACTCTGGCGAGTTGCCGCACGCGACGCGTCGCAACCGCCGCGAAGCACAAGGGATTGCGGCGCTAAAGGGTGCGTGCTTCGTCGGGCTATGCGAGGCGCACCCCTCGAAATGCCGCGCTCTGTTGCAACGCCGCGCTGCGGCGGTCGCCAAGGTCGATGAGCGCGTCAAGCACCCGCAGCAATTTGCTGGCTAGCGGAGCCGTCAAGGGATGCCCTCGGTCGGCGTGCGCCTGCACGAGGGCCGCCATGGCGGCTGGCAACGTGGAGCCCTTCCAGCTTGAGGGCGGGCGCCCGTCGACGATCTGCGCCAGCACTTGGTCCGCGAACGTGTCGGCTGGGTAGGCAGCACTGGATCGCTGGCACAACGTAACGAACTGACGCGCTACATAGGGGTGCCAACCGGCGGCGCGCACCAGTCGATCAACCAGCGGCATCACTTGGGTAAGGTCTCTCCAATCGCCGTTGGCGAAGCGCGCGGCGTCGCGGGCGTACTCGACGCCCACGAAGAGTAGTGAATCGACCACCTTGGGCAGGTCTAAGCCGATGCGCCCGTCTTTGTACGGCGAACGATGTAGGTCTCTATTTTCTAGCGTTCGTTCGAGCAGCGCCGCCAGTAGACGTAGGGTATCGGGCCGGATCTCCGTCGCATCGAGGACTTCTCCGCAGACAAGAGACTCAGCAAACGGCGCGAGTAGCCGATTCGCGATGTCGTCGGTCTGCGCAAGGATCGGCTGCAACAACCTCTGAAGGAGTTCGTCGGCTGAAAGATAGGTTGCAGCTTCTGCGATCATCCGTCCCAACTGATTTTTCCACTCGTAGAGGCTTGCATCACTATCTTCGCGTGACCGACGTCGCTGGGTCCGCCACACGGGGTTGATAGTGTCGAGCGTCCATTCGACATAGGCCTCGAGCGAGTCGACATAGTGCGCACGGCATTCGCTCGTCATCACCGCCGCCAGGGGTACCATCTGTAGGACCTTCGCGGCGTGCTGGCTGTGCCACAAATCGTCTGTCCTTTGCCACCCGTCTTCCACGACCATATCAAGATCCTGCAGGTCCTCACTGCTCGGCTCTGGCGACACCCACGATGGACGTGGGCGTACCCAAGCCGGCATCGGACCTTGAGCTCGGCACTCATCAAGCGCTGTCACTACTGCCGAGTCCCGGCGGTCTGACTCGACAGTTCGTCGGGCATCGACGTCAAGACGGTACATATCTTGTCTGCTTGGAAGCTGCGCCAACCGCAGTCCGAGGTTCAGACCACACCAAGCGAATCGCGTATCGCGCTCCCAACATCCTGCGACGTTGACCAACGCCACAAGAGAGACAGCATCGAGAGGGTGCGCGATCAAGCGATAAAGAGCCTCGCGGTCGCCAGCACGCTCGCGGCCTGACCTGACACGCTCGGCCAACGCATGGGCTACGAAGATCTTCGGGTGCCAAGGGATGACCGATCCGGCGACTGTGTCGTCGGATATCTGATCGTGCGCAATTCGGAAGCGCTCAATGGTTGCTTCTGCCCAGTCCTCGTAGCCGCTTGCATCGGAGAAGCAAGTCACCGCGGCTGCCGTTCCGACGATCGCGCCTTCGGTTACACTGCCGCTCGACCTCGCCGACGTTAACTGCTCTGCAGCCACCGCTCGAGCCAGCTCTTGTGCACGCTCGACGGCTTCGAACACAGAGAAGCCTAG
>JANOPS010000394.1:0-9530 GCA_031421995.1 Gemmatimonadaceae bacterium
GGCACGCTGACGTGGCCGACGGCTCTTCGTTTAGGGAGCCTGCGTGCATTGCGCGTGGACATGCAGCTGACGCGCTTAGCACCGGCAACGGGGCGGCTCCGGCTTCCGGCCGTGAACTTGCAGCGCAGAGTGCCCAATGAAGACTGGCGCGCGTACAACCGCATCGCACTGTGGGTGCGACCGGATTTTGTGGGTGTCCCCGTCTTGCCCTTGCAACTGGTGATCCACAACGACGGTGTGGTCAAAGTCCCGGATCGATATGGTCGCGAAGGGACGCACATCATCACGCTGGCGCGCAACGGGTGGCAACAGATTCTGTGGGAGATCGAACCGTTGGCGCGCGACAAGATCACGCACATCGAAATTGGATACTTCGTGAATAAGATGCTGGCCGCACCAGATGATCGTGTCGCGTTCGAGTTGGGACCCATTGAGTTACAGCGGGTTGACCCAGATCAGCACACCGGATGGGCCGTCGCGCCGGACCGACTGGCCTTCAGTCATAGCGGCTATCAAACCGGTCTGTCCAAATCGGCGATTGCCGGTACGCTGCCGGGCAGCTCGTTTGAGGTGGTTCGCGTCGATAACATTGCGTTCGGCGAGATCGTGCTGCGCAAACCGATCACATCCGTGGGTTCCGCGCTCGGCACGTTTCAACGGCTCGACTTTTCCGAAGTGGAAACGCCGGGACGGTACATGCTGCGCGCTGGCACCGTGACCAGCAAGCCGTTCACGATTGGCGACGACGCGTGGCTGTCATCGATCTGGAAAACGCTCAATTTCTACTACGGCAATCGGTGTGGGTTTGATGTGCCGGGTGTTCATGGCGTGGATCATCAAGATTGGTTCGCGACGCTGGGCGACAAGCGCGTGTCGATGAGTGGCGGGTGGCATGACGCGGGTGATCTGTCGCAAGGCGTGATCAACACGGGCGAGGGAACGTATGCCATGTTCGCGTTGGCCGAGCAGTTGGCAAACGCCGGACGTGAACCGGCGCTCGTGGAGCGGCTGATCGAAGAGGCTACATGGGGGCTGGACTGGGTGCTGCGCGTGCGCTTCGACGGTGGGTCCCGCGTGGGATTTGGCAGCCACAATTACTGGTCGAACAACATCGTGGGTGATGGCGACGATCGCACGGTGGAAGCCAAGAACAATCCCAATGCCAACTACATCGCGGCCGCGGCCGGCGCGATAGCGTATCGCGTCTTGAAAGATCGTGATCCGCAACGCGCACAACACAGTCTGCGCGTGGCGCGCGATGACTGGGCGCACGCAATTGTTGGCGTTGAGGGGCCATCCACGTGGCATACGCCGGCGTTCGCGGCGTCGCGCATGGAGCTGGCAGGAATCGGGATTACGGCGTCGCTGGAGCTCTACCGGGCAACGCGGGACGCAGCGTACCGCGGGAAGGCCATGGAGTTGGCGCGCGTCGTGATGGCGTCGCAGCAGGTCGCCGCCGTGGGCATCACGTTTCCGTTATCCGGCTTCTTCTATACCGGCCCAGACCGCGATACGATCTTTCATCAGTTCCACCGCGCTGCTGATCAAGCGCCCGTCGTGGCGCTCGCGCAACTGCTAGATGCATTCCCTGACCACGCCGAATGGATCTCGTGGTACGCCACAGTGGCCCGGTACGCCGAGTATCAGAAGCGCAGCGCGGGTGTGACCGCGCCATATGGCGTGTTGCCGGCGTATGTGTATCGGGCCGCCGACAGTGTGCAAGTCCCCGACTCCGGTGGGCGCTATCTGGAGAAGCAGGATCAATACGCTGCTCAAGTGCGTGCGGGTACACCGATGGGCGGTGATTGGTATCTGCGGACGTTCCCGGTGTGGTTTCAGCGTCGCGGCAACTACGGTGTGTTATTGTCGCAGGCCAAGGCGCTGTCAACCGCATCACGAATGCGCCGCGATAGCGCCGGCCTTGATCTCGCGCAGCAACAGGCGCAGTGGGTGGTGGGACGCAATCCGTTTGCGCAAAGCACCATGTACGGCGAAGGATACGACTGGGCGCAGCAGTACAGCGTCTCGTCGAGCGATTTTGTGGGATCGCTGCCCGTTGGCATGCAGAGTTATGGCGTCACGGACCTTCCGTACTGGCCATCGCAGAACATGTATGTCTACAAAGAAGTGTGGGTCCATTCCAGCAATCGCTGGCTGTGGTTGGTGGCGGACCTGTTGGCATCGCGCGCCGCAACGGCAGCACCCGCGGTGAACTTCACTCTGTCATCTCGCGTGGCGAGCAATGGCGAGGTCGTCCTACGGCTTACCGCACAAGGCAGTGGCCGGCATCACTATGCGTTGCGCGCCGACAATCTCCGCGTGCGCGGCGGTGCCCGTGAGCTGGTGCCTCGTGAGCTGGTGCTCCGTGACGGCGTGCCATCTACGCTCGAGTGGACCGCGCGCCGAGTGATTGGTGGCGCGCCGTGGACGGCGGTGGTGATTCAGGACGGGGACGTGTCCCGCCGCCGCGAACTGTTTACGCCATAGAGCGGACCTGCTGTCTGGGCGGGGCTGCCGGCACCGGCCGGACGGCCCCTTGCGCTACGATGGATATATGCGCCATATATATGCCATGAAGCGGTCCACGGTGTTTTTCGACGAGCAGACGATGCTTCGTCTCCAGCGTGCTGCGCGGCGGAGTGGCGTGAGCACTGCATCGCTCGTACGCGAGGCCGTCGCGATGTACTTGGCGGCGCCCGCTGAGGCGTCCCCATTGCCGTCGATCGCCGGTCAGTTCGCGAGTGGTACGTCTGACACCGCCGAGAAGGTCGACACGTTGCTCTGGAAGGACCCGCACGGCTGATGGTCATCGCCGATACCGGGCCGCTGTACGCGCTCATCGATCGAAGCGATGCGTGGCACGAGCGCGTTGCGGCGTGGTGGACAGCACAGCCCCGTCGTGTGCGCGTGCCCGTGACCGTGTTGCCCGAAGTGTGCTATCTCCTGAGCACACGCATCAGTGCGAAAGCTGAGCAGGCGTTCGTGCGATCGGTAGCTGACGGCGAACTGTGTGTCGAACCAGTTGAGCTTGAAGATCTGGAACGCGCGTCAGCGCTCATGCACGACTATCTCGACTTTCCCCTGGGGTTTGTCGACGCCACGGTGATCGCGATCGCCGAGCGACTTGGTGCGCGCGAGATCCTGACCACGGATCGTCGTCATTTTGCTGCAGTGCGTACCGAGCGGAACCGACTGGTGTCGCTCGTCCCCTGAGTCGCCGTGCGATTCGCGATGCGCCGCAGGCCATCGGGTACGACGCCCGCGCGCGCCGCAGCGCGGCTACACGCGTGGGGAATGAGGACGGTCGAGCTCCGGGGCCCACGACGGGATCAGCAGTTGGTCGGCGATGCCAGCCAATACTTCGGCCGCTCGCCATGCTTCGCGCAGCGGGGCAAGATCGCCCTCGAGGGCCACGCGCTCGGTGTCTTCATGCAACGCCCTCTCCAGCGCCAAGCGTATCTCAGGCTGGCGCCTTCTGCTGATCGAGCGGCATGCGATCGCGATTGCGTTCGGCCATGTGTCGCAGATAGGCGGACGCCGACCCCGCGTCAACCAACTGCCGAGCTGCAGTTCTCACGACCGATTCCTTGCCCCCGACCCGATTGGTGAACGCACGCATACGCCCTAACGCACGCTCCGCATCTTGGCCGTGCAACAGCACGCGACCCTGTCGATGCGCGACATCCAGGCACCAGCCGCACGTGGCGTTGTCGGGCCGTACGAATGAATCACTCACCCGCCCACCGCAAATCACGGTATCGGTGCCGTCGGTGTCGCGTACGTGCGCGACCGGCTTGATGTACTGGCGATAGAGATGCCAGACGTTGGTGAGCGAAGGGAGCGCGCCAAGCGCCGGAATGGCTGAGTACATGCGCCCGCGCGCGCGGTCGAAGGCGAGCGAGCGCCCAAGGTACAGGTGAGGCTTGACGATACCACGGGCACGTGCAGGTGCGTGTGTGGCGGCTAGCTTTCACCACATATGCGCTTCGGACCGTACTCACTCTTGCTGCTTGTCGCCGCCGCGAACGGATTCTTGTTTGCCGTGCTGCTGCGCACTTCGCTGGGCCGACACCATGGATCGGCATGGTTGTCGGCGCTGATCGCTGCGATCGCGCTGCGGCTTATGCCGTATCTGCTGGGGTTCGCTGGCGCGTATGACCTACATCCAGCGCTCACGTTCGCGCCATTCGATTTCACCTTGGCGTGGGGACCGCTGTTGTGGGTCTACACCACAACGCTCGCAACGGGTGTCGCACCGTCGCGGACATGGTGGCACTTCGTCCCAGCCGCGCTGCAAGGGATCTATCAGCTGATCTGTTTCGCCCTGCCACTACAGGCAAAATGGGATTGGTACACCGGAACGCACCTGCACATCATAGAACTGTGGGGCGCGTTCGCCGTGCTCCTGTCGCTCGGCGTCTACAGCGCCGCCTCGTGGCTGCAGCATGCCAGATGGCAGCAGTGGTTAGACGAGAATGTCAGCAATCGTGAAGAGAGTCGGCTCACATGGCTCAGCCTCATGCTTGTTGGCATCATGGGCACGGGAGCGCTCGGTGCGGTTATGATGACGGTGCATCTCGTCGTGCGACCACTCGACTACTTCGCCCGTTTGCCGATCATTGTTGTGCTGGCGGTTCTGACGTACGTAATCGGCCTGCTCGGTTTTCGATTCGGGCGCGGTGCGATCCCGATGTCACGGACCGGGCTGGCGCCTTTGCCAGTCGAGCCTGCCGCCGCGCCCGTGGCAATGAAAGACTATCTGGCGCAGGCGGCGGCATGGAGAACACGGGTCGTCCAACACGCGTGGCACCGAGATCCGCAGCTCACGCTGACCACCTTAGCGAGTGCGCTTGGTACGTCGCCGCGTACCCTGTCGCGCACGCTGCGCAACGGCATCGGCGTGTCGTTCAACGAGTTCATTAATGAACTTCGCGTGCGTGACGCGGCCGAACGCCTCTGCCAAGCTGGCGCACCAGACATCTTGCGTGTGGCGCTTGAGGTAGGGTTTTCCAGCAAGGCGTCTTTTAATCGGGCGTTTCAGCGCCATCTGGGCACGACGCCAACGGCACTACGCACCGCAGCGATACCGGCAACGGCGTCTCAATTTCCGCCAATAGCGCCGGTGGCGCGCATCGAGGCGACGGAATAGGGGTCGCCGGGTAGCCTTGGCGTTCACTTTTAGCCCAAGGACGTGGTGATCATGCGTCGCTTTCTTCACGCCGTCTTGACAGCGTGTACGTTGTGCGGGTCTTCGCGGCTGGCCGCAGCCCAAGCGCCAAAATTTGTAGACAGCCTTTTTGCCGACATGCACGCCGCCGCTGGCCCCGGGTGTGTGATTGCCTTCGATTCGGCTGGCCGTCGCCGGTGGCTGACCAGCTTTGGCGTACGAGATTTGGAACGCGGTGGGCGGAACGATTCGCTGACCGTGTTTGAGGCGGGGTCGGTTTCCAAGCAGTTTGCCGCTGCCGCGGTGGTATTGTTGGCTCGCTCGGGCAAGCTGTCGCTGGACGACGATATTCGGCGATGGATTCCAGAACTGCCGGATTTTGGGGGTACGTCCATACGCGAAGTACTCACGCACCAAAGTGGCTGGCGTGATTGGCGCGACTTGGTCGAGATGACGCGATGGCCCAGCGGGACGGCGTCGTACACGTTGGGCGATGCATTGCAGATGTTTGCCCGGCAGCGCGCGCTCAACTTTCCGTCGGGTTCAGAATACAGTTACAGCAATACGAATTACGCTCTGGCCGCTATCCTGGTCGAGCGCGTGACAGGGGAGTCGCTTGGTACGTTTACGCAGCGCGCGATCTTCGCGCCATTAGGAATGCGTCACACGCGGTGGCGTGATTCACTCAGTGAAATTGTCCCACGTCGCGCACTGGCGTGGAGTCCGACGGATGCGGGGCAATTCAGACTGGATATGCCGTTCGAGACCGTTGTCGGTCCTGGCGGTTTGCTCACGACCGCACCGGACTTAATGAAGTGGCTGCGCAACTTCGACACCCAGCGCGTTGGCGGTGCGGGATTTACGGCGGATATGGAACGGGTGGGCGTTCTTCGTTCAGGACGCGCAACGGCCTACGCGATGGGGCTCGAGATCGACACGCTGGTTGGCGAACGTATGGTATACCACGCCGGGTGGACGGGTGGCTATGTCGCGTGGGCGGGTCGCTTGCCAAACCGCCAGTTGGCGTTGGGGATCTTGTGCAACGGGAGCGCGGTGAATACCGAGGAGATCGGGCCGGTGCTGATGGCGCGTCTCGCGCGTCTTACGCCGCCTGTGTCAACGCGCCCCGCGCTGGGCGACACAGCGCGCGCCGGATGGATGGCGCGAGCAACGGGTTTGTACAAGTCAACACGTACTCGGCAGACCGTGACGCTGCGCATGTTTGCGAACGGCTTCAGTCTGAATACGTGGGTTGGCTACGCGCGGAGCGCGGACGGCACGTTCGTAAGTCTCGATGGCGCACGGCGCGCCACGTTTCTTGGCGACACGTTGACCTTACCGACGGGTTTTGTTGTGCAAGCGGTCGATGGTGATCGTGTCGCGTACGAGCGTCTCGATATGACGTTACCGACGCCGTCGCAGTTGTCAGCGTTTGTCGGGTTTTACAAGAACGCGGATACAGAGGCGGTGATCGAGCTCCGTCAACAGGGCGACCACCTTGTGGCGTGGCGCGCCGGCGTCCTGCATGACGATCTGGTTGCGCTGTTTCGCGACGGCTTTCGCGTCCCATCTCAATCGTGGCTGATCACCATGCGCCGTGATGGGAACGGCCAGATTATGGGGTTTGATTTGGGACTGCCGCGTATGCGGCAATTGCCGTTTGCGCGCGTGCCGTAGGGCCGTTCCTGGCTAGGCGTTTCCGAGCGCCCGCGCGAGAATCGCCGGGTCGATGTTGCCACCCGTCGTCACCACCATCGTGGTGCGTCCGCGCGTGTCCAGCTTTCCCGACAACAATGCGGCGAGCGCCGCGGCGCCACCCGGCTCGACGACGAGTTTGAGCTCACGGACGGCGAACGCGATCGCGTCGAGCACTTGATCATCGGTGACCGTCAGCCCGCGACCCACGCGCGGTTGGTTGATCGAGAAGGTGAACTCGCCCGGGATGTCGGTGACGATTGCGTCACAGATGGACCGCTTCCCTGGCTCGTTCGCTACGCGGTGCCCAAGCGCCAGCGAGCGCGCCATGTCGTCAAACTCGGCGGGCTCACAGGGATGCACGACCGTCGTTGGCGAAACCGCTTCGGCCGCCAGCGCACACCCTGCGGTCAACCCACCACCACCGCAACACACCAACAACGTATCGGGCGGGAAGCCCATCGCCTGTGCCTGCGTGAGTGCTTCCAAGGCCAACGTGCCTTGTCCGGCCACGATGTAGGGATCTTCGAACGGCGGCACGACAGTGAGCCCGTGTTCGGCCGCAATGGCCCCGCCAATCGCGACGCGATCTTCCGTGTAGCGATCATACAGCACCACTTCGCCGCCAAACGCACGCGTGCGTTCGATCTTGAGGGCCGGCGCATCCTTCGGCATCACGATCACCGACCGCATGCCAAGCAGTGTGGCGCTATAGGCCACGCCTTGGGCGTGATTGCCGGATGAGTAGGCGACCACGCCACGTGAGCGTTGGTCGTCGGTGAGCTGCAGCAATCGATTCAGCGCGCCCCGCAATTTGAATGAGCCGGTGTGCTGTAACACCTCGGCCTTGAGCAATACGCGCCCGCCGGCGCGTGCATCAAGCGCCGGTGACGTGAGCAGCGGCGTGACCACGGCGTGCGGCGCGATGCGCGCGGCGGCCGCGCGGATGTCGTCAATCGTTGGGGCGACGGGGAGCGTGCCGGCCATCACCGCTTCTTCGTCCGCGCAGTGCACTTGATTTCGACTCGCGCAGCCGGTCGTGGTAACGCGGTGACGGCGAGTGTGGCTCGGGCCGGCGGATCGATGCGGAAAAACTGGATGTACTCGGCGTTCATCGCCGCGTAGTCTGCCATGTCGACCAGGAACACCGTGCATTCCCCCACGTCGGCCATCGTAGCGCCTGCGGCCTTGAGCGATGTTTGGATGTTCTCGAGCGTTTGTCGCGTTTGCACACCGACGCCACCGGCGATGATATCCTGCGTGCCGGGCTTGATGCCGGTCATGCCGGACACAAACACCAGATCACCGTCACGAATAGCAACGGAATAGGCTGGCACCAGCGGCGCGATTCCGGGAGGGTTGATCACGTCGCGACCGCCGGCGTGCGCACAGGCGCCGAGCAGAAGTACGGCGAGTGATCCGATAGCACGGCGACATCCGCGAAAGGAGACCGTGTGTGCGAGCGTATTGGCAGAGAGGGGCATGGAAGCGGGTGTTGGGGAGGTCACCGACGGGCGGGGACGATAATGGGCTCAAACCAGACTGGCGAGATGAAGCGACTCTTGGGTGACGCGGTGAAGACTTCCTTCTGGAACAGTTTGCGATCGGCGATCATGGCCGGCGTGGAATTGGGATTCCCATACGCATCAGCATGCGACGGGATCACCAGCGCCGGCTTCCCCAGCAATCGCATGAGACGACCGGTATAGTCGTGAATCTCAAGTCGTTGACTGTTGGCGCCCACGAGGGCGATGTCCGGACGCAGCCCGTCCATCTCGCGCTCGATGTAATTCATCGAGCCCATGATCAGCACCTCGTGTCCAGCCATGCGCAACAGATACGCCATGTTGCCGCCTTCCACGTAGTCCTTGCGACGCAGCGGCGCGCGCAACCCGCGTGGGGCGACGCCAGCGATGCCGCGACCGTTGTTGTAGTACTGCTTGTGATCGAGGGCGCTGTGGATATTCGGGATCACGCGCAGCGAGAAATCACCAAACTCGTAATCCTCTCCACCGATAACCGTAATGAGCGAGGTATCGGGTACATCGTATGCGCGCGCAAGATTGGCCGCCGTTTCGTGGCCCACAATCACCGCGCCCGTACGACGCGAGATGTATCCCGCATCGAGCGCGTGATCGGGATGACCGTGGGTGATCAGGATGTAGTCAGCCTTCTGCACATGCCGGTTGATGAGCATGGTGTCGGGGCGGTACAGGGCGTCCTGCGCGACGTCAGGGGCCTGTCCGTTCGCGGTCCAGCGCGCGAACTGCGTGAGGAACGGATCCACCAGCACGACCTTCTTGCCGTCGGTGATTTCCCAGCCGGCGTTGCCGAGGTAGGTGAGGCGGATCTCACCAGGGCGCAGCGCCGGGGCGCTGGCGCGGGTCATCGCGGTCTTGGCGGCAGGCGCGGCGGGCTGCCCAAGCCCCGCACTGGCGGTCACGCAGCCAAGGAGCAGCGCGTGCGTCGCGGCCTTTGCAATCGGTCGGTACATCGGGTCTCCACAGGAAGGGCGGAAGCGTCTGCGCACCCTGTTCGTTCGGTGCTCCGACAAACTGCGTCCGGAGCACGAAAAACGCGAATGCGCAGCGTTCTACCTCCCTGCGCCGCTACGGGATCGGCTTCTTGACCGCGCCGCCAGCCCATCGGTTGTTGGCCCGGTCGATGT
>JANOPS010000395.1:0-7743 GCA_031421995.1 Gemmatimonadaceae bacterium
TTCCATCTCGCGCGTGCGATCGGCAGGACGCTGTCACCCGGCGATGAGATCATCGTCACCGAGCTCGACCACCACGCGAATATCGCGCCGTGGCAGGCACTGGCTCGGGAACGTGGTGCCGTGTTGCGCTGGCTTCCGCTCGATCTGGAGACCTATCGTCACGAAACGGGGGCGCTTGAACGGCTCTTGTCGCCGCGCACACGCGTCGTCGCCATTGGCGCGGCGTCCAACATGCTCGGCACGATCAGCGATGTCCGCGCGTTGATGGCGGTGGCGCGCGCCGCCGGCGCGATTACGGTGGTGGATGCGGTGCACTACGCGCCGCATGCACACGTGGACGTGCGAGACATTGGCGCCGATTTCGTGTTGTGCAGTGCCTACAAGTTCTACGGTCCGCACATCGGCGTGTGCTACGGTCGTCACGGCGCGACGGCGGCGCTGGATCTACCGCGGCTCGAGCCTGCGCCCGACTACGTGCCTGAGTGCCTTGAGACGGGCACGCAGAATCATGAAGGGATCGTCGGTGCTGCGGCGGCCGTCGAGTTTCTTGCGTCGCAGGTCAACGGCGGTGATCGCCGTGCTCGGTTGGGCGCCGTGATGGCCGGTCTGCACGATCGCGGCGAGGCGTTGGTACGACAGTTGTGGGACGGACTGCATGCCATTCCAGGCATCACGTTGTACGGTCCGCAGCCCGGGACCCCGCGCACTCCCACTCTCTCCTTTCGCGTGGTGGGTCACACGTCGGAAGACGTGGCCAAAGCGCTGGTTCAACGCGGCCTCTATCTGTCGCACGGCGATTTTTACGCGAGCACCGTGGCGCGGCGGCTTGGCGTCGCTGAGGAAGGGTTAGTTCGCGCTGGTTGTTCCTGCTACACGACCAGCGGCGAAGTGGCCCGGCTCGTTGATGGCGTGCGCGATCTTGTTGCGGGGGCGCTCTGATCGCCGCCGTCATGGGGCACCGACGTATGCCGTGCGGTGCACGACGCTGGTGCGCGACCCTCACGCTGCTGTTCGGCACGGGAGCCTGCGACGGCGCGCCGCCTGCGCCCCGCGTGCCGCCGAACAGCGAGTTTCTCCTCGCTGCAGGCGACTCGACCTATTGGGTGACCAGCGGGGCAAGCGGCGCGCGCGTACGCAGCGCGCCGATTCTGCTCACGCAAATCGACGGACAGTTTTTTGAAGTCTTCATCGCCGACGACGGCGTGGACTACGAAGATGCCGGCTTCGCCGTCTCGCGGGTGTTTTCCCGCAACGTGAACCAGCGCGATTCCGTGCTGTTGTTCGACGAGGGGTCGGTCATGCGTGAGGCGACCGCGTGGAAGCAGCGCCACCCGAATGAGCCTGCGGTGGATCCTGACGACGAGCCGTTGCCGACCGATCCGGCGACCATGGTATCAGAGGAAATCGAAGTCCTCGATGTGCATGGGCCGTGGGTGACGATCAACCACCTGTTGGATATCGATGTCGCTGACAAGACCCCGCATCGACATGTCGGCAAGCGCCGCGTGATCGATGTGCGGACCGGGACGACAGGGACGCTCGCCGTCCTCTTTGGTGCTGCGGAAGCGCGACGGCTTGTGGAGGCCGGACGGCGCTCATTCCAACAGCTCACTGATTCCATTCGCCGCACCAGTGACGATCGCGCTGAGGTTGCCCGCGAAACACTCGAGAGCTTTCGGTTCGATTCGACCAGCTTCGGTCTCGCGGATATCGCTCGCGAGCCAGCCGTCGCCTTCATGGTTCCTGGAAATGGAGTGGATGGCGAAGCGCTGGCACTGAACCTGCCCCCGATTCCGGCGCGCGCGCCGGACTGGTGGAAGGTGGTCGCGCCAACCCTGCCTACGTGGGCGCGTGATTCCAGTTCGCTGCGGTGGACTCGCAGTCGCGTGGCGGTCGTCGCACGGCCCACTGAAGAGGGTGATGCGTTGGCCGTCGCCATGCGCGTCGCCGCTGGAACCGATTCGACCGAGTGGCCGGTCACGACGGTGCGCGCGCCGGCGTTTCAACTCATCCCGCTCGATACGCCCGCGCTTTCAGTGTCCTTGCGCGCTGCACTCGCTCGAGCCTTCGACGCCTCGTCGTCGCTCGGCGGAGAGGCGCAGGTCGCGTCGCTCTCGATGATGCCCCTTCACGCGCCCGCCCGCCCACAGCGCCCGTCCGTTCGTACGCTCCACGTCAAGTCCTCCCGCCATGAGTGAACGATTGCTTCGTACCGTTGCCGCGTCACAACACGAGTCCAGTGAATTGATCATGCCACAGGACGCCAACATTCTGGGACACGCCTTCGGTGGCGCCATCATGGCGATGGTGGACAAGGCGGCTGCCGTGTCTGCGTTCCGTCATGCGCGCACGAACTGTGTCACGGCGTCTATCGATCGGGTGGATTTCAAAGAACCTATTCACGTGGGCGAGTTGGTGACCTGTCGATCGTCGGTGAACTTCGTGGGGACGACCTCCATGGAAATCGGCGTGCGCGTGGAGTCTGAAGATTTGATCACGGGTATCCGACGACACACGAACACCTGTTATCTCACCTTCGTGGCCATCGATCGGAACGGTCGGCCTGTGCCCGTGCCGGCGGTGCAGCCGGACTCGGACGACCAACGCCGACGGTACGACGCGGCGCAGGCACGCCGCCGTCGCCGTCTGGAAGAACGTCAGGCAGAGGGACGGGTGCACGAAGGGCTCGATCGTCGTCTGTGATGCCGGCTGATCCAGCCGCAGTGACCACCACACAGTCGGCCATTGGCGTTCCCAACTTTCGGAAGTACATCATCGCGCTGTTCACCCTGACGCTTGGGATTCAGATCCAAGGCACGGTGGTCGGGTGGCAGATTTACGATCTCACGCACGACGCGCTGGCGTTGGGACTTGTCGGGTTGGCCGAAGCGCTCCCGGCGATCAGTATGTCGCTCTTCGCGGGGCACGTCGCCGATACGCACGATCGACGACGCGTCGCCTTGGTCTCACTCGTGGTGCTGGTCGCCTGCGCCGTCGCCCTTTGGGTCTTGGCGAATCCCAGCGTCGCGGGGCAGCGTCTCGGCGCGCCGAGCCGTGTCAACGCGATTTACGGCGTGATCGTGGTGAGTGGCATTGCTCGCGCGTTTCTCCAGCCAGCGCGCCAAGCACTCAGTGCCGAGTTGGTGCCGCGCCAGCTGTTCGCCAACTCGATTACCTGGCGCACCGGCAGTTGGCAAATGGCGGCGGTGCTGGGCCCAGCGCTCGGAGGCCTGTTGTATGCCGTCGGCGGGTCGACGCTGGCGTATGCCGTCGACGCCGCGTTCATCGGCGCGGCCGTAGCGGTGCTGGCGACGCTGCGCCATCGGTCTCCTGTGCGCGTTGATGTCGGCGAGAGTACGCGCACGTCCATCACGGGCGGCCTCCGGTTCGTGTTCGCCGAGCCGATCTTGCTGAGTGCGCTCACGCTGGATTTGTTTTCAGTGCTGTTTGGCGGAGCGACCGCACTGTTGCCGGTGTTCGCCGCCGAGATTCTCGGCGCTGGTCCGACCGCGCTGGGAATCCTGCGGGCGGCACCAGCAGTCGGCGCTCTCATGGCAAGCGTGGCGCTGGCGCGTTGGTCCCCGTTCGCACGTACGGGTCGCAATCTGCTGCTCGCCGTCACGGGATTCGGGGCCTGCGCGATCGGCTTTGGCCTCAGTACGAGCCTTCCCCTGTCGATCGCGATCCTGGCGATTGGCGGCGCGTTCGACACGGTCAGCGTTGTCATCAGGGGGCTGATGCTGCAGGCGCGCACACCGGAAGCGCTGCTCGGCCGCGTGTCCGCGGTGAACCAGATCTTCACCGGGTCGTCCAACGAAATCGGTGCGTTTGAGTCGGGGTTGACTGCGCGGTGGTGGGGCGCGGTCACCAGCGTGGTGGTCGGCGGTTGCGCGACCTTGGCCGTTGTCGCGACAGTGGCGTGGCGGGTACCCACGCTTCGTGCGTTACGTCAGGTGAAAACAGAACGGGCGCACGACTAAGCTTCCACCACTTCTTCGGTCAACGGCAACACGAACTCGGCGCCGTCACGAGCCACCGTCGTATGCGTGAATACCGTACGGGCTTCTCGTTCAAGCAACTTGGCATCGCTGGAGTAGCGCGCCGAGATATGCGTCAGCACCAAACGGCGCGCGCCGGCCTGCTTCGCGACTTCGGCCGCCTCGCGCGCTGTGGAGTGCCCCGTCTCCAGCGCCCGGGCTGCCTCCTCGTCGCAGAAGGTTGCCTCGTGCACCAGGAGATCGGCGTCGTGCGCTGCGTTGACGGTCTGTGCGCACGGTCGGGTGTCGCCGGTAATGACCACGCGGCGCCCGCGACGGGCCCCACCAACGAAGTCTGAGGCATCGACCTGGCGTCCGTCTGACAGCGTGAGGGTCTCCCCCTTGTGTAATCTGCCCCACATTGGCCCCTCAGGAATCCCCACGGACCGGGCAAGCTCGGGGTTAAAGCGGCCTAAGCGATCGTGCTCGACCAGCGCATAGCCGACGCTCGCCGTGTTCCGATGGTCGACGGCAAACGCATCGATCCGGTACTCATCTCGCTGAATAGATGAGCCCGGTTCGAGTTCGTTGATGGATATGGGAAACGTGGTGCGTTCGCCACCGAGAGTGATGCATGCTCGCAACGTTTTTGTGCATCCGACAGGCCCCCAGAGCCGCAGCGGCTCCGTTCTCGCCTGCAGTTGCAGCGTGCGCAGAAGCCCGGTCAGCCCGAGCATGTGATCGGCGTGCATGTGGGTGAACAGCAGATCCTCGAACGCGAACGACACCCCGTATCGCATCATCTGGCGCTGGGTGCCTTCGCCGCAATCCACAAGCAGTGTCTCGCCTTCGCGAATGATGGCGAGGGCGCTCACGCCCCGTTCGACGGTTGGGCGAGAGGCGGCGGTACCGAGCAGGCGGACAATCAGTGGCATCGGTCGAATATAGGCGAGCGACCCTCCCGCGAACGTTTGATGTGCCGCGCCGGTCACATCGAGCGGGGCAAACTCTCAGAATTCGCCATCGGAAAGTGCGAACGGTCCAAGGTTTGCATGGTAGCTCAGCTGTTAGGTGTGTTGTGCCGGTGACGAAACAGTGTCAGGTTCTCGAAGCTGAAGCAGCACGTTTGTTGAACGTCCGGAGCCGGGGGGCTCATGTCCGGAAAAAGCCGGCGCGGTTTCGCGTCGATGGATCCAGCGCGTCAGCGCGAGATTGCCAGCAAGGGGGGAAGGGCCGCTCACGAAAAGGGAACGGCTCACGAGTGGTCGGCCAACGAAGCACGGGATGCCGGCCGGAAAGGCGGCGTCACCGTGTCTCGCGATCGCGATCACATGGCCGCTATTGGTCGAGAAGGGGGCGAGTCGCGGAGTGCCGCGGCACGTCAGGCACGCTTGCGGCTGGCGGAGCGTGAGGTGCCGTTGACGATTTCCCGAGACGGCGTGGATGGCCGTCCGGTGGACACCTTCTCTCCCGATCGGTCTCGTCCGGAGGGTCGACCGGACATCCGGTTGATGTCCGACGGGCCGTCGGACGGTCAGGTGGCAGGGGCTTAGGGCAGGACCCGGCTTGCGCTGAGCCGGACGACGTCTGTGCCAGCAGTGAAACGGTCGCCAGCAATGGCGGCCGTTTTGCGTGGGGACCTAGGCCGGAAAGCGGTCGAGAAGTGACTGATGGCGTGACGGATCAATGTTCCGTCCGCTCACCAACGCCACGATCGGTCCGCGCGTGGTGTCGATCAGGCCATGCCGGAGCGCGGCAACCGTGACGGCCCCGGCGCCCTCGACGGTCAGTTGGTGGGTGCGCGAGAGCCACGCGATGGTCTCGCCCAGGATGTCCTCCGAGACCAGCACGAGATCATCGGCGCATGTTTGGCCAATGTAGAGCGCGTCCTCGTCGATCTGTCCGGCAAGGCCGTCGGCGATGGTTGGCGTGTGCGGCGAATCCACAACGCGTCCGGCCGCGACACTCTTCGTCATGGCGGCAGTCTCCACGCTCTGCACACCAACGATGCGCACCGTGGGTGCCATACGCCGCAGCACCGCACCCATGCCGCCCAGCAGTCCGCCGCCTCCGGTGCAGATCAGCACCGTGCCCATCGTGGGCAACTGTTCCAGCAGTTCGAGCGCGACAGTCCCTTGTCCCGCCAACAAGTCGACACCCAAGCACGGATTGATGAACCGCACGCCGTGGTGTTCCGCGTGCGCCTTGGCGAGCACCATGGCTGCGTCGTAGTCGACGGCGTCATCATTGACCGTCGTACCGAGTGCGCGAATGCCGTCTTTCTTCACTTGCGGCGCGTCGCAGGGCACGTACAGCATGGCCGGTGTGGCGAAGGCATGCGCCGCGTACGCGACACCGAGACCATGATTCCCGGCACTTGAGGCCACGACGCCGCGCGCCCGTTCGTCGGGGTGCAATCCGGCAAGCACATTGTAGGCGCCGCGCACTTTGAACGAACCCGTGGGATTCTCAAGCTCGTACTTGAAGTACACGTCCGTCGCCCACGCGTCCGAGAGGTACCGGTCGCGCGCCAGTCGGCTGGGCGGCATGACCTTTCGCACGTGCACGGCGGCAGCGCGCACGGCCTCGAGCGATGGGAGAATGCGGGGGTCGAGGTCGGGCATCGTCATAAGGGAAGTATACCGTCGCGTTCATATTTGGCGATGTAGCGTCGCACGTCAAACTTGAGTCGTGCGCGCGCCGTGACCATCGGTCGAATCCCGCCCCAAATTGGCTTGTTCCCCCACGGTCTGTCCCATAACCCCAAGCACCACATGATACCGCCCACGCTGTTCGGGTCGCGGCCGTCCAACGCATATTTGTCATTCAAGTGGAACAGCCAGCCGCGAGCCTGTTCGTAGTCGCGCGTCCAGAGCAGCATCGTTTTGCCCCAGAGCATGCGCGGGTAGTTGTGTATGAGGCCGGTATCTACCAGCTGACGTTGCGCGGCATTCCACAACGCGTCCCCTGTGCGTGCCGCCTCAAGCGTTTCGAGCGTGTAGTGCTGCGGCCGTTGGTCATGCTCGTGCTCGGCCATCGTCCGCTGAATCCACGCGGGCAAGGCCGACAGTGTGTCGTAGTGCGGCGTGCGCAAGCACCAGTTGAATGCCAGCTCGCGCCACGTGGTGGCCTGTTGCACAAACGCCTCGCGCGACTCGGCTGGTGCGCCGCTGGCCAGTGCCGTGCGGACGATGCGGGCCGACGGAATCTGTCCATAGTGCATGTAGGGCGAGAGACCGCTCGTCCCTTCGCTGTCACCCGCTTCGTTGCGTCGCGTCGCATACTCCGCCAGATCGTGCGCGACAAATTGCTGCAGCCGCGCGTCGGCGGCGAGACGTCCACCGGCCAGTGCCACAGCCCCGACGGTGTGGTCGATCTCGCATCGTGACACATGCTCCGCGATCTGCGCATCGGTCATCGCATCGAGCGGCAGTGTGTCAACGCCAGTGCGCTCACGCAGCTGCGCGCGCAACGCCTCGCTGAGTGCCACTCGCGGCACCTGATCGAGGACCGGCTCAAGCACATGGTCCAGCAGTTTGGCGATTTTCGGTCGAATGGTGCGCGCGGCGTATTCAGCCTTCTCGAACGTGCCGCTGGGGACCGTGCACACGCTGTCCACCGCCAACACGCGACAATCGGCGCGCGCCGCGAAGCGCGCCGTGCGCTCGGCGATGCCCGCCGTCGGAAAGAGATCGGTGAACACCACGTACGCGCCGTCGGCAATGCGATCGACGACCCGCCGATCATCGTCGCGTCGGTGTCGCAA
>JANOPS010000396.1:0-6595 GCA_031421995.1 Gemmatimonadaceae bacterium
CTTGCTCGGGACTCATGTACTGCGGCGTGCCGAGTGACAGTCCTGTTTGCGTCATGCGCGCGCCGCCGGCGCTTTGCACGGCCAACGCAATACCAAAGTCCGCGACAAGCGCACTGCCATCATGCAGCAGAATGTTCTCCGGTTTGATGTCGCGGTGAATCACACTCTGCCGGTGCGCATAGTCGAGCGCGCTCGCCACTTCACGGGCGATGCGCACCGCGTCGGCGATGGGGAGCTGGCGTTCGCGTTCAAGTCGCGCGCGCAGCGTCTCTCCCGTCACGAGCGGCATCACGTAGTACAGCAGGCCGTCGGCCTCACCGCTGTCGAGTAGCGGAAGAATGTGCGGATGCTGCAGCCGCGCCGTGGTGCGGATCTCGCTGAGGAACCGCTCACCGCCGAGCGCCGCGCCAAGATCCGGATGCAGCACCTTGATGGCGACGTCACGATCGTGTTTGAGATCGTGCGCGAGGTACACGGTGGCCATGCCGCCGGCGCCGAGTTCGCGGTCGAGGCGGTAGCGGTCGGATAGCGCGGCGGTGAGGCGGGCGAGCGTGTCGCTCACGGGCTGACACGTACGGGCAGGATGATCAGAGCGGCAGTCATGAGGGGCAATATGGCACAGTCATGCACAACCTGCGTCGGTTGGCAAGGTCAAGGAACTTCAAGGGGTCGGAGTCGTTGAGCTTCAAGGTAGCTTCAACGGGTCGGAGTCGTTGAAGCGGGGAGGCTTCAAGGGGCTTCAAGGGGTCGGAGTCGTTGAAGCGCGTGGCCTCCCGAGGGCTTCACGGGTCGGAGTCGTTGAAGCGCGTGGCCTCGCGAGGGCGAAGCCGCGGCAGCGGAGTCCGTCACACGGCGGCGTGCGCGTCGGTCGTACCTGCGTTGCAATGACCCAGCCGCCAACAATTCGATACCGCCGTTGACGGGCTTGCGAGACATGTTGCGACGAACGGTTCCCACTGCGCCGACCGCTCGTCCATAGATCACCGGCCGGTGCACGCACAAGCACTCGATCTCACACTTTCTCCGCGTCCGCCATGGCCCGCCGCCCGCGCCTCTTCCTCGATGGAGTCCCCGTGCATGTCGTGCAACGCGGCAACAACCGGGGGCCGGTGTTCTGCGATGATCGCGATCGACATGCGTTTCGCCACCTGTTACTGGACGGGTGCGTCCGACTGCAGTGTGCCGTACACGCGTACGTCCTCATGACCAATCACGTCCATCTCCTGCTGACACCGACGCACGCCGGCTCGATCTCGCAGCTGATGCAGTGGATGGGGCGCCGCTACGTCCCGACGTTCAACCGGCGCCACAACCGCACCGGTACCCTCTGGGAAGGACGGTTTCGCGCGAGCATGATTGACTCGGCTCGATACTTCCTGGCGTGTAGCCGCTACATCGATCAGAATCCGGTACGTGCCTGCATGGTGCCGTCGGCGACGGAGTACCTCTGGTCCAGCCATGCCCGATTGGCGCGTGGTGTGTGCGACGACCTCGTCACCGAGCACGCGGAATATCGCTCGCTTGGGTCCTCGCCGGCGGCCAGGCAGGCGGCCTACGGAGCGCTCTGCCGTCCGCCAGTTGACGTCGAATTAGCGAGAGGAATCCGCTCTGCGCTGCGGCGCGGGGACGTCCTTGGATCGTCGTCCTTCGTCAACGACGTGCATCAACGCCTGCGCCGACCGACCCGTTGGCTCGAGCACGGTGGCGACCGCCGCAGCGCGCCGTTTCGACAGGGCGCGCACGTGGCGCGGGATACGTCCGTCGACGGCCAGCCGACCCCGCCGGCTCACTGAGACGCGAACTCGTTCACTCGCTGAGCGGGACAGGGTCGCCGGACCCGTCGCGGGGCGTTTCAACGACTCCGACCCCTTGAACTCACCTTGAACTCAACGACTCCGACCCCTTGAACTCCGAACTCAACGACTCCGACCCCTTGAACTCCTTGAACTGCTTTGAACCACAAGCTCGCGGCCCAGACCGTAACGGCCCGACAGGGCGTCGCGAAGCCGCATCGCGGTATCGCTCACTTGCCGGCCTTCGCCCACTCGGCGCGCATCGCATCGAACCATCCGTGCGCCACGACAATGCGCTGCGAGTTCTCCATCGGACGAATCAGCACCAATCGTCCATCTGGCATGACGTCGAAGTTGGCGTGGCCGCGAAAGGGCGGAAGATCGAAGCCGCTGCGCACGACCGTGTCGCGTGACACCACGGTAACGCCCGAGGTCGAGGCGACTTTCGCACGAACCAGCAGCCCATCTCGCGGGATGAAGTACACCGACGTTCCGTCGCGCGACCACACCGGTTGCTGGCCACCGGACTCCGAAATGCGATACGCGACCGCACCGTCGGGAAAACCGCGCACATAGACGTCGAGGCCAGCCCCCGCCTCGTCTGAAGCGTACACCACCCACTTCCCATCGGGAGAGAAGCGCGGCGTCTCCTCACCGGCCGGCGTCGCGACAAACGCGCGCGAAACGGTATCACCGACGAGCTTACGATAGCGCAGATCCGACGTCGTACCGGAGCCGGCGCGATACATGAGATACTGCGCATCGGGCGAGACGACCCCTTCCCAGAGCGCGATCTTCTCATCGCGATGCAGCAGCTCCATGCTGCCAGTGCCGTTTGACGCGCGCCACACGATGGTCGATCTTTCCGTCCCATTGAGCGCACGCATGAGCAGCCGCGAACCGTCGGGCGTCCATTCCGGCCGCCCGAGTTGCGTCGACGACGCTTGGCGATCGTTAAAGCGCGTCAAGGCGCGTGCGCGCAGATCGTAGACCGGAACGTCGGTGGCGCGGCCCACGGTCAGCGCAATGCGCGTAGCGTCCGGCGACAGTCGCGGCTCGGCGGCGTTTTCGAGCCCAGTGCTCAACACTTCCGTGGCGCCGCCGGGGCTGACGATCGCAAGCGCCGACTTGGTATCACCAAAGCGATAGATGAGGGATCCGTCCGCGGCAAGCGCGGCGGTGAGAATGTCCACGTCACTGGCGACACCCTGACTCATCAACCGTGGTTCGCCAGACACAGCGTGTCGTTTCGCGTCGTAGGCTGCGCCGTAAATCGCATTGCGCTCATTGCCGTACACCAGCATGCCGTCATGCACGCCCAAGATGCGTGACCCGATCAGGCCGAGCGACGTGACCGAGTCGGCGGAGAGCGAGTAGGCCATGAGGCGCGAACTACCCGTGTTTCCGCCCCAGTCGACGAAGAGCAACGTGTTACCGTCGTCGAGCAGGCGCGGCGCTTGCGACAGACGTCCCGGCTGCACGAGCGGCCGCAACGTCTTCACCGTGCCGCCGTTTTCGGGCACGACGATGATGGGCCCCGCGTCGCACAGGTAGAGATGGCCGTCAGCCGCCCAGTGTCCGCCTCGTGGATTGCGCAGGTCCGTGAGGAATTCCACGCTGCCGCCAATCGCAGGCACCTTCTTGAGCTTCCCATTCGCCGCGAATGCAACCCAGGTGCCGTCGGGCGAGAGGAAGAGTTGCGTGGCGCCTTCGGTACCGTCGAGTCGACGCGCGCGAACATCATCGAAGGCACGCATGTACGCGTGTGTCATGCCGGCGCTGTCGCGCGCGACGAAGACGATGCGCTTCGCCTGCGACGAGATATCGATCGAGGCATAGCCCACGACGAGCTGCGTGCCTTCGGGCTGGTCGACGGTGAACTGAATGGCGCTGGTGCTGCTTGCAACGCCGCTGCGAGACGCGCGCCACCAGCCGAAGCCAGTCGCGCCCGCGACAATCGCGAGTAGCGCGGCGGCGATGAGCGGACCGCGTGACGACTGCGCGCGTATGGTGGCATTGGTCGCGCGTGACGTGGTTGGTTGTCCTTCACGCCCGAGCGCATCAATGAACTCTTTGGCACTCTCGAATCGATCGGCCGGCAACTTCTCGAGCGCCCGCAGCACGGCGTCTTGCACGCCCGCAGGCACTGCTTTGCGTTGCACACTGATGCTGCGCGGCTCCTCAGTGAGCACGCGCGCGATGATCGCTTGCACGCTGGGACCCGTGAACGGCGCTTCGCCGACCAGCATTTCGTACGTCACGGCGCCGAGCGCATAGAGGTCGCTGCGCGGATCAATGGTGCGTTCGCCCATCGCCTGCTCGGGACTCATGTACTGCGGTGTACCGAGTGACAGTCCCGTCTGCGTCATACGTTGACCGCCGGCGCTTTGCACCGCGAGCGCGATACCGAAGTCGGCCACGAGCGCCGACCCATCATGCAGGAGAATATTCTCCGGCTTGATGTCGCGATGAATCACGTTCTGTCGATGCGCGTAGTCGAGCGCACTGGCCACTTCGCGCGCGATGCGCACGGCGTCGGCGACGGGCAACTGGCGCTCGCGCTCGAGACGAGCCCGCAGGGTCTCGCCCGTGACCAGCGGCATCACGTAGTACAGCAACCCGTCCGCGTCGCCTGAGTCGAGCACCGGCAGAATGTGCGGATGCTGCAGGCGCGCCGTGGTACGAATCTCTGAGAGAAACCGCTCACCACCGAGTGCCGCACCCAAATCCGGATGCAACACCTTGATCGCGACGTCACGATCGTGCTTGAGGTCATGCGCGAGGTACACGGTGGCCATGCCGCCCGCGCCGAGCTCGCGGTCGATGCGGTAGCGGTCGGATAGCGCGGCGGAGAGGCGAGATACGACGTCGGTCATGACGGCATCGTTGTCAGGCTACCAGAACACACTGACGCCAAGATCCGCGAAGGCGGCATCGTTCGTCACCACGGCCCCGCCAAGGGTGAGTGCCTGAGCACCGATCAGTCGATCTGCGGCGCCTCCAGCATCGCGCGACGCGCCGATAAAGACAGACGCGGACTGTCGGCATTGCCAAAAGATGAACGCCACTGTATCGAGAAGGAGCGGACGCTGGGAGGCCATCATAGCCCCGACGCGTCGTCGGCGGCGAGCTTGGCTTTCGCCTCGGAGATCGGAATGGTCGCCATGCATGGTTAATCTATTATTGACCTAACAGACTGGTCAACAAAGATTGCGCCGTGCGATGGCCCCGCTACCGAATCCTCCCGTAGCGCTGCAACAGGCCCCGTTCGGCCATCACCTTCTCAACCGCGGCGATGCTGCGCGGCACGAAGTCTGACAGAATCGTCGCGCCCGAGTCGGTGATCACGATCATGTCCTCAAGCCGAATGAAGATCTGCTCTTCGGGAATGCGGAACTCCGGCTCGATCGTGAACACCATGCCCGGGCGCATCAGCCCCGACCCGCCGCCGAAGTCGTGCGTGGCCATGCCTACCGCGTGCCCCAGACTGCCGCCACGCTCGGCGTTCGCGCGATAGCGCTCGACATACTGTCTGGCGGCTTCGGCATAGAGCGGCTTCGAAAACTTCGACGCCGCCAGAATGCTATCCATCGTTGCCACCGCCGCCCTCAACACTTGCTGCGAGGTCAGTCCGGGCTTGATTGCATACAGCACCGCTTCGTACGTGCCGAGGTAGAAACCGTAGAGGTCGCGCTGGTCGGCAGTGAACCTGCCGTTGACCGGCCACTGTCGCGTGACGTCGCAGCGGTAGTAGCCCAGGTCGGGACAATAGTCCATCAGCACGAGTTCCCCTGCCGACATGATCTTCTCGCCCGCTCGATGGTGCGCGTTCATCGCAGCCGGGCCGCTGGCGACGATATCGCGATAGGCCTCGCCCTGCGCGCCGTGACGCACGAAGATGAACTGCGCGAGCGCGTCAATCTCGGACTCGGCGAGTCCGGGCTCGGTACTGCGCATGCTCTCGATGATCGCCTCGCCGCTGATCTTCGTGGCGCGGGCGATGAGCGCGATCTCCGCCGGGCTCTTGATCTCGCGCATGACGTTGAGGATGGCTGACAGATCCTTGATGTCACGCCCAGGCACTCGTGCCTCCAGGAGCGTCCGTAACTGCGCTTCGCGACTGATGCGTCCATCCCACGGATCGGCGGCGGCATCGGCCGTTCTGCGACGCGCGCCATCGGGGCTTTCACTCGATCCTTCGGTTGGCGCAAACGGCACGTATATCGTTGTCGCCGCCACTCGCTTGTTCAGATCCACCGCCAGTTGATCTGGGGCCTTGACCTCATCCACGCCCGTAATCCGCGCCGCAGCCTCGGGGTCGTCTGACGACAGCAAGTCGCCCTCAGTGGCCGCACGCCTCGCGTCCGCCTTTGGCAGATACAGGATGGTTCGCTTCGACGCGCCATCCATCAGCAACATGGCCTGCGGCACGACCACACCGGAGACGTAAAAAAATTCGTTGGACTGCCGGAAGATCGCCGACGAGTGCACAGTGGGCAGGCCCTGCATCACGGCGACTGCATTCGGGCCAATCTCCCGATAGATCCGGGCTCGGCGTTCCGCGAACTCCTGCACCGCGAAGTTGGTGGTGAACGTGCGGCCGGCCTGCGCCTGCCCAACTCCGGCGTTGCCCACCACGCTGAGCAGCGTAAGCAACCCGGCGCTCAGGCGCGTGTTCAGCAGTCGTTGAGGCATGAACGTTGTCTTGACGGAGGAGGCACTGTGGGGATTGGGCAAGTATGGTGCAGAATTCCCCGATGCGCCACGACGGCGTTTGGCGGCTTGATGGCGTGTCGCAAGCA
>JANOPS010000397.1:0-4233 GCA_031421995.1 Gemmatimonadaceae bacterium
GCTGAACATCGCGTCGATTTTGTCTGACGAGGTCTGTGCGCTTGCAACGCGGGTACAGACCAGCACGACGACGACGGCGGAGCGTAGGGCGAATGTGCGCATGAGAGGGAGGCTCCGTGTGAACGCGAAGAAACGCTGACCGTGCGATTTCGGCACCATGTGAAACAGAATGGCGACGGGCTGCGACCGAGTCAGGAGCATGTTTGGCCATCCGGCTCGCACAGTACTGCGCCCGGAATCCCGTCGCGCTGCCGAACTCAGCATGCGCTACCGACTGGGTCGATAGACAATGCCGATCGTTGCGTGCGACTTGTCCTGCCGAAAGTCGCCGTTCGTAAGGTTGACGCTTCGCCCAATCTGAATTTGCACTTTCAGAAAACGCGCACCAGCACGCACCGTCAGCGCGGGCTCGACCAGCCAAAGTTGATTGTTGTTGTTCAAATAGGTGACCTGCGCAACCCGGTCAAACACCAAGCTGCCTTTCGCGTTGGAATAGTTGAGGTTTGCAACACGCGTCGAAATCGCCGCCTCAAACACTGGATGGCGGTAGCCCAGCGATGGCTGCACTCCAAAGCGCACAAGGTCGCTGGCGATCTTGCCGTCTGTTCCCGGGTTGGCCGCCACCGACGATGTAAAGTGATTCTCAACAGTTCCCATGCCAAACAGTCCATACGTTTCGAAGACGACGTGCTCGGAGACATTCTGAAAGTATCCGACGGCTACTTCACCAAATGAACCGCTGCCGCCATCACCGTTGCTGTTGTCCTTTTGACTAAAGCGACCGCCGTTTACTCCCAGCGCCACTCGGTCGCTCACGGCGTATGCCGCCTGCAGTTCACCACGCGTGTTGTTGCCGGCAATCGCTATGCTGTGGTCCTTCTTGCCACGCAGCAGTGGCACGTTCTGCGTGTTGGGAGAATAGTAGATCGGGTTGCATCCTTGGATAAGCACGACGCCAATAACAAGCGGGAAGCGGAAGTGTGCGAACGTCGTCATCTGTTCCGTTGGTGAATGGTGGATGCCGTCTTTTCCTTTTCTCTTCGTCAGGAGCGGAATTTCAATCGGGGTGCGCTCAGTATAGGTCCCCGTCCCCCAGCTCGCGAGCACCGGTGCGCGGGCGTCGGCGCGCCCGCCACCGCGCCGGTGTGTCTCGCGGGGCGTCATGGGGGCCGTGCTCACGGTCGGGGCGGCGGCGACAGTGTCGAACGAGGCACACGCTGTTCACGGCCTTCGCCGCGCCGCCGCAGGCTGGCCACCGAGAGTCGCGCGCCCCCGTCGTTCACGCTCGATCAGATCACGGCCTATCCGTTCCCGGCCGAGCTCACGGCGTCGGCGCGCGGCACACGCATCGCCTACACGCTCGAGGAACGCGGCAGCCGCAACCTGTGGGTCGCCGAGGGGCCGTCGTTCACGCCGCGCAAGCTCACGTCATGGGACGCCGACGACGGGCAAGAGATCGTGAGCGTCTCGCTCTCCGCCGACGGCAAGTGGGTGGCCTTCGCGCGTGCGCCGAGGGCACACCCAACGCGATTCGAATCACTTCGCCAAGCAACGCAACACGCGACCCCACAAAATCTCGGCTTTCGCACACCCGCCGCTATCTTTAGCACAGGCTGTTGCGCCGACCGGTTGAATCTGCCGTTCCTTTCTTCGCGTCGTCCACCGGACAGCGCCCAAAGCGGTCGACCGAGCCGCTCACGTTTCCAGTTCCCGCAGGAAGATGTCGGCACTGACAAGACGCACGCCGTCGTCCGTGAGTCGATCCAATCCCGATTGTTGGATGACTTGCACCGCGTCGACATCCGGGAACTTCCGCCGAAGGTACAGCAAGTGCGGACTTATCTGGCGGTCCGCGGTCTTGCATTCGACGAAGCGAATCGGCGACCCATCCCGTAGCTGTACGAAGTCCACTTCGCGTCCCTCAACATCGCGAAAAAAACGCAACTCCGCGTCGATTCCCTCAACGTCTTCCTGCCAGTGGCATTCCTTCAACAGGTGGAACGCCACGAGGTTTTCGAACCGCGCCCCGGGGTCCGCGATCGCGGTCCAGTCGTAGTGATAGTGTTTGCGACTCTTCTTCACGGCCTTGATGCGTGGTGGGCCAAACGGGAGCAGTCGGAAGATGAACATCAGCCGTTCGAAAATATCCAGCCATCGTTCCACCGTACGATGCGCCACCTGCAGGTCCTCGCGCAGCGCGTTGATCGACAGGGTCGACCCGACCAATGCCGGAAGCCGCGTGGCGAGAAGTTCGAGCGTTCCCAGTTCATCGACGCGCTCCAGGGTGGCCACATCCTCGCGGACCAGCCGGGTGCGATAGCTCCGTGACCAGCGCCGGGCTTGCGTGCGATCACCACCAAGCAGCGGTTCCGGGAACGGCCCGAGTGCCAGCATGTCCGCGACCACCGCCCCGCTTTCGCGCACGGAGAGTGGATGCAGCCGCAAGTGGTGATAACGCCCCTGCAACGAGTCACCGCCGCGACGATACAAGTCCAAACGCGCGCTGCCGGTCACCAAGAGTCGCAATTCAGGGTGGTGTACGTCGAAGAGCCCCTTCACGAAGTTGCGCCATCGCGAGTACTTGTGCAGTTCGTCAAACACGACGAGCCCTCGGAGGGGGAAGTCGCGTTCCAGGGTGCGCGCGCGCGATTCGTCGTCGTCCCAGTTGAGGTATCGGCGTCGCGCGTCAGCGGACTTGCCAAGGAGCGCGCGCGCGAGCGTAGTCTTTCCCGATTGGCGAGGGCCCGAGAGAAGCACCAGCTTGCGTGCGAGGTCGGCGCGGATCTGTGGGGCAAGGGCACGGGAGAGCATGCGCACAGTCTACAGTACCCTGAGTGCGGAGTCCAGTATTTTCACCACAATGTGAAATTATCGGATTATTGCCGTGGCGAGCCCATCTGCAACAAGCACTCTCAAGCTGCCCCCTGACGTCGCGCGGGGCGCACGGCGAGTAGATCATCATCGCGAACGGCGCGCACATAGTGCCTGCGTGCGGCCTGATGCCGTAACGAACTCGATTTCCACGGCACCGGCCGGATAGAGCTGGACGACGGCACCGATGTCGCCGGTACAGAGGCCGACAGCAGGCAAATCGTGCGTCAGCACGACGGTATCGAGTTCTCGAAAGGCAGTCAGCGCAGGCTCCCCAGCGGATTCGGTGATCTTTCCAGATGAATAGACACAGTGGGAAGGAGCGCGTGGACCACGGTACGAGACACCCGTGAAAAGCGCCTCGACTCAGACTGTCACTGGCTGGCACGTTGTCGCTCCGTTGAATGTGAGGAAACGCGGACCGTGCGATGCGAACTCTATGCGGACGCAGTGCGGACGCAGTGCGGATGCAACGAGGGCGCACTGCGCGTGCACCGGGTGTCACGCCCCCACCGGTGGCCGACGCGATCTTCGCGGCCTTCCTGCCTCAGTTCGACTACGACAAGATCGCGCTCAACGCCACAGTGGAATCGCGCGACACCACGCCGGATAACTGGATTGTCGAACGGGTGAGCTTCGATGCGGTCTACGGGCGTGAGCGCATGTTCGCATGGGTGTACCTGCCGAAGCACGGGAAACCACCGTACCAGACGGTGGTGATCTTTCCGGGCTCGGGCTCAATCGGCGCCGCACCCAGCACAAGCACGCCCGATACGCGCAGTAGTTTTCTGCCGCCCAGCGGACGCGTTACCGTGCTCCCAATTTATAAGGGCATCAACGAGCGCAGCGACAGCCTGCGCAGCGACATTCCCGACAACTCCATCTTCTGGCGCGACCACGTCGTGATGTGGGTGAAGGACTTCAAGCGCACGCTCGACTTCCTCAGCACGCGCGCCGACATCGACACGACGAAGTTCGCCTATCTCGGGCTCAGCTGGGGTGGCAACATGGGCGGCATCATTCCCGCCGTCGAGCCCCGCATCAAGGTGAGCACGCTGGTCGTGGCCGGCCTCACGATGGAGCGCAGTCGCCCGGAAGTGGATCCGTTCAACTACCTGCCGCATGTGAAGTCACCGGTGCTGATGCTCAACGGCAAGTACGACTACTTCTTTGCCAGCGCCTCGGCGCAGGAACCGTTCTACAAGCGACTCGGCACGCCGACGGCGGACAAGAAATACATCGTGTACGAGGGCGGGCACGATGTGCCGCGCACGGAGCTGATCAAGGAATCGCTGGCGTGGCTGGACAAGTACCTCGGTCCGGTGCGGTAGCGACACCGGTATATCCGAACCATGACTCTGG
>JANOPS010000398.1:0-2797 GCA_031421995.1 Gemmatimonadaceae bacterium
CCAGAGTCATGGTTCGGATATACCGGTGTCGCTACCGCACCGGACCGAGGTACTTGTCCAGCCACGCCAGCGATTCCTTGATCAGCTCCGTGCGCGGCACATCGTGCCCGCCCTCGTACACGATGTATTTCTTGTCCGCCGCCGACGTGCCAAGTCGCTTGTAGAACGGCTCCTGCGATGAAGCACTCGGAAAGAAGAAGTCGTACTTGCCGTTGAGCATCAGCACGGGCGTCCTCACATGCGGCAGGTAGTTGAACGGATCCACCTCGGGACGGCCGCGTTCCATGGTAAGGCCGGCAACGTACAGCATGCTGGCCTTGATGCGCGGCTCCACGGCGGGAATGATCCCACCCATGTTTCCGCCCCAGCTGTAGCCGAAATACGCGAACTTCGTCGAGTCGATATCTGAACGCGTGCTCAGGTAGTCGAGCGTGCGCTTGTAGTCCTTGACCCACATCACGACGTGGTCGCGCCAGAAGATGGACTTGTCAGGAATGTCACTGCGCAGGCTGTCGCTGCGTTCGCGGGTGGCCTTGTAGATCGGGATCACCGCGACACGTCCGCTGGGCGGTACGAAGCTGATGCGCGTGTCGGGCGTGCTTGTGCTGGGCCCTGCACCGATGTCGCCGGAGCCGGGGAACATCACGACCGTCTGGTACGGCGGCTTTCCGCGTTTGGGCAGGAACAGCCAGGCAAACATGCGCTCACCGCCGTACGCCGCGTCGAAGCTCACGCGTTCGACATTCCAATTCTCAGGCGTGGTGTCGCGCGATTCGACCTTGGCGTTGAAGGCGCTCTTGTCGTATTCGAACTGCGGCAGGTAGGCCGCAAAGATCGCATCGGCGACCGGCGTCTCACGGTCGTAGTCGGTGACCGCGCGGGAGATCGGCGCCGACGCCGCGGCGAGGTTCGGCTCGTTCGGCGCATACAACGCCAACCGGATGCCGTTGATGACCGAGCGGTCCATCGGCCGTTGCGCATACGCATCGACGAACGAGTACGTCGGATCGCTCCACCCACCGCCCAGGATGTAGCGCTGGCCGCCACCGGTCTCGTTGATGCACCACTCCCGCACGTTGCCGGCCATATCGGAGACGCCTCCGGCGCTGACGCCGCGCAACGTCCCGACCGGCAGCGCTTCCTTGCCTTCGAGGTTGCTGTACGGCACCACGAAGCGCGATTGCCAAACGCTGGCGGCCCGGGCCCAGTGATACAGGGTCGGCAATGACTTCCCGGCGAACTTCGCGTAGGCCGCCGCTTCATACCAGCTCACCCCACCGACGGGCACCTCGCCCTTGCCGCCCGGAAAATCCCCGCCCTCCCACGTGGCCGGACCCGGGCGCCCGGTTCGATCGACGAAGCGTGCCATGGCCTGCGTCCAGGTGAGCGTCGTGCCGTCATCGCTCACCGGATGCTCCCAGTACGCGGAGTCCCGGTACCCGCCGCCATCCACGAACGCCTCGTACTGTCGATTCGTGATCTCGAAGCGGTCGAGGCGAAACTCGCCGAGTTTCACGTCCTCGTGCCCGTCGGTGCCCACCAGAAACGTGTCGTAGTCGCCACCGGCAATGCGCTCCATCTCGGCATGCGAAGCGGTGACGGAGTCGAGCGGCACGAGGAGCGGCCGACCGGACTGCACCCGATACGTGGTGCGAAACCCGGGCTTCGTGTATCGGAAGAGACCTGGACGGTTCGGGAGCCAGCTCGAATCCGTGAGCGTCGTGCCGAGGCAGCGCCATTTCGTGGTATCGGCGAACGAGGCGCGACATACCGTGGCGCCAGCCGGCATAGTGGCGATGACGGAGAATCGCGTGAGAAACGCCGGTAGTGAGTCGATCGCAAAACTGGCTGGCGACACGCGTTCGATCTCGAGCGCCACTGCCACCGCGCTATCTGCGTCGCCGGCCTCGACCAGGCGCGCGAGCATCGGCTTCGCGGTCTCGCTCACCCAGCGGTCGCGACGCAGCTTCGCCGTTCCGACGTAGCCGGCCACCGCCACCAGAGCCAGCCCGACGCCCGCGATGGCCAGTTGACGCGCACGTTTCCCGGCAGGTGCCGGTGCGCCCGCCACGGTTGCACCGGGCGTGCTCAGCGCCTCGATCGCCAGCAGCAGCTCTTCCGCCGACTGGAATCGCAGTCCCGGCTCTTTCTCCAAGCACCGCATGACGATCTGCGCAATGGCCGGCGGCACGTCGGGTTTCACCGTCAGCAGCGACTCGGGCGCCTTCGAGATGTGCGCCGCCATGACCGACTGAGGCGTACCCGTGAACGGCGGCGCGCCAGCCAGCATCTCGTACGCCATGACGCCCACCGAGTAGATGTCGGCGCGGTGGTCGATGTGCGGATCCGCCGCGGCTTGCTCGGGCGCCATGTAGGCCGGTGTGCCCAGCGAGAAACCGATGCTGGTGAGGTCGTGCTGCTTCGTTGCATCGCTCATCGCCTTGGCGATCCCGAAGTCCACCACCAGCGCATGGCGATCGGCGATCATCACGTTGTCGGGCTTGATGTCACGATGCAGCACGCCGGCCCGATGCGCGTGTGCCAGGCCATCCACGACGTCGCGCAGCAACCGCATCGCTTCCGACGGCGCCAGTGCGCCCCGCTTGGCAAGCAGGCCGCGCAACGAGTCCCCCTCAACGTACGGCATCACATAGTACAGCAGCCCCTCCGCCTCGCCCGAATCGAGCAGTGGCAGGATGTGGGGCGACTGCAGCTGCGCAGCGAAGTTGATCTCGCGCAGGAAGCGTGACCCGCCCACCGCCTGGGCGAGCTCGGGCCGCAGCACTTTGATAGCGAC
>JANOPS010000399.1:0-2244 GCA_031421995.1 Gemmatimonadaceae bacterium
CGGGTGGTGCGACTGGACGCGTACGCGCACCCCGACAACGCGCTGGCCGACCTGTTCATTCCGATCAGCATTCAGACCGAGCGGCACGGCCACTACACCAACTTCGAAGGCACCGTGACGCCGTTCGTGGCCTGCTTCCCCGCCAAGCCAACCATCGCCCACGCCGAGGCGCTCTTTACGTCGGTTGGTACGGCGCTGTCCGCGTCGCGCGAACTCGTGGGGCAAGGCGCATGATGCCCGATCTGGTCGTCTCGCTGCTGTTCATTGTGTATTCGTTGGTTATGCTGCTCAGCTTTGGTGGCATTCTGACGTGGGTGGAGCGAAAGCAAGCGGCCGTGATGTCGGATCGAGTGGGTGCAAATCGGGCGTACATCCGCATTCCGTTCACCAACATCAAGCTCATCTGGCTTGGCCTGTTTCACGGCATGGCCGATGGGCTCAAGATGTTGCTCAAGGAAAACTTCAAACCGCGCATGCACGACAAGGTGGGCTACTTCCTGGCGCCCTTTATCGTCTTTGCACCGGTGTTGTTGGTGTTCGCGGTCATCCCGTTCGGTGGCGCGTTCGATCCGGGCCGCATTTTTCCGTCGCTGGCGTCATGGTTTGGCGGGCGCACCTATCACTTGCAGGTGGCACAACTCGACGCGGGCTTGCTAGTCGTCTTCGCGTTCAGCGGGCTCACGATCATTGGCGCGATGCTCGCTGGGTGGTCGTCGGAGAACAAGTTCTCGTTGCTGGGTGGTTTGCGCGCCGGGTCCCAGATGATCTCCTACGAGTTGGTCATGGGACTGACCGTGATGGGATTGATCCTCATCTATGGGACCGTGGATCTGGGCGACATGGTTCGGCAGCAGTCGGGCATTATCGCGGGCGTGTTTCCGGCATGGGGCCTCTTCATGCAGCCCTTTGCGGCCTTCCTCTTTCTCACGGCGGCGATCGCCGAGAATAAGCGCATTCCGTTCGACTTGCCGGAAGCGGAAGCGGAGCTGGTGGCTGGCTACTACACGGAATACAGCGCCATGAAGATGGGACTTTTCATGTTCGCTGAGTTCATTCAGATCGCGATTGTGGGCGCGCTATTTACCACGCTGTTTCTTGGCGGCTACAACCTGCCCTTCATGAACGACGCCGGGTTCAGCTTGCCCGGTGGGCGTGAGATCGCGCTCAGCCACGGCTTAGTGATCGTGATGCAGGTGATGGGCTTTCTCGCCAAGGTGTTCTTGATGTGCGTGGTGCAGATCCAGATACGCTGGTCGCTCCCTCGTTTTCGATACGACCAAATGCTTTCGTTTGCGTGGAAGTTGTTGTTGCCGCTTTCGCTGGCCAATCTGTGCCTGACCGCCGTGGTGATGTGGATTCGTGGAGGGATGTCGTGACGCCGATTCAACCCCCGGCGAAATCGCCGCCGGTGGCGGTCGCCCCGACCGCCGTCCGCACGGCCAAGTACGCGCGCAAGCAGTATTGGAACGAGCCCACGATGACCGTGTGGGAGCGCGCCTATCTCCCGGAGATTCTGCGCGGGCTGGCGATTACCACCGGCATTTTTCTGCGCAACATGGCGCGCTGGATCACCGGCAAGCGCGGTGCGGTGACCTCGTACTATCCGGAAGAAAAGCGTCCCGATTTCGCGCCGAACAACCGCGGGAAGCACATCCTGACGCAGCGTCCCGATGGGTCGCCGCAGTGCATTGCCTGCAACATGTGCGCGACGGTCTGCCCGGCCAAAGTCATCGAGATCGAAGCTGGCTTCGACGTGAACGATCCAGCGCACCCCAAGTTCCCCGTGCGCTTCGAGATCGACTACTCACGGTGTGTCTTCTGTGGGCTTTGCATTGAGGCTTGCCCTGAAGACGCCATTCGCATGCTGCCCGACGTCCCGGATCTCGTCTCGACCGATCGCTACAACATGTGGCTGACGATGGATGAGATGTTGACCTGGAACCCGAAGAAAGATGTGCTGAAGCCGTATCCACCAAAGCCCGTTGGCTTGGTGCTCAGCGACAGCATTCTGCGAGGGCGCGACTCATCGACACACTGATCCTAGGCGGGATGGGCGTTATCGCGCTCATTGCCGCCGCGTCGATGTTGATCATGCGTGAGCCCATGCGCGTGGCACTCGCGCTTATCACCACGATGATCATGCTTGGCGGCATCTACGGCCTGCTTGGCGTGCACTTCATTGCCGCCTTCCAGATCCTGATCTACGTGGGCGCCGTGATGGTGTTCATGGTCTACGTCATCATG
>JANOPS010000400.1:0-17251 GCA_031421995.1 Gemmatimonadaceae bacterium
CGCGATACAAATCAATTTCGGAACGCCCATCCTGTTTGCGGCGATCATGTCCAACAAGCAGCCTGAAGAATCGGTGCGGGCGTTACTCGATTCCGGTGCCAACCCGAATTCCGCCGCCGTGATCAACAAAGACGATGGACCGATGTCCCCACTGTGGCGAGCGGCGCGCATGGATCGTTGGGCCATCTGCGCCGCCTTACTGGAACATGGTGCCGATCCCAATACGCCATACGGCAAAGGCCCATCGTTCCGCGATTTCGTAGAGAACGCCGAGCAGCACCTCTCGGCCGAGAACCACAGCGGGCGGGCGGAGTTTGAGAGGATGAAGAAGGCACTACACGCGCTTCCACCTGTCAACTGAAGTCATGTCACCCACCCGACGCGAGGCCCTCGCACAGCTCAGCGCGCTCCTCGCGATGCCGTTGGTCCGCTGGCCAGATCTTGCGCTCGATCCACTAAACGGCACCATCATCGAGTATCAGGCCGGCCGGGCGCGCGGCGCGTACACCGCAAGCGAGATCACCACGCGAGCGCTCGAACGGTGTCGCACCAGAGGCACTGCGCTCCATGCCATCGACCAACTCGCCTCCACGGCACTCGATGACGCCCGTGCCTCCGACGCGCGAGCGCGGCGCGGCGCGTTGCGCGGACCACTGGACGGTGTGCCGGTCTTCGCGAAGTCGATCTACGACATGCGCGGACTCCCCACGTCAGCATCGAGCGCTGAATGGGCGCGGCTCTTCCCTTACCCAGTGTCGCGCGACGCCCTCGAGGTCCAACGATTGCGAGCGGCCGGCGCGGTACTGCTCGGCAAGACAGCCGCCGACGACTTCGCTTATCGCGGCAACGGCACGAGTTCGCTGACCGGTCAGGTGCGCAATCCACACGACCCCGCAGGCATTCGCACGCCCGGAGGGTCAAGCGCCGGATCCGCCGTGGTCGTTGCCTGCGGAATGGCGTTCGCCGCGCTTGGCACTGATGATGGCGGCTCGAATCGCATCCCGGCGCAGTTCACTGGTGTGGTGGGCATGAAGCCCACCTTTGGACTGGTGCCACGCAGTGGAGTGATTCCGACATGGCCCTACCTCGATACGCACGGCCCCCTGGCCCGCTCTGTGGCCGACGCCGCGCTGATGCTTGATGCTATCGCTGGACCGGATCGCTCTGACGGTTTGGCCCTTCGAACTCCGTACAGACGCGGTGCGCTGGCGCGGCTGCGCGACCACGCGTTGGTCGGGGCGCGCTTAGGTGTGGTGGAGTTCCATGTGCCCCGCGGGCAGATGACCGCCGAGTCCCTCTCGGTCTTTGACCGCGCCATTGCCGACTGCGTTACGGCTGGCGCCGTCGTCGAACCGTTCGTACCGTCGGTCAACCGCGCCACCGTGCGCGAACAGTTCGCCACCGCCGCGAAGGCGCGTGGCGATGTACCACCGGACGCGAACGCGCCGGCCTCTACGGCGAACGCGCTCTGGCGCTACTTCACCGCACAGCATGCGGGTCGTGGCAGCGATGATGACCGACGCGCACAGCGTGATGCACAGCGTGATGCACAGCGTGATGCACAGCGTGATGCACAGCGTGATGCGCAAGGCGATGCACGGCGCGATGTGCAGCGCGGACTCGCCGCCTATCGTGCTTTCTACGACGTGCTCCCACCCGATTGGGAACACATGGCACAGCTCATCGAGCAACCGTACGAACGCGACGCGGCCAGCGTCTCGTTCGCACGCTCGCGCGGCGAGATCGTCGAGCAGCTCGCGCAGTCGTTTCGCGCACAGCGAATCAACGCGATGGTGTATCCCACCATGCCTTTTCCCGCACCCGCCGCGAGCGACAAGTGGCCCGACGTGCGCACGACGCTGGGCTTCGGCAATTGGCTAGGCCTACCAGAGGTCTCCGTGCCAGCAGGTCTCGACGCGAATGGCATGCCGGCTGGTAATCTGTCCTTCGTCGGACTTCCGGGGAGCGACGCGCAGCTCTTGTCGTACGCGCACGCGTATGAGCAGCACTCCCGTCGATTCGTGGCACCCCCCCCGTCGGAATAGCGCAGCGCGGGCGCATCGGTGCGCTGGCGTGTGCCGCGCCAAACCTACCGCCGCGGCACCCGCGCGCTCAGCGGACGCGGCTGATAACTCGGCAGGAATCGACAACCGGTCGCCGGTGCAAACACCGCCTCAACGCCACGGCACTGCGCAGCGATTCCGGCTGCCGTCGGCGCCTCGCCGCGTTCCGCCCACGCCAGAAGTGCGCGCATGGCGGTGACGTACTGCGCATCACTCAAGTAGCTATGCTCGTTGTCATCGGTGAACACTTGCACAAGCCGATCTCCGCTGCCGCCACGTCGCATCGTCTCGCGAAACACCGACTCCAGTTCTACGAACGCCGTTGGATCATTCACGCCGTGCAGCGTGAGCACCGGCACGGGAATACGCCCCACCGGATCGGTATCCGCAGCAAGATCAGCCCGCGCCGATGAATCGGCCGAAGCGCGAAAGACGGTGGCGTTGAGTGCGGCGTCGTCGTGCGACCCCACGTAGCGCACCGTCGCGTTCCCAAACGGATTGCGACCGCCAAGACGGCGGAACACCACGTCCTGAAAGTGCCACGTGCCCCAGTTGAGATGGCTGATCAGCGCGGTCTCGGGAATGGCCACCACGCCGAGAATATCCTGAAGGTTGCGCTGCTGTTGCGCACTGCGTTCGCTCGCCGCCTTGCGCACCCCCGTGCATTCGTCCACGCGATTTGCCAGGTCAGCGCGAGTCAGGCTGGATGAAAGCGGCAGGCCCTGCCACAGTGGGTAGGATGGCTCGTCAGCACGAGGATGATTGTGGCACACCGCCTGATACACCGCACGCAAGTCGAACCGGAAATCGTAAGACTGGGAGCCTCCGCCAAGCACGCCCGCGGTGAGCAGCACCGCGACATATGGCGAGCGACCATTGTTCGCCGTCGCCGACAGTTCCGCAGCCCGTGCGGCGACGCTCGCGCCCCACGATTGCCCATGCAGCACAGTGCGCGTGGGGGTGGCAATCTGCTGGACAAACAGTTGGCGCACACGCTCGATATCCTCTGCAGCACTGCGCACGGCCACGCCGCCCTGATGGAATCCGGTACCGGCATACGCATACCCCATGCGCGTCCACACCGACCACCGCGACAGATCGGCGGCCACCCGATCGGCCTTCGGCTCGCCCAATTCTGGGCCGCCGTGCGCATGCACAACCAACGTGCCGTTCCACGAGGGCGGCACCGCAAACCAGTAGTACGCGCCAGCGCTGTCGCGACCGGACAGGCAGCGGCTCCCAGCCGCCACCGTCTCCGGACACACTGCAGGCTGCGCCTTCGGGATCGCGACAGCAGGCTGTGTGACGAGACGCATCGGAGCGACGAACAGGGGCGCGAGCAAGGACCAAAGACGCAAGGCGGATCGCATAGTCCAAAAGTACCGCAACAGATACGCGATGTCAGGCGGCAGACGAGGCGTTCCGTGGTCGCCCCGGCGACTGAATGAATACTGTGCTCCGCGCGTCCGGCACGTTGCTCCGGAATAGGGGGCGCGTTGCTCAGAGCGTGGTGGTCCGCAGATATGGGCGTACTGCGTTCCATCCCTGCGGAAAGAGCTCCTCAGCTTCCTTCCCTTGAATGGAGTTCGGAATGATCACCGTGCCACCCTCGACCCAATCGGCGGGCGTGGAAATCCGTCTGGCATCGGCGGTTTGCAGTGCGTCGATGACGCGCAAGATTTCCGAAAAGTTGCGTCCGACATTCATGGGATAGGTCATGGTAAGGCGAATCTTCTTGTGCGGGTCAATGATAAACACCGTGCGCACGGCCGCCGTCTCGCTCACGTGCGGGTGGATCATCCCGTACAGCCGCGCCACCGCGCACTCTGGGTCGGCGACAATTGGGAACGTGACCGTCGTGGATTGCGTCTCGTTCACGTCGTTGATCCACGCCAGATGCTCGGCCACGCTATCGGTCGAGAGTCCGAGCGGTTTGACATGGCGCTTCGCAAACGCCTTGGCGAGCTGCGCGGTTCGACCAATCTCGGTCGTGCACACCGGCGTGAAGTCTCCAGGGTGACTGAAGAAGAACAGCCAGTCATTCCCGATGTATTCATGCAGATGGATCGTGCCAACTGTCGATTGCGCGGTGAAGTCGGGGGCCGTGTCGCCGATGTGGATTGTCATATGCGCGCTCCTGCGTGGATTCGAGTTGGTGTGCAAACCCTTCGCAGAGCCAAGGGCGCCTCAATCATATGTGCATGCGACGACGAGGCGAAGGCAGCAGGGAATCCCTGACACGCGCACCATGGCGCGCGACGAGGCCAAGCAACATCGTCCCTTCACGACGATCCCGAAATCATGCTGCGCATCTGTCGGCCATGGTGCGCCGTGTGCACCGTGACAAGCCGCGCCCCTTGCGGGTGGCTCAATGCGCCGAACACGTGGTGCGTCATCGGGCTGACAGGCTGGGACCATCCCAAGACAAAACGGTCTTCGACATCCTTGGCCGCGCGGGCGAGCGCATCCAAGAGCGTTTCTCGCTCAAACGGACCCTCACCCGGACGGATCTCACGGGGCGCGCGTGCGCCGCGCGGGAAGACCCCACTCTCAAGGAGTCCCTTGAGAAACTTCCACCGCAGCAAGGGCCGAAGCCACCACGGTGTTCGTACGCGCAAGCCCGGCCCACCGGAGAACTGCGCGCCCACGACCTCGTAAGTCATGCGCACGTGTTCGGCGATTTGCGCAGGCGACCAGTGCGTCGCGTCTGGCCTCTGCTCCCACTGCGCAGCAGGCACCGCGCGCGCGGCAGCCAGAAACTCGGCGACCGCGCGCTGGTGCTCGTCGCGAGCCACGGTCGGATCGGTGGGGATCGACATGAACAAGAATGTCCTCAGGACAGCGGAGTACGCGTGAAGTTAGTGAAGGACTGTTGCGCTTTAGCGCGTGCGCCCACGAACCACGGCAATCGCCTCCACCTCAAACAGAACGCCGGGGTCGTACAGCGCCTGAACGACCAGCAGCGTGTTGGCGGGCACGGCACGTCCGGCAAATCGCTGTGCCCGAACCTCCCGCAGCACCGCGATATCCTCGGCGCGGGTCAGAATCGTTGTGGTCTTGAGCACGTCGTCCCACGTCGCGCCGGCCGCACGCAGGGCGCTCTCGAGGTTGTCGTACGCCACACGCATCTGCTCCGCCGACACCGCCGAAACCACGCGTCCGGTACTGTCGGCACCAACCTGCCCGGCAATCATGACGAATCGACTGCCTGGCGGCAGATCAGTCGTGACGGTGTGCGAGTAGCGTCCGCCGGTCGGTGGCAGCGACGCGGGCGCGGTACGTACTACTTGCGCATACAGAGGGGCAGTCACGCAGCAGAACGCGAAGACGAGGAGCGCGTGGCGAAACCGTGGCATCATGGGAAAAGCAGTCAAAGGAAGACAGGGACGGGCCGTCGTGCCGCCGCCGACACAGACAATCTGCACCGCGCGAAGCCGCCGCGCCCATCATCCCAGACCACCTGCTGTCGAGGCAGCCAGAAATCCCTACTCCTGCGCCGCCGCCTGCGCGTACGTCACGCCGCGCAACATCGCGTCATGTACCCGACGAAGCGTGTGCTCCGCCGCCAAGAGGAACCGGCAGTGCGGGTGACCCGAGGCACTGCATTCCACTTCCATCACCGCGATCGGCGCCTCGGCGAAACGGCCGAAGAAGCCGGAGAACACGCCGGTCGAGACCAGACAGTGCTTGCCTCCAGCCCGCGCTTCACACCAGTCCGCCGCGTCGAGCATCATGATCCCTTCACTCAACGGGGAAATGTTGATATGGCCCCACCCGTACACCACAAAAAACTCGCCAACAAGCGTGGCGAACACGTCATCCGATAATTGTTCCGGCACCGAGTCGCCGCGCAATGACAGCCAATCACCGAAGCGCGTGTAGAGTGTTTCGCCCATGTGAAAGCCGGCCTCACGCAACGACCCGGTCAGTGCCGGCGACGCGGCGTCATCGCCGAGATTGCGCCGCACGAGCTGGAATTCCGCAGGGAACGCCATCGGCGCGGCAGTTGCCTGAACGCCATCACCCATCGGCAACGGCGAGGCCGCCCTCGGGACATGCTCACCCGCGCGGCTCATCGTTCTGCCCTCATCATTTAAGACCCAGGATGCGGCGCACCGGCTGTGGTTCACCGGCCGGCACGCGCCGGGCGTTCTTCGCCTTCCACGTCGCCAGCCAGCCGTCATTGACGACCGCACCGGAGAACGGGGCAATCGGTGTGCCGCCCACGCCCATCGCCTGCTCAACGATCTTGCCTTTCTCAACCACGATGACTCTGCCCGCCGACTGGATGGTCTGCGGCCGATGCGCCACGATGACGCGCGTCATCGCCAAGTCACTGATGGCCTGGTTGACGAGCTTCTCGTTGGCGAGGTCGAGATGACTCGTCGCTTCATCAAGCAACAGCAGACTCGGCTGCCGATAGAGGGCGCGAGCGATGAGCACGCGCTGCTTCTGGCCGCCGGACAGGACCGTCCCCATGTCGCCAGTGAGCGTGCCGTACGCCATCGGCATGGCCATCACATCCTCATGAACCGCCGCCATGCGTGCGCATTCCCGAACACGTTGCTCGTTGTGACCGGAAGCGAAGAAGCTGATGTTGTCGCCAATCGATCCCGCGAACATCTGATCGTCCTGCAGCACCACCCCGATCATTTCGCGATACTGTCGCACATCGGTTCGCGCCAGGGGTTGCCCGTCGACGAGAATCTCTCCCTCGGTCGGTTGAAGCAGACTCGCCAAGAGCTTGAGGAGCGTTGTTTTGCCTGAACCAGAACCGCCGATAAACGCCACCGACTCGCCCGCCTCGATGCGGAAGCTCACACCGTCGAGAATCCACGGGCTACTCTCGCTATAGCGAAAACGCAGGTTCCGGACTTCGATCGTCGCGGGCTTCCCCGCGGTCACCGATCGCGTGACCGACTGCTCATGCGACTCTGGCGGCGTGAGGGCGATGTCCGCCAAGCGTTCCGCATGGACCTGCAACATTTGCATGTCCAGCGCCTTGTCGATCAGGTCGCTCACCCGATCGAGGAATTGATCCTTGTACGCGACGAACGCCAGCATCATACCCACGGACATCGTGTTGTCCATCACGCGCTTCGCGCCCAGCCAGATGACGAGAATCGCCAAGCCACCCACGACAAGCGAGTTGGCCATCCGCATGACAAGCTGAATACGCTGCGTGGTGATCTGACGGTTGAGGGCCTCAACCAGCAGGTTGAGCCAGTGGCCGCGTCGGTCCTCGTGGGCATTGAACAGCTTGATCGTCCGAATGCCACGCAACGTCTCAAGGAAGCTTGAGTCGCGCCGTGCGGACCAGACCAGCGCTTCCGACGACGCCTGCCGAAGCGCGGAAAAGGAGATCCACCGCAGCGCTCCGTAGAGCACGGCGCCGGCAAGCACGACCAGCGTCAAGGTCGGCGAATAGAGGAACATGACAAGGAGCGTAATACTCGCGAGCAGCCCGTCCAGCACGGCCTCGACGACGTCCGTGGTTATCGCCCGCAGAATGGAATCCTGCGAGGCGAACCGCGACATCACGTCACCCAAATGCCGCGTCTCGAAGTACGCGGGCGGCAAGTTCACCAAATGCGTAAACAGATTCCCGCGACCCTGCACCGTGAGCGATGCACCCAGGCCGATCAACGTCCAGCCGCGAAGCGCCGTCACAGCCACCCGCAGCAGCAGCAGGAGCACGAATCCGAGGGCCAGCGTCAACAGCAAATCACGATCGCCCGTCAGCAGTGCATGATCGACGACCCACTGCATGAAAAACGGGCTCGTGACCGCGAAGATCTCAATCGCCAACGCCAGCACGAATACATGCCCAAGCGCGCGCTTGAGACCGACCAGCTGTCCCATCATGGCGCGCAGTTTGATGCGCGGTGGCGGCGCGGCGGCCTCAAATCCGCCGGTGGGCGTCAACTCCAGGGCGACGCCCGTGAAATGCTTCGACACCTCGGCCATCGACAGTCGTCGCGCGCCTGCGGCCGGATCGTGAATCACCACGCCACTTGCATCGGCACTCTTGAGCACGACGAAGTGATTCAAGTCCCAGTGCAGGATGCACGGCGTTGGCAACTGCGGCAGCTCGTCAAGTTCGAGCCGTACGGCGCGCGAGGCAAGCTTCAGACGATCGCCGATTCGCACCACATCAGCCAAGGTCGCGCCAGTCAGCGACAGGCCGAAGCGCCGTCGCGCGGCGGCGAGATCCACCGGTGCGCCATGATACCGCGCGACCATCGTTACGCAGGCCAACGCACACTCAGCCGCCTCCGACTGCAACACCATGGGGAGTCGCGTTCCCCACGGCAGGTTGAGGCCCTCGGCGAACCTCATCGGTTCCACTTACCCGTAATCGTGAAGAGCGGATCAAGAACCCACTCTATCAAGCGTCGCCGCTCAATCACGACATCTGCGTCCAACTGCATCCCTGGCTGCAACGATTTCGGCGCGCCGTACACTGACACGGATTGTTTCGCGAGACGAACGACGAGTCGGTAGACGGGATCGGTCGATGCAACAAGACTGGTAAGACCGTCGAGCTGCGCCGGCAGTTCCTTGGGGTTGATTGCCGTTCCGGATATGCTGACCAATTCCCCGTCGGCGTGACCGAATTTCTGATAGGGAAACGCCTGATACCGCACGCGCACTCGCTGACCAGCTCGCAAAAAGCCAACCGACTTGCTGGATGTGAACAAATGTGCCTCGAGGTGCGAGCCCCTGGGCACGATGCTCAGCATCGGAACGCTGGCGGTTGGCCGTGCACCGATCTCCGCTTGCAGTGTGGTCACAACGCCCGAGGCTGGCGCAGGCACCACCACTTCGCGTCGCGACTCGGCCTCCGCAAGCTGCTGATCGATAGCGGCCACCTCCCGCTGGATACCAGCCAGATCCGCGTCCGTCTTCAGCGGTGATGCGTCCAACTCTTCACGGAGTGCAATGATGTCTCGCTGCATGGAAAGCTTCGCGCGTTGCAAATCGTTCAGCTTCGCGGACTGATCAATACGGCGCTCTTCGGCCGTCTGCATCCCCTCCTCAGACAAGAGGCCCTGGCGACGAAGTTCGCGTTCGCGTGCTTCTGAGGCCATTGAGAGCGACGCGCGCTGTTGCTGCAACGTGATGCCGCGCTCCAGCTGCACCAACTCGGCGCGGAGTGCCGCCAAGCGCTCTGTGAGCGCCCGTGATTGCAGTGACTGTTGCTCAGAACGTCGGAGCGCGGCGTCCTGCAGGCTCTTGCGTCGGTCAGCCAGTAGCCGCACGACCTCAAGCCCAGTGGCGCCTCGCGTCGAGCTCTGCACTTCCGCCGAGACGACGAAGAGAGGATCGCCCACAGCGACGTCGTCACCTTCCCGCACCTTTACGCTGGTGATCACACCCGTTTGAGGCGCGAAGACCCGTACCAAGCCATTCTGGGGAACCAGCCAACCGCCGATGTGCGCCGTTCTCGTGTACGACCCAAACCAGAGCAGCGCCACGAGTGCGACAGCGGCCGACGCGCCGACGGCCGTCAGCAGGGTCTGCGACGCGCGCGGCACGAGGAGCACGGTGCCAAGCCACTGTGTGCGCTGGGCGTCCAATGCTTCTTCCCGGAACAACGGGGTATCACTCATCGATCGTTCGTCGCATATACGACCTCATCTATGCAACAGTCGCGCCACGTCCCGGCTCGAACCCTCCATCGACTCCCCAGTTGGTCCACAACACGGACCAACGACGCCTTAGGCACCGTCCCGCGACCGCGGAGTCACGCTGGCACCAGGTATTCCTTCACTTCGTAGCTCACCTCGATCATGCGCACGAGCTTGTGCGTGGTCAATGATTTCCGGATCTTCGGGTCGAAGTAGTCCATGAGCAGCGGCGGACGATGTGACTTGAAGAAGAAGTCCGGGTTCCGGGCGACCGAGGTTTTGGCGATCACCTCAAGCTCGTCGTGCGTTGCGACCGGCGTGATGACGCACGGCACGTGGGTCACCCCAAGCGACCGCAACGCACACGCGCGATGATAGCCGTCGTGCAGAAGCAGCCGCGTGCCGACCTTGATCACACTCAGAAAATTCGAACCGAATCCAACCACAAGTCCGACGGCACCGGAGACCGGTCCGAACGAGTGGTAGCCGCTGATTTGATCCGGGCGAAGCAGCGCTGCTTCATGAAAACGGAAATCGTTCGACACGGAGCGAAAGATGAACCGCTTTGAGCCCATCGGGTGCCCCTGGACGGGCAGGTCTCGCGCGACCAGTGGCATGCACACGTCAAAGAGCTTGTCCAGGGCTGGCACCGCGCCAAGCCGCGCCGTGATCGCATCAACGAAGCTCCACGTCACCGAGTTCTGACAAACGACCAGTTTGTCCAGTTCGACCAGGCCGAATTCGGATGGGAGGGTGTCGTACGTCTTTCGATACGTGGGATGGTCGCGAACAAGCGCCGCGGCAGCCGAGAGCTCGACCGGCAATGGACTGCACTGCGCCGAGTCGGCGAGTCCTGACTGACTGCTCTCCAGCGACTCATAGTACGCGTGCGCGGCGCGCCACTCGGCAGCGACTTCGGCTGGATCCATAGCCGACCCGCCGACAACCGACTCCTTGACAAACTCGAGATACTCCCAGAGTGCCGGCTGGCCCAAGAGGAAGATCTCCTCGTCCGTTGCGCCGGTGTTCGTCGGTCCTTCGTTGTGGCGATGCGAATCAATCATTGGCGGAGCGCGTTGTACCAGCGGTCGGAGGGGAAGCATACGTGCATGTTGCTTCAGCCTTCATAACGCGCCACGTCGCACCCCGCAACTACGCGGCCAACCATCCCCGGAGCGCGACGACATGGAGGCGCACAGGGACGGCTGGCCGCGGGGCCCGAATCAGGGCTAGTGGCCCCTGCTGCCCTTCTTGCGCTTGCTGCCCTTGCCCTTGCTGCCATGCTTGCCCTTAGAACCCTTTCCTTTGCTGCCGCTGCCGCACGGCGGTGGTGGCGGTGGCGGGCAGTGGTACCCTCCGCCGCCATAAACCGACACGAGCTCGCTGCTAGTGAGTTTGCGCAATGGTCCAGCCTCCAAATTTGGGTGGAGTGAGACACGGCCGTGTGATCTCACGGCGGCGCGTCAAGTTCCCCGCAATCTGCAGTTCCACACTGTTGCGTGGCATCTGCACTTGGGGGAACTTTGGGCAGTTGCTGCAACGCCCGTGCCACGAATTTGTATCAGCGGAGAGACCCTCCGTCTTCGAGCGCCGGCTCTTTCTTGATACTTCTGTTACTTCTGACCGAGAAGCGAGACGCCAGCCTGGAAGACGAGACGTGCGACTTCGAGAAATAGCGGGGTACCTGCTCACGTCGTTGGCTCCGCGCAGCACGTGTCGCGGCCGCGCGACACGCCACATTTCCAAGCTGGTCAACATGCAGCACGGGTTCGCGCAGCGAGCCATGCATCAGCTTCCTGCGTGCTCCGATTGCCACGTCACGCGTCAGTGCCCTCCGATCAACCGATGCGGAGCGCGCCTATTTGCTATCCCGCAACCGTATCAGCCCTTCTTGGGCGGTCGACGCCACCAACGTTCCATCCTGCGTAAAGAGCTGCCCATGGACAAACCCTCGCGCCCCCGACGCCGAGGGACTGTCCATGACATACAGCAACCATTCATCGGCGCGAAACGGACGGTGCATCCACAGAGTGTGATCCAACGACGCCAGTTGCAGGCGCGGGTCACGGTACGACACGCCGTGCGCGACGAGCGACGTGGGCAAGAACCCGTAGTCGGATGCATATGCCACAATCGCTTGATGCACAATCACGTCATCAGGCAACGGCGACACCACGCGAAACCACACCGCGCGACGCGGCTCGCGCCCTTGCTCCAGTTGCTCTGGTGGTACAGTCCGAAAGTCGATAGGCCGATCCTGCGTCAGCACGCGGCGCAACGATTCCGGCAACTGCGCGACCTTCTCGCGCACGATATCCAACTCCGGCCGCAACGACTCCGGCGGCGGCATGTCGGGCGGCAACGCCTGATGCTCCAAGCCCTCCTCGGTCACATGAAACGACGCCGAGAGGTGAAAGATCGCCTCGCCGTGTTGAATGGCTGTGACGCGGCGGCTGGTGAAGCTCCCTCCATCTCTCGGGCGATCGACGAAGAACACGATCGGCGCCTTGAGGTCGCCGGCGCGCAGAAAGTAGCCGTGCACGGAGTGCGCCTCACGCGGCTCGTCGACGGTGCGGCGCGCGGCAACCAACGCTTGCGCGAATACTTGCCCGCCAAACACGCGGCCTGTTCCGAGGTCACGATTCTGGCCACGATAGATGTTGATCTCAAGGGCTTCGAGTTCCAGCAGCGCTAACAGGTCGGCGACGACAGTCATGGTCGTAAGTCGGGAGAAGGCGAAACGATGAGGCCCCCAGCCCGGTGACGCGCCAAGCGGCAAGGAAGTCTGTCCCCCCGTATCTTACACGCATCACCTCCCGCGCCGTCAGTTCGCTCTCTCGCTCGTCCCATGAAACGACTCATCGCGTTCCTCGTCGCCGCCGTCATTGCGTACGTCGTGTACGGATCTCAGAACACCACGGCGCGATCTCGTGACACCACGCAGCGCCGAGCGCCGAGCGCCCGCGCCAATGGCGCTCCAGCCAACTCCATGTCGCCTTCGACCTCGCCGATGGCGGTCCCTGGGGCCCGTACGTCCTCAGCCAACGGGGCCGGCATTGGCTTCCGCTCGCGTACCCGCCTGGTGGAGCACTACGAAAAGCACGGTCGGGAATTCGGCTCGATCTCCCTCGACACGTACCTCGCGATGGCCCAAACGCTGCGGGACGCGCCGGCCGGCGGCATGGTGCTGGAAATCGTGAGACCTGCCGACGGTGTGGTGTCGCGATTCGACAAGTCCAACGGGGCATTTCTGGCCTTCAACCCCGATCGCACCATCCGCACCTATTTTAAACCCAACGACGGCGAATCCTATTTCCGTCGACAAGCCAAACGCCCGCCAGCGCCATGAGCGGCGGCGATCGCAATTCCCAGAGCACGAACATGAGCCTTATCGCATGAAGGATTCCTCGCAAAGCCACGTCCCGACCCTGCCCATGCTCATCGAGCGCTGGGGAGAGATCGTCGCGGAAATCGAGCTGGGCTACACGCTCACCTTCGACGACTATCTGAATGACATGGACCTTCGCAACCTGATCGCACGCACGGTGCGTGGTGTGCCCCCCGCGGCGCGCGATGGACAAGAGGGGATCCGAGACACCCTGCTGGCATTCGACACCCGTTTTGTAGCCGCCACGGAAGCCTCTGAAGGATGTATTTGGGGTGCCGCGAATGCCGAAGACGAGGGCTGGTCGCCAGACGGCGAGTGGTGGTATTTTCGGCTGCCAATGGATCGACCCGAAGACTGGTAGTGCGCAGAGGTCGCGTCGTCCTCTCACGCTGGGCTCAACCGCGGAGAGGCCACGTCGCTAGTTTACAGGGCTATGTCACTCAGTCCAGACCTGAACGACCAACTCCACGCCGCCACCGCGCTGCTTGAGCGTTTTGCCAACGATCGCGATCTCCTCCTCAACATCCCCGAGGTGGACCGCAATCGCTTCCTGCGCGCCGCCGGTGAGGTCTCGCGTCCAGACGCCATTCGCCGGCGCCAGATGGTGAAGGCCACCAAGCGGCAACGCAAGGCCGACCGGCGCGAACACATTCAACACGCGGAAGCGCAGCTCAACACCACAGGCATCCGCGAGCTGCGCCGTCAAACGGTGTTTACCACGCCCAACTATCTGCTGCCTGGGAGTGATGCGCAGGACACCATCAGCGACCCGGACTTTCGCGAAGCGCTTGAGCCGCAGCACTGCTACGTGTGCAAAATGAAGTTCGCCGAGCTGCACCATTTCTATGATCAGCTCTGCCCAGCGTGCGCGGCGTTCAACTTCGCCAAACGGGGTGAACTGGCCGACCTCACTGGGCGCGTCGCGCTGCTCACCGGTGGTCGCGTCAAGATCGGCTATCAGGCAGGCATCAAGCTGCTGCGCGCCGGTGCACATCTGATCGTCACCACGCGCTTCCCGCGCGACTCCGCCATGCGATATGCCGCCGAAGCGGATTTTGAAACGTGGGCGCACCGCCTGGAAATCTTTGGGCTTGATCTTCGCCACACGCCCAGCGTTGAGGCGTTCTGTCATCAGCTCAATCAGACACACGAGCGGCTGGACTTTATCGTCAACAATGCCTGCCAAACGGTGCGCCGTCCGCCGGAATTCTATCAGCACATGATGGAGCTCGAAACCACCGCCATCGGCGCGATGCCGGAGCACACCCGTGCCCTGCTTGGCGCGTACGAAGGGGTACGCGCGTACAACATGCTGCCCGACAGCACGCCATCCGAGACCGGCGTCGCCGGCGCCTTGGCGGCGCGACAACTCACCGAAGTAGCTGGACTCACGCATGCCGCCGAGCTGTCGCAGATCGCGCTCTTGCCCGACGAGGCCTCGCCGCAAGCACATCTGTTTCCACAGGGCAAGCTCGATCAGGACATGCAGCAGATCGACCTGCGCGACCGCAACTCGTGGCGCATGCTCATGGACGAGGTACCGGCCGTCGAGCTGCTGGAAGTCCAGTTGGTGAACGCCGTCGCGCCGTTCCTGATCAACGCGCGCCTCAAGACACTCATGCTGCGCACCGACAACCGCGACAAGCATATCGTGAACGTGTCGGCCGTCGAAGGACAGTTTTATCGTCGCTTCAAGACCACGCGGCATCCGCACACCAACATGGCCAAGGCGGCGCTCAACATGATGACGCGCACCGCCGCCGCCGACTACTACAACGACGGCATTCACATGAATGCCGTCGACACGGGCTGGGTGACCGACGAAGATCCCGTCGAGATCGCCGCGCGCAAGGTGGAAGAACATCGCTTTCATCCGCCGCTCGATATCGTTGACGGTGCGGCACGCATCGTGGATCCGATCATTGACGGCATCAACACAGGAACCCACATCTGGGGCAAGTTCCTGAAAGACTACACGCCTACGGATTGGTGATCTGATGCGCACGCTCACGTTACTGCAACCTTGGGCCACCCTCGCGGCACGCGGCGAGGCGAGGTTTTTTCCACGCAGCGCACCCGACGCATACCGCGGCACAGTAGCCATCGTGGCCGACGCGGACGTCGACGGCGAGGCGTGGGAACGGATGCAGTCCGACCCCGAGTTCGCCGACCGTTTGGCAGCGTTCGGCCTGCGGGCCATTGCCGATATCGATCGCTTACCGCAAAACGCGATCGTTGGCGTCGCCGTCATCGTGGACATGTGGAGTCTCGCCTCGCTGGAAGAAGTGGCGAGCGACGGCGACGCCATTCTACTTGGTGACGTGGACGCCGATGCGGTCTTCGTGGAGCTGGCTGAGGCGCTGCTGCTCGACCCGATTCCCTTCGCGGCCCACAAGCCTCCTGGCGTGGGAGCGAACCCTGGAGCACGTGACGTAAGCGACGCTGACGACAACGCGGACGACGAGCTCCGCGATGATGGCGACGAGGAACGCGACGACGACGATCGCGACGACGAGGACGACGCGGGTACTGACGAGATCGAAGAAGCCGCGAACCAAGACCTCGTGCCGCTCCCCGATGCTGTCGCCGCCACGGTGCGCGCGGCCACCATCGCCAAGGGCGCGCGCTTCGACAGCGACGACCTCGTCTTCTGGCCGGTGACGCCGTCAGCGTCCCTCGCCGCGCTGATCGGCGACGATGCCGTTGGCGATCGTGACATCACGAATCGGGTGTGGGCGCATATCGCCGAGAACGACCTGCAAGATCCCGAGGATCACAGCTACGTGTATTTCGACGATGCCTTGCGCCTCGCGCTCAACGCCGACGTCGACGGGCTATCGGCCGTCGCATTTTCGGAACTCCTCGCCTCACACGTCGTTCGGCCCGCGACGTAGCCGCAAACTCGGGCGAAGCGCAGGCGCGGAGCACGCGCGAACCGGCCACGTGTGCCCTGCTGTGACAACGTCGCGAGTTGCCGGGTAGTGCAGGGTGTTGCCGATGTACCGTGGGTACGCAACGTCGCCACTGACGGTGCCTACGCCGTAGCGCACCGCCCGGAATAGCCATGGTACCGATGCCCATGCTGCGCGCCGTTCGCCAACGCCCAGGTCCGTCGTTCAGAAATCTCTCGAGCATCGCCGCCGCAGGCCTCGCGCTCGCCGCGTGCGCGAGCTCGTCGGCAGGCCCCGAGGTCGTTGCTGGCCCCAGCCGCATTGTCTGGGTCACCGATGCCTACGCGGGCGGACAGCGAGTACTCGATTCGACCGTCGTCGACTCACTCTCGGGCCGTTGGACGGTCACCCGGTGTGGTCCCGTTGCCGCAACAGGCCCGATCTGCGGCGCGGTCGACTCCCGCATGACAACCGGCACGATGGATACCGCCTATCGTCTACTGCTGTTTGAGCGCGTGCTCCGGTCAGATTTCGCGGCGCTTCGCGCCGACTACCCGCAGGTCGGTGTCGTGCCGCCCGAGCTGCGGGTCCAAGCATTGAACGTGACGCTCAACCAACGCCGCCAGACCGTACGGTGGGGCACGGCATCGGCGATACCCCCAGCGGCGGAATCATGCACCTGTTTTCTGCAGCAGGCGATGGGAAGCCTGATTCTCTGCGCGAACTAGCGCGTCAAAGTCCTTATCGGTCGTGAAGACCGCGAGCGACCACGCCAAAGTATCTACCAAGACCTTCACCGCTTCTTGCGCTGCGTTTTGTAGTTGTAGCTCGGGTCCATCTCGACGGTCCCGAATAATCGACGCACGCCGGCCTGCTTGCGGTGAAGCACATACTCGGCTAAATGCCCCGGTTCGGCAGCGGGCCGACCGTTGCACCCGGTGGCTCTGTGGCCTTGGTCGCAGATTCATCACCGCGGTGAGGCCGGGACGTAGTGCTCCGTATCCTCCGTCGTCCACGGACCGTCGCCAACCGCGGCTTCCGCAACCAGCCGAAAGCGCTTCTGGTTCAACCGCGTGATGGTGACACGCGCGCGCTGCCGCGTAGGCCCCGCGCCAGACACACCTACGAACTCCCATCCGTCGACCAGTCGGCGTCCACGCATCGGCTCCACGGAGCCGCCAGCTCGGAGGCCATAGTAGAGGTACGTCGAGTCGGAAGCGCGGTAGCTGAAGATGCTCCAGCCTTCGCGCGGACCGGAGGCAGTGCGCCACGTCGAGC
>JANOPS010000401.1:0-5334 GCA_031421995.1 Gemmatimonadaceae bacterium
GGCTTTCGCCAGGTTTGCTCTTGTCGATCGTGTGGCAAGTAAGACGTCGTGCGTGGAAGCAAGATGATGGGCGCATCCCGTCACGAATACAGACATTGCCGTGTACCAAAAATCGGCGATTTTGCTCACACAATCGTTGCAGAGTTTCCGTGTAACATCACACGACTCGCTCTTTCGCTTCTTCAGTTCATGCGCCACCGCACTCGTGTGTTCACGAGTGCGTGGCGCATGATTATGGAATGACGAGCACCGACGGTGGCGTGACGGGCGACCGCGCCGTGAGGGACGTCGTGTCATTCAGGCGCGTCGCTTCGGTCACCGCAAGCGTCGGGGTGATGCTTCCCGAAAACCCAGTCGCAATGTTGAAGGTGAAGGCGACCGCGATAAAACTGCCCGTCTCGAACGCCGGACTGACAGCGCCATACGCTGCATTCAGCAAGGCGTTTGCCGTACTGGGATCTGCAACAAAGAGTGTGCCGAAGTCGAACATCGACGTGAACTGTCGACTTGCATACGAGAGTTTTGTGCCGTCAAACCCAAGCGAGAATGACAGACCGACGACTTGGATCGCACCCACGTTCCACCGCACACGCATTTGCACCTGCCTCCCCGTCGGTCCGGTGTTCGTGATGGGACCGTACTCCAGGCTGACCGGATACGTGACGGGCGGAGGCGTGCATGCCACCACGATGTTCCGTGTCACCGTAGCGCCCGCCACCACGCCGCTGTACGCCTGCGGGCCGGGATTGGTGCATCCTGCCGGCAACGTGCTCACGGCAACACTCCCACCGCCCGCGGGCACGTTGCTGATGCTGTAGGTGCCTGCTGCCGCGGTGACTACGGGCGTGAGCGCTTGTCCACCGGTCGGAGTCAGTGTCAGCGTGACGCCGGCAAGTACGGCACCACTCGGGCTCTGCGTCACCGTCCCACTCACTGCACCGGTGGTAATCGTCTGGCAGGTGACGGCAATATCCACGGTGACCGTGCCACCCGACGTCAGGCCGCTGTAGGGCAACGAACTCGGCGTCGCGCAACCCACGGGAAGATCGGTGACCGTGATGCTCCCGGTGCCCGCGCCAACGGGCACATTCGCAACGGTGTATGTACCCGTCGCTGACGTGGCTGCGGGCGTGAGTGCCGTACCGCCTGTTGGCTGCACCACCACGAGCACACCCGCGATCGCCGCACCGCCCGTGCCGCGCGCCACGCGTCCGGTGACCGTTCCGGTTGCACCGGCAAGCGGCGTGCACACAACGGTAATGTTGGCCGTTGTGGACACGCCCGCGGTGACCGTCACGGCCTGTGCCGCGGGAGCGGTGCATCCGGCCGGCAACGTGCTGAGCGACACCGACCGCGCGCCAACAGCAACGCCAGTAATTGTATACGCCCCGGTCGCGTTCGTTTGCGCGGTGCCGCCACCGGCGACAGTCACGGTCACACTAGTCAGCGCGCCACGGGCCACGGATGATACGACACCGGTGATGGTGCCCGCCGATAACGCAGCACCAGACACGGTCACGACTTGGTCGCGTGTGCCGGTCGCGCCAAGGTTGTCGGTGACCGTGAGTCGCACGGTGAACGTACCCGCCGCCGCAAACGTTTTGGCGACCGTCGCACCCGACCCGGTCGTTCCGTCACCGAAGTTCCATGTGTACGACGCAATCGTGCCGTCAGGATCGGTGGAACCCGCTCCCGAGAACGAGACCGACACGCCTGCGGTTGCCGTCGACGGACCCGTGATCGCGGCCGTTGGCGCTTGGTTGGTCGCGCCACCGGCCGCGATGGTGAGCGTCCCCTCCGAGACCCGCACTTTGCTATTGAGGAAGGTCACCTGTGGCGTGAGCACGTCGCCGAGCTTCGTGGCGGTGGTCACAACCGCACCAACAGCGCCAACCACCGTATACCACGTACGCACGATGTCGATGTTGCCGGTCAGGCCCGTCCCTCCGGTATTCGCGGCAGCTATCGAGAGGGCGCTTGGTGTGAGCTGGTTGACGACCGTGATATCGAATTCGCGCGTGGTCCGAGAGCTGTCGTACCGCACGACGGCCCGGTCAAAATTGATGTCCGCCGCAACACCCGCGATCTGCTGAGTCGGTTGCGCAGTCGCATCGAACGAGGTGAGCAGCGCAATCTTGTCACCCGGTCGTGCCGTGGCCGTGGCCCAGCGGTGCCGCAAGATGAACGGACGGCCGACGGTATCCGGTGGAATGATCGGCTTGCGGCAATTGAGCGAGAAGCGCACCGTATCGACCGCCAACGCGCGCGGCTGCAGATCAAACTTGCGCGGTCCGTCGAGCACACACGGCGTCTCGACGTCGGCAATCGAAATTTCGTAGTCGCCCGGGCGCAGGTTATCGAAACGGACGCTGCTGCCGGTGGTGCCGCCCAGAACGAGGCTCTGGAAGTAGGCGCGTTCACTCGGCGGCGTATTGGGGGCGCGGATGATGCCGGATGCGGTGATCGTCACGCCGTCTGCATCGATCGTGTCGCCAGCTACGGTGAGCGTGGCTACAATGCTTGCCTTCTGCGGATCGCGGCAGCTCACAAGAAACATGGCCTCTTGGACCGTCGCGACTCCCTGATTGGTAATCGAGATCGTTTTGACCGTGTCCGAAGCGATGGTGGTTGCGCAGTTCGCGGCCAGTCCGCGAAGGGCCACCGAGTAGGTGCCTGGCGCGAGCGGCGACACGAGACGCGTGCTATTCAGCCCGATGGCGAACGATGTGGTGTCGGCGCGACCACGAACTACAACCAGAAAGCCGTCGAGATCGGCAGCCTCAGGTGTGGCGACCTCCGTCGACAGCCGAATGGTCAGGCCGGGAGTCGGCGACGTCTTGTCGCCGGCAACGTTGGACAACACCGATTTTCCGCCGAGGGGAGAAAGGGCCCGCACACGATACCCGTAGTAGCGATTCGGCTCCACCTTCGTATCGAAATAGACGACCCTCGCAGCGCCCGCAGCGCCTACCGACTGCTCCAATACTTCAAACTCACCAGTCAGATCACGACGACGCTGAAGCTCGTAGCCGGTTACGGTGCGGTCGCCCGACGGACGCCATGACACCCGAATCGTTGACAAACCCACCGCTTCAGCCGTCAGCTCCGAGGCAGCCAAAGGATTTCCGGCCAGCGGCTCGTCGACGGTTTTGCACGAAGCGCCGACAAACGCCAGCGCAGATGCGGCAACAAGCCGCAAACGCGAGAGGACTTTAGCGCGCAATGGACACCCCGAGATCGAAAGAGACACCTGGCGTTGCCCGACCCGTACTTTCCTCACCTGTGGCGACGATTTGAAAGAACTGCACTCGCTGGTTGGTGAGATTCTTCGCCGATGCAGACATGGAGAATCGCTCACTGAACACGCGCTGCACCTTGGCATCCAGCGAACTGCGGCCTCGCTCGAGAATATTCGGTCCCTGCTTCGCATTTGCGCCGCCTGAACTCGCGAAACCGTAGCGCAAGACTCGATTGCCAAACGCGTTGTAGAGGACGGAGGCGCTGAGCCCACCTTTCCTGCTCGTGTACGCCAACCCCGCATTGACCACATACGGCGACTGCCCCTCGAGATCGAGACCGGCATCGTAGTTACCGAACCTCGGCGATATCGTCACACTGCTGCGCACCAACGTCACATTGAGTGAGAGGCTCAGGCCGACAAACACTGACGGCAAAAACGTCAAATCCTTTCGCATCTCCAGTTCGCCGCCAAGATTCTCCGCCGACGCTGCGTTGGCAATGCCGTAGGTGCACTGGTTCCGAGCGTCAACCACGCGGATGATGGGGTTGGCGAACCGTTTGTAGAATCCACTGGCCGAGAACACCTCACCAGGTCGCGGATACCACTCTAGGCGTGCATCTGCGTTGGATACCCGCCCGCGCTGCAGGTCGGGGTTACCGATCGTGGAACAGCTGCCAGCAATCTCGGTGTACTCATCGCGAGAGAGTTCGCGGGTATCCGGTCGCGACACACTTTGAAAAGCCGCCACGCGAAAATTGGCACGTTCCGAAAGCGCGTAGGTTGCGTTCGCTGATAGCAGGACATCGCGATTGCGCCGACGTGTTGGTTGCAGCGTCGAATCGCCAACAGCGAAACGTGCTCGTCCGCCGTCGAACAGATCCACGCGCCAGTCCTCCAGCCGCGCGCCCGTGACCAGCCGCAGTTTCCCACCGAAGAACAAGTCAAGCATTCCGTAGGCGGCGGTGATGTCATCGTCGGCATCATATGGTTGCGCCACGCCGCCTGGGGCCGTCAAAACCAACAACGAGCCGATATTCTCCGGCTGGAACACTAATTCAGGCGGAAGGCTCCGCAAATCGTTGGGCAGTGAGGCGGTAAACGATGGGCTGAACGTGAAGAGCTCTCCGTTAAACTTCCGGCGCTTGGTACGAGCCAAGGCACCAGTCTTGAACGAGAAGTCCGTCCACAAGAACCGCAGCGGCACCGTCAGGTCGACCTGCGCAGACCGGGTTTGGTCATCGAGCGTCCGCATCCATGTGTCGTTGTTTCGCAACAGCTGGAACGGATCCCCGCTGCCTTCACTGCGTCCGTAGCGCACCTGCCGGTTGTCCGGCTCGTTGCGCCCCGATTGCCCAACGGTGGCTTTCCATTCAAGACGTGAGGAATTGAGCGACGGCAGCAGGTGTTCACCGGCGAGCTGGGATTGCACAAGGTTTCGCTCAACATATTGAAACTGATACTGACGCAGATCGCCGGTGAGATCGGCGTTGAATCCCACACTTTCGCTGTACAGTTCTTCGGCGTTGCGTGTGTACAGGTTTTTCCAGCCAAGCTTCGCATTCTTGCCAAGTCGCAGCGAAAGGTTCCCAACGGCGCCCCAGTCGACAGTGTTCTTGGAGTCTTGGTACACGTATCCGCGTTCCGCAGGACTATCCGGAGCCGAGTAGAAGCCAAAAAACCGATCGGCGAGTCGTTCCGCCGCAGATGAATACGTCAAAGAGAACACATAGCCTAGCTGTACGTTCTCAGATGGACGCTGCCCGCCAACGGTCGCGCTGAGGCCGAGCTTCGGCAGCACGCGCGCAACCTTAGGATTCCACGTGTTGCGAATGCCCTCCGCAAATTGTTCAACAACAAACGGGTCTTTCAGCGCTGCCGTTGGCGGACGAAAAGAGGGAGCACGTTTCCCGTTGTCAATACCGAGGTAATCCATCCCCGTTCGCTCGGGGAAGCGCAAATTCTGGAACGTGGCCTGCGAGTTGTAGCCCTGCGAAATCGTGAACTGCCGAATGGTGTTCTCGGGGAACTCCTTCGTCTTGATCTCGACTGCGCCACCGGAAAAATCGCCGGGCTTGTCGGGTGTGGCCGACTTG
>JANOPS010000402.1:0-2324 GCA_031421995.1 Gemmatimonadaceae bacterium
ACACGGTCGGCCGTCGCGTAGCGCGCATCCACTGCCCCTGCGAGCTGCGCTGAGGAGACGGCGACCACCCGCCCCTCCTGATCCTCGTTCACCACGAGGAGCTGACCACGTAGCCCGTCATCAAGACGTAGACGGTCCTTCCCCGCCACCACCAGCGTGACGCCATCCTGCACGTAGCCGAAACGCGCGGGCGCCCGATCCGCTGATTCTGCCGGTACGACGGTTAACGAGAGTGCCCCGTCCAGGCCGCGAACGGGCTGCCCGACGTTCACGATCAGTTGGCCACGGGCGCTGTACACCAGCCGGTAGCGCCCGCTCGAGGGCATGTCCGGCCAGCGAAGTCGCTGCGCGTCTAACCACACCGCGCGGGCCGCGATGGGTGACAGATCGGCGGGAGTCGCCTCGAGGATCGTTTGGAATGACGTCGCATCGCAGGCCGACTTCGGCACATCGAGGACGTGTGACGCGTGGCGAGCGTGATGAGCGTGGCGAGCGTGGAGCGGCGCAGCGTCCCCGAGGGCCAGCAGCACCATCGCTGGCAGGCTGGAGCGGAACGTGCTTCGGACGGGGCAGCGCATAGATGAATCTCCGGGCATAGACAGACGAATGATCGCGCACGGGTGCTACGAGGTGTACTGCGCGCCGAATTCCACCGATCGTGGGGCGTCGCCAGCATCACCGCCGATCACCTACCGATCATCCAGAGGCTGGTGATCCGTGGGTGAGTGCCGTTTTCAGATTCTTTCCATCGCCAGTCGCTGCGGGGCGGCACGACCACCGCTCCCCGCCTGATGTGATGGCAGGACTCCCGAACCGCACTTCCACCCAAGGATTCGACCATGACCCGCTCGCTCCGCTTCGTCGCCCCCGCGCTGACCGCCCTGACAGCGCTGGCCTTCGCCGCCTGTACTGATGCGCCCGCCACCGCCCCTGAGCAAGCCGTAGACATGACGGCCAGCTTGGATCGGACGCCGCCGACTCGGCAAACGGTGTCAGTGAGCCTTACCGTAAAAGAGACCCCCAGCGGCGCACTGATTGGCGGTACCACGGTGGCCTTCAAATCCGGGGCCAGCGGCACACCCATCAACGTGGTGGACAATTCGGCAGACGACGCCGATAAGCGATCGGGCTACTTCACGGTTACCCTGTCCCGGAGCACGGTCTACCAGGCCACCGTCATCGCCGCCCTCAGCAAATACGACCGTCTGAACGCCACCAAGCAGGTCAATTCGTCGTGGTCGAGCGTAAGCATGGGGACGATCTTCATGCCCATCAACCCGCTCTTCATTGTCTACGTGCGAAGGGCCTCCAACAGCGTCTTGCTGGGCGGCGCCACGTTTACGGTGGGTTGGGCGGACGGCTCGGCACCTTGGATGCAGCGCACAGACAACGTGGACGACATAAGCCCGAGCGTCGGCATCCTGACGTTCTACGGCCGGAGCGCCAAGCTACACCGGATTTGTGAGATCACCGCACCGGCCGGGTACGCCATCCCGTCCCCGAGTTGCCAGGACATGTTCGCGTATAACGGCGGGATCGCGAACCTTACGTTCAAGCACTAAGCACTACACGCTACACGCTAGGCGGAAGCGGGGTCGGCGATGTCGCCGGCTCCGTTTCCCGTTTGGCCAGATCCTTTGCGGACGCCACGACCGTGGCCCTCCTACGATTTGGAGAAGTATCGCACCCCATCGAGGTCTCTGAAATCGGCATCGAACGTCCAAATGGTCGCATTGAACTGCTTTGCCGTGGCGAAGATGATGCTGTCTGCCAGCGGCAACTTGTGTGCGACGCCAAAATGGGCTGCGGTCAGGGCAATTCCGCTATCCAGCGGCACGACGTGGCCCTGATGCAACATCGCCGCAACCTGCAGTGCGGCATCTTCGTCGCGCTGTTGCATGACTCGCCGGGTGACCTCCAGAATCACAATGGTCGGCACTAACAAGCGTTCAATATCCTCAACGGCAGCGGTGACCCGGAGTGCGTTTCGACCTCCGGCGAAGTATTCGAGCCACGCAGAAGAATCGATCAGATTCACGCGCGGTCTCCGTCACGCGTTACGGTCGTATCAATACCCTTCAGGAATCCGCGCATCTTGCGCATGGCCTGCACCGGAATGAACTCGACGCGATTCTGATACTGCAGTACCTGCACCTTTTGTCCGGGCTGCAAGCGCAGAGCTTCGCGAATCGCCCGCGGAATGACGACTTGAAACTTCGGCGATACCGTGACGATGGACATCCGAACCTCATCGATAAGTGATTTGTACAACGATAGTACGATCGACATGGGTTCGCAACGGACCCATCGTCCTCCGTGCGAGG
>JANOPS010000403.1:0-3288 GCA_031421995.1 Gemmatimonadaceae bacterium
GGCACGCGGAAGCTTCCAAGTTCTGCAGGCACCTCTACGCCTGATCCGCTTCTGAACGCGAACGGCTCGAACGTCGCGCGTTCGATGGGAAGGACCGACGGTGATGCGTTTGGGCGACAGCCGGCCAGCACGAGAGCAAGGGCCAGCGTCACGCGAGGAGTCACGCGAGCAGTCATGCGAGGAGTCGGGATGTAGTTTGGCATGGCCGGACGATATCGACGCGTGCGGGGCACCTTCCACTCCCAATCGGCGAGCGGTGGCACGCGGTCGGCCAACGGCGTGGCCGGAACGCCAACGCCTGCTATCATCAACAGATGACGATGCTCCTTCCCCTTCTCGCGCTCACGGCCCAGATCGGCAGCGCGACGCCGCCAATACAAGCGTGGATATCGGCGGGGTGGGTGTGCCCTACCCGACCGGTGCACACCGACGACGTGCAGCTCGCGGCGTCCGGCTGCGTGCGCACGCCACTGTCGTCGCTTGATCCGCAGGGTCGTGAGCTGTGGTTTCTGTCCACGGTCGTCATTGATGCCGCGGCCGACCTGCGACGAGCGCCGTTGGCCGTCGCGATTGGCGCTGTGGCGGCGAGTGAGGTGTTCTGGAATGGGATATCTATTGGCAGGAACGGCGTACCGGGTGGCTCACGTGCGCTGGAGCAGCCCGGGACGATGGATGCCATGACGTATATACCGCCGGATCGCGTTCAGACGGGAAGCAACGTCCTGCTTGTTCATATGTCGGGCTTCCACAATCGCCTGCGACTCACGACGCCCGTGCACTACATCGCAGTCGCCGAGTACGACATCGTGTATGGCGCAATCACTCCGCGCTATGTACCGGCGTTGCTGATGGCCGGCGCACTGCTGGTGGCCTGTGCCTACTTCGGTGGCGCGTGGCTGTCTGGCACACGCGATCCCCAAGACTTGCTCGTGGTAGCGATGGCGACGACGGCGCTTGGCCAGTTGGTCGCGGAGGTTTGGCGCGTCATGTGGCGATTGCCTTACCACTGGCACGCGTGGCGATTGTTGTCTATCGAGATCATGGCCTCCGGATTCGCGCTGGCCTTGGTGGCTTACGTGACGGGCCGGTTCGCGCCGCAATGGCGCACGCGCGCGCTCTGGTGCACCCTGCTCATACCACTGACCACCTCGCTCTTGCCATGGGGCTACGACACGTGGACCTTGCTCACGCTCACCCTGCCCATCACGATGGCGCTCGTCATGGTATTGCCGGCGGCGCGTCGCCGAGTCGACGGCGCCCGCGGCATCGCGGCGGCGTTCGCGTTCTTTCTTGGACTGGTCGCGATCGATACATGGGGTTTCCTTGATCGCGGCTTCTACCTCGGCAGCGCTGCACTGGCCATCGTCCTCTTGCGAGACCAGTGGCGCGTAGGAGTAGACGCGCAAGTGCGCGAACTCGATGCGCGCCGTCGCGTAGAACAGTTGGAAGTACAGTTGCTGCGCCGCCGATTCGCTCCGCACTGGTTACTCAACACGCTTAATGCGCTCACGGAGTGGATTGAGGTGGATCCACCAACCGCCGTGCGCTTGATTGAAGCATTGGGCGAAGAGTATCACATGGTCGCCGACATGGCGGGAAAACCACTGGTGGCGCTGGGTGAGGAGATCCTGCTCTGCCGAAAGCACCTTGATGTCATGTCGCTGCGCGTCGACCGTGCCTTCCATCTCGAGTGCCGTGACGTCGATGAGCAGTTGCGCGTGCCGCCTGGTATTGTACAAACGTTGATCGAAAACGCGTTCAGTCACGGTCGGTATGTCACCGGAGCCGCGTTTGTGTTGGACCAACGGTCGCTCGCTGATGGCGTACAGCTCGAGCTCACCACGCCGGCGCCAGAGGACGGCGCGCAGCCCGCGACACGACGCCACCGGGGCGAAGGATTGGAGTATGTGCAGGCGCAGTTGCGGCTCGCGTTCGGCGAGGCCGCGCGTCTCAGCGACGGCCCCACGGCCGCCGGCGGATGGTGCACCAGCCTGACGCTCGGGGCCGTGCCGTGATGCGTGTCTTGATCGTGGAGGACGAAGCGCCCGCGCACCGGCGCTTGCATCGGCTGATCTGCGGCACGCCGGGCTACGAGGACGCGACCATCGAGGTGGCGGAGTCGCTACGTGAGGCGCAGCGACAGCTTGAGGCGGCGCCGTGGGACGTGGTACTGCTCGATCTCGATCTTGCTGGGCGAGATGGCTTTGACTTGGTCGGGCGGTTTCCGTCGACGTGTCCCACGCAGATCATCGTGGTATCCGCGTACCCGCAGCGCGCCATCGAGGCGTTTGAACACGCGGTCGTGGACTTTGTGCGCAAACCCGTTTCCGCTTCACGACTCGCACAAGCGCTCGGCCGATTGCGGCACCAGGCGGCGATTGAGGACTCGCCGTCACTGGTCGTGCGGCGTCGCGGGAGTGTCGAGCTGGTGCGGGTGGACCATCTGTTGTGTGCCTCTGGTGCCGATGACTACGTCGAGCTGCATCTGCGGGATGGCCGACGCGCGCTGCATGACGCGACACTCGACGAACTGGAGGATCAGCTGGGTGAAGGTTTCGTGCGCACGCATCGGTCCCACTTGATCAACGTGCGCCACGTTACGCGGTTGCGTGACGGCGACGCCCATGGCCGCCTGGTGGAGCTCTCCGGCGGGCTCACGGTTCCCGTGAGCAGACGACGGCTGGCAGCAGTGGAAGCGCTGCTCCTCGCGATGCGCGGAAACGGCGAGGCTTCATCCTCGCGGTAGATCGTGCACCAGAGCCCTACGACATATCGCCGCTTCCGTGCACCAGATACGCCTCAACCATGATCAGATTGCGATCGCCCGACATGCGAATCACGCTCAGCAGGCGATCCATCTTGTTCACTTCTTCCAGCTGCTCATCGATGAACCACTGCAGAAAGCCCTGCGCCAAGTAGTCGTTCTCGGCACTTGCGATGTGCATCAAGTTGCGAATCTGCCCGGTCACCTCAACTTCCCACGCCAACGCCGCTTCCACCGCGGCTTCGGCAGAGGGAAAGGTGTGGACCGGTTCGCGCACAGCCGGAATACGCAGCTCACCTTTGGTGTCGAGCACGTAGTGCAACAGCTTCTCGGCGTGCTGCCGTTCTTCATCGGCCTGCGCAAAAAAGAGCTTGGCGAGCAATAACAGGTTAGCGCGCTGAAAGTGCGCGGCGATGGCTTGGTACTGCAGGCTCGCACCGTATTCGTTGCCAATTTGCGTATTGATAGCTTGCGCCAGTTGAGCACTGATAAGCATGAACGCTCCGGAAGACGTCGAAAGGCGT
>JANOPS010000404.1:0-15001 GCA_031421995.1 Gemmatimonadaceae bacterium
AACCGGTCGCCGCAGGTGTGTTGCGCGGAGTCGCTGCCTCGCCGGGGTTGGCGATAGGACAGGTCTTTCACCTGCGGCACGATGATGCCGTCGTCGAGCAACAGGGCGCCGACCCCGAGCAGGAGCGTCGCGTGCTCGAGTCGGCAATCGCCGCAGCCCATCTCCAGTTGGAAGGTCTCCGACATCGCCTGACCGAGGAGGCCGATGCCGACCACGCGGCCATCTTTGCGGCGCATCAAGAGCTGCTTGAAGACCCTGAGGTGCTCGACCGTGCGTTTGCCCAGGTGCGCGCTGGCGATTCCGCGGGCTGGGCCTGGCGTCAGGCCTTCACTTCGCAGGCCGACCGGCTGGCGGGGCTCTCCAGCGCCGTGATGCGGGGACGCGCGACTGACCTCCGCGACGTGGGGCGCCGCGTGATGCATCTGCTGCTGGGAAGCTCCGCAGCAGTGGAGGTCCCGCCCGATTCTATCGTGGTGGCCGAAGACCTCACACCGTCAGACACCGCCGCGCTCGACCGCTCGCGCGTGTTGGCGTTGTGTACGACGATGGGGAGCGCCACCTCACACGTGGCGATCCTCGCCCGCGGGCTTGGGCTGCCGGCCATCGCCGGTGTCGACCCGCGCATTCTCGCCCTGCCCAACGGGACACGGGTCGTGGTCGATGGTGACCGCGGCCTTGTGAATACCACGCCGAGCGCCGACGACGAAGGACGCATCGCCGAGCGCCAAACGGCTGACGCCGAGCGACGGGGCCGCGAACTCGCTGTGGCCATGGACGCCGCCACCACACGCGACGGGCACCGCGTGGAGATCGTGGCGAACATCGGCGCGGTGAGCGAAGGCGCGCGTGTCGTCGAGGTTGGCGGTGAGGGCGTTGGGCTGCTCCGCAGCGAGTTCCTCTTCATGGACCGGCGTACCGCTCCCGATGAGGACGAACAGACGAACAGCTATTCGAGTGTCGCTCGCGCCATCGGCCCCGAGCGCATTCTCGTTATCCGCACGTTGGACGTGGGTGGTGATAAACCGCTGCCCTACCTCGACGTTGCCGCAGAACTGAATCCGTTCCTCGGCGAGCGCGGTGTGCGTCTCACCTTGGCGCGCCCTGAGCTGTTTCGCACGCAGGTGCGCGCCATCCTGCGTGCATCGACGTCGGGGAAAGTGGCGATGATGTTCCCGATGATCGCCACATTGGCCGAGTGGCGCGCGGCGAAGGCCCTGGTGGATCGCGAGCGCGACGCGTTGGGCGTGAAGGAAATCCAAGTGGGCATCATGGTGGAGACTCCCGCAGCCGCGCTGATGGCCGAGCAGTTTGCTCGCGAGGCACACTTCTTCTCGATCGGTACCAACGATCTCACGCAGTACACGTTGGCCATGGATCGCACCAATCCGCGCCTCGCACCGCAGGTTGATGCGCTCCATCCCTCGGTGTTGCGACTCATCGAGCACACCGTGCTTGGTGCCAAGGTGCACGGTCGCTGGGTTGGTATCTGCGGGGCTCTCGCGGGCGACGTGCATGCGATCCCCGTGCTGCTTGGGCTCGGTGTCGATGAACTCAGCGCCGACATTCCGTTGGTGCCGGCGGTGAAGGCGCGCGTGCGCACGCTGTCTCTGGCTGAGTGTCAGGAAACTGCACGTCTCGCTCTCGCGGCCGGTGACGGTGCGGAAGTGCGCGCGATGGTCACTCGGCGTCATCCATGACGCGGCAATTGAACCGGAGTCTGTCCACATGAGTCAGGGTCGCGCCGCCTTCGGGTGGCTTCAGAAGATCGGCAAGTCGTTGATGCTTCCGGTGTCGGTGCTTCCGGCAGCGGGAATCCTGCTCGGCGTCGGCAGCGCGAAGTTCAGTATTTTGCCGGCCATTGTGTCGAGTGTGATGGCACAGGCGGGGAACGCCATCTTCGGCAACCTCCCGCTCATTTTTGCCATCGGTGTGGCGTTGGGCCTCACCGGCAACGATGGAGTGGCCTCGCTCGCGGCGGTCGTGGGCTTCGCCGTCATGTTGGCCACTATGGGGGTGATGGCGCCGTTGGTAGGGTATGAGCCGAAGCAGATCATGGGCATGCCGTCGATTGAGACGGGCGTGTTCGGCGGCATCCTCATCGGCACCATCGCCGCGCTGCTTTTCAACCGGTTTTATCGCCTCACATTGCCGTCGTATCTGGGCTTCTTCGCCGGCAAACGGTCGGTCCCCATCCTTACAGCGCTGGCTGCGGTGTTGACAGGGATTGTGCTCAGCGTTGTGTGGCCGCCCATCGGTCATCAGATCGATGTGTTTTCACATTGGGCGGCGAGCAGCAATCCGGCGTTGGCGTTCTCGATCTATGGTGTTGTAGAACGGTCACTGATCCCGTTCGGCCTGCACCACATCTGGAACGTGCCATTCTTTTTCCAAGTGGGGCAGTTCACCGATCCGGCCACGGGTCAGGTGCTTACCGGAGAGATCCCACGCTTTGCCGCGGGCGATCCCACTGCCGGCTATCTCGCGGGCGGATACCTCTTCAAGATGTGGGGGCTGCCCGCTGCGGCGCTTGCGATGTGGCGCACCGCACGGCCGGAAAACAGGGCCAAGGTGGGCGGCATCATGATTTCGGCGGCGCTCACGTCGTTTCTCACCGGCATTACCGAGCCGATCGAGTTCGCCTTCATGTTCGTGGCGCCGCTGCTGTACGCCATGCACGCACTCCTCGCCGGGCTGGCGTATTTCACGGCGGTTGAGCTGGGCATTCGGCACGGCACCACGTTTTCGCACGGGCTGATTGACTACATCGTACTCTTTCCGAATTCCACGCGGGGACTCTGGTTCCTCTGGCTCGGGCCGTTGTGGGGCGCCATGTATTTCGCGCTCTTTCGCACCGTCATCCTCAAGCGCGACCTCAAGACACCGGGGCGCGAGACAGACGACGTGGCGACGACTGACGAGTCGTCAACAACGTCGAGTGCCACGAGCAACGGTGCTGCCACTGAAAGCAGCATGGCCGCGCAACTGGTGGCGGCCTTTGGCGGCGCCGGCAACATCCGGAATCTCGACGCTTGCATCACGCGGCTTCGCGTAGACCTGCACGACGTGTCGCGAGCAAGTACCGCGACGCTCAAGGCGTTGGGCGCCTCCGGCGTGGTGAAGGTCGGTGACGGCATGCAGGCGATCTTCGGCACACGGTCGGAGAACCTCAAGACCGACATGGAGGAGTACATGAACGCCGCGCCGGTTGCTGCGCCAGCACGCGTACCCGTTGTCGCGCCGGCTGCCATCGCCAGCGCACCGACGGTGACGGTCACCGACGAGCACCGCACGCGAGCCGCTGCGATCATCAACGCATTGGGAGGCGTCGAGAACATCACCGGCTGTGAAGCGGTGGCGCTCTCCCGAGTGCGCGTTACGCTGCTCGATCCGTCGCGATTGGACGAAACTATGCTCACGGCGGCCGGCGCGCATGGCGTGATGCATCTGGACCGTGGCCTGGTGCACATCATCCTGGGAGACGATGCAGCGGGGATCGCGGCAGCCATGAATCTCCCCGTTCCAGCGTCTCGGTGAGCGAAGCACAACAAACGACATCACGCGACATCGGCATCGGCTCGCGCCGCGCCGTCCGCATGGTCTGTCTCGATGTCGACGGCACGATGCTCGGTGCATCCGGCACCGTGCGCGATGAAGTCTGGCGCGCGGTGGAGATGGCGCGCAGCGCCGGCATCCAGCTCACGATGTGCTCGGGCCGTCCGGGCTTTGGTGTCACGCGCGAACTCGCGCGACGAGTAAACGACACCGGCTGGCACTGCTTCCAGAATGGGGCCAGCATCGTGCGCCTGCTCGACGGCCGGTCGCAGTCGGCGGTGTTGGACCAGCACATCGTCGAGATGCTCATTGCGCGTGCCCGCGAGAAGCAGCGGTTGCTCGAACTCTATACCGACGAACACTACGTCACGGAAAGCGAGACGCGCGTGGCGCGGCTGCACGCACACATGCTTGGCTTGTCGTATGCGCCACAGCCGTACGAAACACTGTTGCCTCCGATCGTCCGCGCGCAGTGGATCGTGCCGCATCACGAGCTGGATGCGCTCGTCGCCGAACCACACGAGGGGCTGGAAATCTCCCCGGCGCTCGGTCCGTCACTCCCGGACCAGACGTTCGTGAACCTCACCCGGCGCGGCGTGGACAAGGGCTACGCCGTTCGCGTGATTGCCGCCGAGTATGGCGTGGCACTCGACGAGGTGATGTACGTCGGTGACGGGCTCAATGACACACCGGCACTTCGCATTGTCGGATGGCCCGTTGCCATGGACAACGCCGAACCGGCGGCGAAGGCGCTTGCTGCGCATATCGTAGCCGACGTGGAGTCGGACGGAGTTGCGGAGGCACTGGCAATGGCCGTCGCCAGTTTGGGCTGATTATCGCTTACGGACTCAGTACGTGGGCTCCGTTCGCATGCTCCGTTCGCAGGCTCCGTTCGCATGCTCCGTTCACGAGCTTACGAGTAGGGCGGATCCACCGCGCGACCCTCTCGCACTGAGCGCTTCGCCGCCTCGATGACGTCGAGCATGGCGATAGCCTCTTCCACTCGCACAGGCGGCGGGGCCTCGCCGCGAATCGCGGCCACGACGCCCGCGTAGAACGCCAGATAGTTGCCGCGTTGTGAGGGCACCGGCGCGCGCTCGGTGTCGCTGCCGAGAATGCCCCACTGCCCGGGCGGCTCTTCGCCCCACGCCGCGCCGCCCGGCGGCACACCGGCCCTGAGCGCCGCTTCCTGCACATCGAGTCCCCACTTCACAAACGTCGCCGCCGAACCGCTGACGCGGAATCGCGGACCCGCCTGCGCCGCGAGCACGCTGGCATACAGGTGCGATCGAACGCCGCTCACGTGCGTCAGCGACACAAACACGTCATCCTCCGCGCTCACGTCCGGCCGTCGTCGATCCAACTCGGCGTACACCTGGGCCACGGGTCCGAAGAGCACCAGCGCTTGGTCGATGAGATGGCTGCCGATGTCATAGAGCAGACCACCGCCTGCGCCTGGTTCTCCAGACTCGCGCCACCCGCCCTTTGCCTGGGGACGCCAGCGGTCGTATCGGCACTGGAAGCGATGGACCGTGCCGAGTGCGCCCTGCGCGAGCAGCTCGCGCAGCGTGAGAAAGTCCGCGTCCCACCGCCGATTTTGGTAGGGAATCACCAACCGCCCCGCTGCGCGCGCTGCATCCGCGACTGTCCTTCCCTCGTCAGCCGTGACGGCCAACGGCTTGTCGACGACCACATGGAGTTTCAGGTCCAACGCGGCCTGCGCGAGAGCGGCGTGGCTGCTGTTCGGCGTGGAGATCACCACGAGGTCGATCTCGTTCGACCGGGCCCACAGCTCCGCCGCAGACGCGACCACGTCAACGCCGGGGTACTCGCGAAGCACCTGCGCGCGGCGCGCGGCGTCGCTCGTTACCACGACGCGGAGTGTCAGCCCCGGTGTCGACGCGATCAGTGGCGCATGGAAGTACGCGCCGCCGGGACCGAAGCCGATGAGCGCAACGCGGAGGGAAGACAGAGTGGCTGACATTGTCGATTCGCGTCGTGTTCTAACGCCGGAGTGAGAGGCGGCGATGGCCGACGATCCACGCGACGGCCCCGCTCGCGAGACCAATAGGAACGAGCCAGCCTGCAGGGTTCGCGAGCGCTGGCACATCGGCATACCGCACGCCGATACCACGCACCGCCCACGCCACCACCAGCGGAAAGATCCAGTTCCCCTTCCCCCACGCCATGACGACGCCCAACAGCGTGGCCACGCCCATCATCGCGACCGACCACGTCGCTTCGCTGAGACCCGCCCCGTTCCAGCCGACCACCTGCGCGAACTGGAACGAATTCGCAATCAACGCCACGGAGATCCACGCCAGATAGAGATCCTGCGGCCACACCACAAGCAGGCGGTCGCGAAGGGACAGCTCCCCATTGTGCCGCACGCGCTCGCCGACGGCGATGAGCGACAGCAGAAAGATGACCATCACGATTAGCGCCAGCCCGAACTGCGCAAACGAGAAGAGCGAGATCCACGCGATGTTGAGCGCACAGCTCACCATCCACCACGGGCCAAGGTGTAGCACGGCGCGTCTCGATCCATCAGTCGGCAGCAGCTGGTACACGACCGACGCGATCAATCCGAGATAGATCACACTCCAGATCCCGAACACGTAGTTGGCCGGGAGGAACAGCGAGCGATACTGGTTGGCGATCACGCCAATCGAGTTGCCACTCATGGCACCCGAGGCGGCAGCGCCGTTCAGTCCGAGGACAAGGAGCAGCGCGACGAGATTGGCGGCACGCCTCACGGTGACAAGCCGCGATGCAACATGGCGGTGCGCGCCATGCGGCGAGCGCGATCGGCCTCGCGGTCATCCACCGCGATGGCGACGTCGGGAGTGACACGAAACAAGGGCTGTCCTTTCTGCACGATGGTGCCGTTCGTGCCGATCAGAATCGCGTCGATGGTGCACGGAAATGACGCGACGACCTTGTTGAACATCTTCATCACCTCGATCACGTACAATGGCTCCCCCGCCTCGACGTGATCGCCGACGAGCACAAAGTGCGGTCGCCCCGGTGCCTCCTGCGCGTAGTACATGCCGCCGGAGACGGACACGATCTCGTTGGCGCGCCCAACCAGCGGTGGCGCGAGCACGGTGCGCATGCGCCGCTGCAGCGCGGGATCCAGCAGGACATCCGGAATGTGAAGGGTCAAATCCTCACGCACGCCCAATCGCTCAAAGGCCGACGCATCACCGGCAAGTGCCAACATCCCCATCAGCGGTGCGGCCAGCTGGAAGCCACCGTGGCTCGCGCGCACGCGTTCCCATGACGGGCCAGCCCAGCCATCGGGTGCCGCGTCCTGCTGCAGTAACGCGTCGAGGGCAGGCCACGCCAGCGCCCCCGTGTGTGCAGACACGTCACGGTAAAAGTCCCGACCGGCGGAGAGCAGCGCCGCATCGTGGTCCCAGATCACCCACGCGGGGATGTCATCGGCGCCGGCGTCCATCCTGAGGAATTCGTAGCTGTCGGCCAGCACATCAAGCGGGTTCTGCAGCCACACCACGCGACCATCGCGTACGTCGAACGCGTCACGATGCCCGCTTATCCACGCCGACGCCAGATGCGGATCGGCGAGCAGCAACTCGAGCGGGCGCAGCACGAGCGTCACTTGGCGGTCCATGGCCGCACGCGTCGCGACCGCGTGTGCGGCACCCGCACCTTCCGCAAGCGTATTTCGCCGCGCAGTCCACAGCGCCGACAGGTCCACCTCCTGCAGCACCTCCTGCAACAGTCCCACTTGCGCGAGATACGCCGCCACAAATTGTGTGGTCGCCTTCGCCATCACACCACGCGCCAAAAACCAGTGCAGCAGTCCGCGATGGAACGTGTGGTTGGTGTTCAGGTCGTTGCCACGAATGCGCATGTGGCGAAGGCTTTCGGCCAGCCGCTCATACGCATCCTTGCGAGACAGTCCCGGCGTCACGATCAACGCGATGTTGGAATCATACGCGCCCGCCAGCCGGTAGCGCATGAAGGCATTGGTGTCCGGGTTTTTGCGCCCAATCCCCTGGTCGTCGCGGATCTCATGCGGAAGTGGATCGGTCCACGACACCACAACGCCGCCGGCGTGCGGCGCCAGTGCGGCATCGGTCGCGTTCAGTCGTGCTTCCACTGATGCCGCATACCGAGGTACGCGTTCGGGGCGCGGCATCCGCGTGCCATGACGCGACAACAACGCCATCGCCTCCACGAGCGAGTCCACCTCGAACATCTCGCTGGGATCGTTCGGATTGTGGAAGCGCAGCGTATAGCACAACTCGGTCACACGATGCTCGACCTGAATGCGTGTGTTGACCTCCATGAAATAATGGCGGCCACGATCCACGATGCATTCGAATGTCGACACAGAATCGAGTTTCACCGAACGCGCAAAGCGCTCCGACTCGGCCTCCATACGAAGCAGAACCTCACGATCCTCCTCGATGGCGACGGCGGCAATCGGGTCCGCCCGCTGCGCTTCGCGCGCCATCTCCTCCGCGGTAACCGAGACCTCAAGCAGCTTCTGCTCATGCATCTGCAGCGAACAATCGCGACCGCCAAGCGCCATGCTCCACTCGCCGTTGCCGATGAGTTGAATCTCGAGGTGCCGCGTTTCTTCGATGTTGAGTTCGACGAGGATGTTGCGGTTGTCACCGACACCGGTGGCCTTCACCTCGCTGAGAACTTCACGGGCGAGCGCCGCCGCCGGTGCCGCCGCTTTGCGCGCGCGCTCGACCAATGGCTCGTCGCCCTCGGGCGCACACGCCGCCAGAATGCGTTGTCCCTTGCCACCGCCGCCGCCAATCGCCTTCAGGCGAAAGCGCGAGCCGGGATGCGCCGCCAGCAGCTCAGCCGCGGCCAGCGCCACGCCGTCAACCACCTCGTCCAGCGACAGCAGATCGACGCCTCGCGCGTAACCCGCCCAGAGCACCGCGCCGGCCACCTCGGCGAGCGACCGGCTGTCGTCGCCAAGCACCTCGTCGGCCAGCGTCAGTGCATGCGACGCGACAACGTTGCGCAACATCTCGCGCGTGGGATACTTGGCTAGCAACACGCGCGCCGTCACGTTACTGATGCCCGGAGTCACACTGACCCCTTCGGCGATCGCCGTTCGCTTCGCTTCGTCTTTGAGGCCAGCTGCGCGCACCGTGTAACTGCACGGCCCGAGGAAGCGAATCCCTGCGCCTTCTATGGCCGCCACGAAGCCATCATCCTCGGCCATGAAGCCGTAGCCCGCGAACACCGCGTTGTAGCCGTGCGTGCGCGCGATGGCAATGATCTCCGCGATGCGCGCCAGCCGCTCCTCTTTCGTGGCGCCGCTGTAGTCGGCCACGCGATGCACGCGGTGCGGCGGCACAACCCGCAGCTCCGGCGCCTGGGCCTGACTGTACACGACGGAGTCGCGCTCGGAGAGCAGGATCCCCACCTGCGTCATCCCCATCTCGCCAAACACTTCGTACGCTTCAAGTCGAATCGGACCGCGGCAGACGATGAGCGGACGCACGTCCTCGCAGGCGAATGAACGCGCCCACGCCGACGGGTGTAACGCCAGACGTCGATCGTGCGACGCGCGTGGAATCTCCAGCAGCGGCATAAACATCGGCATCAGTGGAACTCCCGTTGCGCGCCATCGAAGGGGCGCGGTGTGTAGTGCCGCAGCAAGCACAACAGCTCGCTACCAACCTCGGCCCGCAAGTTCTCCGGCATCACCAGGCGCGAGATCGACCCAAGACTCAGCGCTTCGCGTGGATTCATCAGCTCCGCTTCGTACCGCCGACTGAGCGCGGCCTCCTCAGCCGCCAGCCATTCCGCTGGCTGCGTCGCGGCCTTTTTTCGTATCGCACGCAATTCGTCTTTGTAGACAAACTCCTTGCCGGCGGGCCCCATCACCGCGACGCGCGTCGTCGGCAGCGCCAGCACGACGCTGGCACCGGTGTTGTAATTGTTGAAGGAGGCGTACGCGCCGCCAAACGCATTGCGGATGAGCAGCAGCAAGCGTGGCGTGCGCAGGTCGACAATCGCGTCAAGCATCGCGCGCCCCGCCTGCACGATGCCGGCCGTCTCCTGCTCGCGGCCGGGAAGGAATCCGGTGGTGTCTTCAAGGAACAACACCGGGATGTTGTACAAGTTGCAGAAGCGGATGAAGCGCGCGTTCTTGTACGCGGCAGCGATGTCAATCTGTCCCGAGTCGACGGCGCTGTTGTTGGCGACAAATCCAACCACATTCCCGCCAATCCGTCCGAATGCGGTGATCGTGTTGCGTGCGCGCTCCGGCTGCAATTCGAAATAGTCGCCGTGGTCGCACAGCCGCTCGATGAGAATGGTTACGTCGAACGGCGTGTTGAATCCGGTGGGCGATTCGAACGCCTTCGCAAGCAGCGTGTCGATTTCCGGCGTAGGCCGATCGATCGGATCGCTCGTTGTCTGAAATGGCGGCGCACTGGAATTGTTGGCTGGTAGATAGCTGAGCAGCCGTACTGCTGTACGCAGTGCTCCAACCTCGTCAGGTACCACAAGATCGGTGACCCCGCTTCCGGCATGCACGCGCGGACCGCCAAGCTCGTCGGGCGAGATGTCTTCGCCCAGCACCGACTTCACCACGCCGACGCCGGTCAGCCCGAAAAAAGTGCCCTGCGGCTGAATCACGAAACTTCCCTGCCGAGGCAGGTAGCTACCCCCACCCGCATTGAAGCCGAACATGCACATGATGCTTGGCACTACACCGCTGATGCGACGAAGCGCCGTGAACGCCTCAGCGTAGCCATCAAGCCCACCCACGCCCGCTGGCACATACGCACCAGCGCTGTCGTTCATGCCGATCAGCGGAATGCGGCGTTCGCCGGCCAACTGCATCAAGCGGGCAAGCTTGCGGCCGTTGGTGGCGTCGATCGACCCAGCGCGCACCGTGAAATCGTGTCCGTACACCGCGACGTCACGCCCTCCGATGCGGAGAATCGCCGTCAACAGTGAACCGCCGTCCAACTGCGGTCCCCAATTCTCGAACAGCACGATCGGCGGCTCGGGCGACAATACCCGAAGCCGCTCCCACACCGTCATCCGCTGTTTCTGGTGCTGGGCGATGACGCGGGCCTCGCCACCGGCCACGCGCGACGTCTCGTGCAGCGCCCGGGCATCCTGCAGCGTCTGCCGATACGCCGTGAGCGGCGCGGACGGTGTATCTGCGGGGGCCTCAGCGAAGGGATTGTCCAGTTGCGGAGCAGGCAGTGTCATGGATGACGGTGGGTGACGGTCGGGAAGGATGAAGAAAATGTGCAGCGCGCCGGTCCGGTGCGGGGCCGTGTGAGCTACGCACCGTAGCGCCGAGTTATGACATCACGAAGTGCCGCGTTTCGGCGACGTGCCGCCGAAGTTCGCCACGGAAATCCGGGTGAGCAATACCGATCAGCGCACTCGCGCGCTCGCGCAGTGTCATCCCATGCAGGTTGACAGCGCCATATTCGGTCACCACCCAGTGCACGTGGCCGCGCGTCGTGACCACGCCGGCCCCCGGCTTGAGCTCGGCCGTGATGCGGGACACGCGTCCAGCCGCTGCCGTGGATGGAAGCGCGATGATCGCTTTGCCGCCCGGAGAGAGCGCCGCGCCGCGGATGAAGTCCATCTGTCCACCAATGCCTGAGAAGATCGTGTGTCCCATGGAGTCCGCGCAGACCTGGCCGGTGAGATCGATTTCGATGGCGGAGTTGATGGCCACGACTTTGGGGTTCTCGCGGATGAGCGACGTATCGTTCGTCCGGTCGCACGGATGGAACTCCACCTCGAGATTGTCGTGCACGAAGTCGAACAGCCGCTGCGTACCCGCGGCGAAGCTCGTCACCGTGCGCCCTTTGTGCACGGTCTTGTGTTCATTGGTTACCACTCGCGCTTCGATCAGGTCGATGAGGCCATCCGAAAACATCTCGGTATGCACGCCCAGCCCCACCTTGTTGTCGAGCAGACGGAGGACCGCGTCGGGAATGGCGCCGATGCCCATCTGCAGCGTGGCTCCATCTTCGATAAGATCAGCCACCAGCGCGCCAATCTGCGACTCGACCTCGCCACGCTCGGCGATCGGATGCGGTGTGAGCGGTCGGTCGCTGTGCATCCAGGCATGCACACGCGACAGATTCACCATGGTGTTCCCGATCGTGCGCGGCATCTGCTCGTTGATCTCGGCCAGCACCATGCGGGCCGAGCGTGCGGCGGCGAGGGCCGTATCGACCGATGTGCCCAGCGTGCAATGTCCATGCACGTCCGGCGGCGACAACTGCAGGAGTGCCACGTCCAGTGGAATGCGTCCGCTGCTGAACAGCGCCGGGATATCGCTCAGGAAGACCGGGATGTAGTCGGCTCGACCCTCGGCAATAGGCTTCCGCATCGCCGGACCCACGAACAGCGAATTGGAGATCAGGCGATTCGCCTGCTCCGGCGCGACCAGCGGGGTCGGCCCCGCGAGGTGCAGGTGGTAGAGTTGCACGCCTTCGAGGTCTGTGCGCGAGGCCAAGGCCTCAAGCAGCGGCGTTGGCGTGGCCGACGCGCCGTGCACGAACACCCGCTGCCCGCTCTTGATGCGGGAAACCAACTCGTGCGCGCTCTCCGCGCGAGACTGCCACTGATTTGCGGTAACGGACACAACTGTTCGGGACGGGGGAGTGCGACATCGGCCCCGTACCGACGCGCAGGTGAACGTACCGCAAGGTACCACGCTGGCTCCCGTCGCGCCCACCGCCGTTCCTGGACGCCGTCATTGCTCACCACTGCGGCACTTTCGTTGGCGCTACGCAGCATGATCCGCATGCGCCCGTCTCTGCAGACCGGCGCGCTGTGACGGAGCGTCGCTACCGCACCTCGTACCGCACACTCACCGTCTTGCCCCCCTCGCCCGGCTCACGCACTTGCAAAATGATCGGGCCGCCCTGTCCGTAGCTTGCCAGATACGCGCGTCGAATCGACGACAGGTCGAACCGTTCCAGCGACCCTTTGATGGCGCGGCATAAATCGCCCTGTGCATCGTGCCCCAGCGCCAACGGGAGTTGCACCGGATACGACTCGAGGAACGCCATCGAAGACACCATCGCGAACCGATGCGTGCGGCATCCTCCGCCGTACCGCGTGACCACGTGCAGCACGTCCTGCATGATGTAGGCACTGTCGATCGCGGCCGGATCGAAGCGCAAACCGCTGGCCGACGTCGACACCGGCAACGGCGTCGTGTCGTCGAGCGGCACCTCCGTTGTAGCGCGTGAGCAGGCGATGGCGGTGAGCAGCCCGCCACTGACCGCCAGCACACCGAAATATCGCAGCGCGCGTCGCAGCATCTTTCGCATAAGTGAGGGGTTGGGAGTCACTATATCAACCCGCGAATGCCGCTGCGGGTCACCGCAGCGCGGCACCGCCCGGAGCCCAACGGGCGTCGGCACGTACGCAGCCGCCTCTTCTGGGGTTTTGCCGACGGAAGTCTGGCGCGACACGCGCGAGCTCCATCGGCGACCCGCTACATTTCGCGGACGGGCCGGATTGGCGACCTCCAGCGGCCCGCCCCGATGGCTCTCAAAACACCTGCCCCACCCGCACATGTCCTACCAGTTTCTCACATTTTCGGTGGCTGATCGCATCGCGACGATCACCGTGAATCGGCCCGACAAACTGAACGCGCTCAACGACGCGACGATCGCTGAGCTGGGCGTGGCGATCGACGAAGCCAATGCGCGGGCCGACGTGGCCGGAGTCCTGCTCACCGGCGCCGGACGCGCGTTTGTGGCGGGTGCCGATATCTCGGAACTGGAGAGTCAAACACCGCTGGAAGCAACGCACCGGGCGCGCGTGGGCCAGCGCATTTTTGCGCGCTTCGAAACCAGCGCCAAGCCCACCGTGGCTGCGCTCAACGGCTTTACCTTGGGCGGCGGCTGTGAGCTTGCGATGGCCTGTCATGTGCGCATCGCCAGTGAATCGGCGAAGTTCGGTCAACCGGAAGTGAAGCTTGGTATCGTGCCGGGCTACGGCGCCACGCAACGCCTGCCGCGATTGGTTGGCAAAGGTGCCGCGATGAAGTTGTTGCTCACGGGCGAGATCATTGGCGCCGCAGAAGCGTTCCGACTCGGACTTGTCGATCAGGTGGTCGCGCCCGACCAACTCATGGAGCATGCCACCGCGCTGCTGCGCACCATGATCGGGAACGCACCGCTCGCATTGGCCGGGTGCATCGAAGCGGTCCACCGCGGCGCGTCAGTGTCTGTCGAAGAAGGATGCACGATCGAGTCGGATCACTTTGGCATGCTCTCGAGCACGGCCGATATGCGGGAAGGCATGCGCGCGTTTCTTGAAAAGCGCCCGCCTGTGTTTGTCGGTCGCTGACGTCGTGTCGGACGCACTTGTATTGAATCATGGAGGACACGGAGTGCACGGAGGTATAGCTCCGCCGCAAAACGCAACTTTAAATTGGGGTTGTCGGAATGCGATACGGCCAGTGAACGATACCCTCCGTGCACTCCGTGTCCTCCGTGATTCAATACCGTTGTTGTTCGTCAGCCGCCGCGCGCCGTCTCAATCCGATTATCGCGCGTAGCCCATGCTCACGCGCCTCGTCGCTCGCGACTTTCGGAACTTCGAACAGCTGGACGTTGCCGTCCCGGCGAACGGTCTGGTCATCGTTGGCGAAAACGGCCACGGCAAGACCAATCTGCTCGAAGCCGCCGCCTATCTCGCGCTCCTCCGGTCCATGCGCGGCGCCCGCGACGTCGACATGATCCGCTTCGGCGCTCCGGCACTGCACGTTCGTGCCGAGCTCTCGCCGGCATCGGCCGTGCAGCAGGTGAGCGTTGGCTACGAGCGCGCCACGAAACGCAAGAAGGCCATCCTAGACGGCGTCGAGCAGACGCGACTCACCGCCGCACTTGGCGCAGTACCGTCAGTCGGCTTTTCGCCGGCCGATGTCGCCCTCGTTGCTGGAACACCGGGCGACCGGCGTCGCTATCTCGATGTGGCACTGGCGTTGTCGTCACCAGCCTACCTCGCCGCGCTGCAGCAGTTCCGCGCCGCGCTGGTCCGACGCAACGCCGTGCTGCGACTCGTACATCGTGATGCGAGTCTGGCGCGATCCCCGGCGCATGCCGAACAGGTCAGCCTGTGGGAACCGGTGCTTGCCGAGCAGGGCGCGATGGTGACCGCGATGCGAGTGCAGTTCGTGGCTGGGCACGCCGAGCGTTTTGCACAGCTCGCACGTGCCATCGGCGAACGGCAGCCGGTGGCCATGCGGTACGCCACCACCAGCGTGAGCGCCGATCGCGGTGAGCGCGCCGCCGATCACGCGCAGTCTGTCACGGACCTTCGCGCGCACTACGCCACACTCTATGCCCAGGCACTCGTGCAACAGCGGAGCAACGAACTCCGTCGCGGCGTGACCCTGGTTGGTCCACACCGCGACGACCTTGCCCTGCTGCTTGGCGGACGGGAGTTGCGC
>JANOPS010000405.1:0-2748 GCA_031421995.1 Gemmatimonadaceae bacterium
GTCACCGGTCCGTCCGCGCGCAGTCGATACGGCCGATCGGCGACATACGGGTTTCGCGTCGAGACCGTGGGCGCGAACACAATCTTCTGCAGCTCCGGCGCCTTCACGAGTTGCTGGCGCACCGCAAACTGCTGCCCGACCACCGACTCGGTGTTGGCGGTATTCACGATGTCGCGAATCTTCGGGCCATTCTTGGCCACAAACCCCAGCGACTCCTCCAAGAACCAATACGTCTCCGTGATGCGCGTTTTGAATGACGCGTACGAGTAGGTCTCGGTGAGTAACCCGAGAATATTGCGCACACCATAGTACGTCGACGTATACCGCGGCTTCGCCAACTCCGCGTCAGATCGCCACGCCCGCTCGGCACCGGTGCCAGAGACGCCACCATAGTAGAACCAGTCCGAGCCGTGTTTGGCTTTGACCGCCTTCGTGATCTCCGGCAGTAACACCTCCCGCAGCAGGCTCATCTCCGCTTTCGAGTTGTTGGGATTCAACGAGGTCTCATACGTCATATTGAACCCACTATTCGAACTGCCGTCCGTGGTATGCAGATCCATGGCGACGTGCGGTTGATAGCGCGTCAGCAGGCTGGCCATCGAACGCGCTTCGGCAGTCTCCATCTTGGTCCCATCGCGATTCAAGTCCAACCCTTGGGCGTTCTCGCGGGTGCCCATGCCGCCCACCGGCCCCGCCTGACTGCCGCGGTTGGTGACGTTCACGCGATCGTTCCCGTCTGCGTTATAAATCGGATTGATCAAGAGCACGGTGGTCTTCAGCCACTCATTGCGCTCGCCCTTCGCGATCGAGCGCAGCAACCAGAGAACGGCCTCTTTCCCCTCCACTTCGCCGGCGTGAATGTTGGCCTGGATATACACACGCGTTTTTTGGGTGGCGAGCACCTCCGCAACCGAACTCCCTGGCGCGCCGATCACAGCGAGCGGCAGCGGCTTCCCTTCATACGTGTAACCGTACGTGGTGAGATGAATCTGCGGATTGGCGGCGGCCATCTGTTTCATGTACGCGATGACGTCGTCGTAGCGGCTGGTTTCCGCATAGTCCGTGCGTTCGGGCCGCGTGAGCCACGCGCTACCACCCGCGGCGCGCGTTGACTTCGGTGCCTGGGCCGACAGCTCACGCTGGGTCGACAACAGGGTTGCCGACGCCACGGCGACAAAGGCAAGGCGTTGCCCGAACACGGCAAGCGGAAGACGGAGACGGGTCATCAAAAAACTCCAGGAAAGTGGTGCCACGTGAAAACAGCGTCGCGATTCTTGTCGTGCACTTCATAGTGGTCTTGAATCGTGCGAACTTGGTGCAAGGGCGGTGTCAGCTCTCCTCGTGCCCGCACGAACAGCGCGATATGCGTTTTCCCCTTGGTCAATGAGAAGGGCACGGAGATTTCCACCACCAGCGGTGCAACGGAGTCGATGGTCAGCACGCGCGTCGCAACCACGCTGTCTTCGACGACGATGTCAAAGGTGCGTCCGGATGCGTCCCCGCGTCCGGCCAGAAACGTGCAGGCGATCGTGACTGGTGTATCGTCGAACGTCTTCATGGCGAAATGCATCCAGCCACGGGTCTGCCGGTACGAGTGCCCATCGATCAGACCGCTGATCACCTCGCTCCCATCGTACCCGTGGGCAGCCTCGCTCAGCGCGCTCCCCACGTCAACCACGTCGACGACGCGCCGGTCGGCAACGCGCTCCGTGTTGAGGTTCGGTGGCAGATACAGGGCGAACAACAGCGCCGTAAACAGAGCAGGAATTGACGGCACGACGTGTGATCCGGTCGGAAGAGAACGCCACAACGAGTAACCAGCAAAGGTACGTATGGGACGCGGTTCGGGCGAGCACTCCGCCCCTCGACCAGCACGACCGAACGGGACAGCACCATTCTCCAAGGATCGTGCGTCAAGAACGCTTCCTGCGCGCGTGGTGCGGCTGCCGTTGCCGGTATATTGTGCAACGGCGGACGCGATATCCGCTTGACCCTGCACACCCCTCACGCCCCCATGCGCCGACGACGTCTCGCCCTCCTGGCACTCTCCGCACTCTCCCCACTCGCGACGCGTGCGTTGCGCGCGCAAGCGACCGACTGGATCACTCGACAGCAGGATGCCATGTGGGTCGGCGCCACGGTCGAAGAACATCTGACGAAGAAGACCCAGCTCTGGTTTGACGGCTCATGGCGGCGCCTGAACTTCGGCGTGGATCCCCAGCAATTGCTCCTGCGCGGGGGATTGCTGTACTCCGTGGCGCCGGGGGCGCGCATCGGGGGCGGATACGCCTACGTCGCCACGGCGGTCTATGGCGCGCTGCCAAGCGCGAACCCGCTGCGCGAACATCGGACGTGGCAAGACCTGCGCCTGTCCAACAAGGTCGGCACGGTGACCGTGGCGCATCGGTTTCGGCTGGAGCAGCGCTGGATCAACCCCCTCGTGCAATTGACGCCCGATGCGGAACGAACGCTCGGCCGCGCCACTTACCAGAACCGCGTGCGCTACTTGGGACGTGCTACCGTCAACCTCCCACGCCTGACGCTCGCCAAACGGCCGATCACTGGCTTTGTCTGGGATGAGCTCCTGATGCCCGTCGGCGGACCACAGGCCGCGCTCTCGGTTGGCCAGAATCGTGCGACGGCGGGATTCGGCATCCCGCTCGATGCGCGCCAGCGCCTGGAGATCGCGTATATGAATCTGGCCAACATGTTCGCCGCGCGACGCGCGAACGAGATCAACCATACGCT
>JANOPS010000406.1:0-2801 GCA_031421995.1 Gemmatimonadaceae bacterium
GTCATCGTGTTCGCAGCCATCGCCGCGCGAACAGCGTTGTCGACGGTGCCCATCCCCCACTGGGGCCGCGGATTTGGCGGCGTGGTGGGCGCTGGCGCATTCGCCGGGCGCGGACGCGGAATGCCCTGCGCCCAGTACCGCACCGGGCGATCGGTCCACACGTGTACTTCATGGATCTTGCCGAGCACTCCTGAGTTCACAATCTCGGTGAGACGGTGCGAGCCCTCCATGGAGTGCCCTTGATTGCCCATCTGTGTGGCGAGCGTGGGATTGTCCGCCGCCGCCTTCGCCAACAACCGCGTTTCGTACACCGAGTAGGCGAGGGGTTTTTGCACGTACACATGCTTTCCAGCCTTCATCGCAGCGAGTGCAATCGTCGCGTGCATGTGATCGGGCGTGGCAATCATGACCGCCTCAATATCCTTCTGCTGCTCCAGCATCTTGCGAAAATCATCGTACTTCACGGCCTTCGCATACGCTTCGCCAAGCAGCACGTTCTGCGGGGTCGGTTCCCCCTTGGCAGGCTTGAGACGCGACTGCAACGACCGTTCGACATACTCAAAGTCGACATCGCAGATCGCGACAATGTTTTCGGACAATACCTGCGACATGTTGCTCATCCCCATCCCGCCAATCCCAACCATGGCGATGTTCAGCTTGGCACGCGGAGCACGGGGGGCCTGCGGGGCGGTGGCGCCGAGCATGGTGCGCGGCACCATCATGGCACCAACGGCGAGAGTGGTTGAGCCGGCAACGAAGTCACGGCGCGAGACGGGAGGAGTCATGGTATCGCCAAAAAAGGGGGGAAGAACGCACTGCTCCTACTCTACGCCCGGAGCGTGCCGCGTCAATTGCCAAGCTCGACCTTCTGTCGATCCCTGGGCACGAGGATAAACCCCTCCCGCCACGAATTGTCGAGACGGAATGGCGGTACGCCGACAAACGACACGCGCTCTGTGGCGTGGGCCATCCACCACGCCGGTGCGATACCGCCGACCACCGCCTGTAAATCGTCGTGCGTGGTCACGCCGGTGACATGGATCGGCAGTGCCGACGTTATGCGCAACAACCCCGTGGACACGTCCGCTGCCGTACTGCGCGCCTTGCCGGGCAGCGGGGCCAATCCGAACGCACGCCACGCGGCCGTCGGGAAGGTCTCCGTGACATACCGCGCGTGCCCAAGGACATCGGTCCCCGTCGGATCGGTTGGCAGATGCCAGCCGCGTTCTGTGAGCTGCTCGAAAATGGCGATCGACAGGCGCGAGAACTCCAGATAAGTCCGTGGCTTCACGCCGTCCGGCGGTAACCCCGTTTTTCCCGGCGCCCGGACGGCCCGTTCCGACAAGCGGCAGTGCGGTGAATCGGTATTCGGCCCGCGCCACCCCAGTGGCCCATCGATCGCAATACACCGAACCCGCTCGCGCTCGGCGACCTCTTCCATCCAGCCCACGAGAGCATCAGCCGTTGGTCTCCCAACCTGCGGCAGTCGGATGACCCGCGCCGTGAGGCCCCCGTCCGGCGTCGCCTGAACGAGCGCGGCGCCCACATCGCGAAACGATGCAAGCGCCAGATCGATCGACAACACGCTCACCGCCTAGTGCCTAGAATCGCAGCAACCTCGCCGGCGTGACCCGCGCCGGATCGCCAACATAGGCCCACCGGATGTTCTTCATATACGTCCGCGAGGCATTGCGGATGTCGGCCGGCGTCACCGCGCGGAGATCGTCCACAAAGCGTGCCGCCGCTCGAAAGTCGCCCTGATACAGCTCCGCGCGCGCCAGCATGTTCGCTTGATCAGCGTTCGTTTCGTTGTCCAGAAAATAGGTGACAATGAACTGTTGCACGAGACGTTCGAGACCGTCTTCGGTGATCTCACCGTCCTTCATGGCCTTGACCTGCTCGATCATGATGTTGAGCACCTCGTCAGGCGACGTGGTCGTCACGTACAGACCACCCATCGACAACGCCCGTTCAACAAACGGTGCGTTGACTGAATACGTGAGGTTGCGCTTGGAGCGCACCTCAAAGAACAGGCGTCCGGAGAGCACCGCGCACGCCAGCCGCAGCGCAGCATAGTCCTTCGAGTTCGCCGAGGGGCCGTGGAAGTAGCCTTGCAGATAGTTCGTGGGGAGTTCCTTGCGCGCGATCACCGACGCCCCCGTGGCTTCGGCAGGCATCGTGGGGAGTGACCAAGCGTAGCTCCCTCGTGGCAGGCGACCGAGACTTTCACGGACCAACTTTTCCACTCGCGTTCGCGACACGTTCCCGACCACGACCAGCATCATTCGCGATGTCACCAACTGCTCCGCGCGATACTTCTTGAGGTCGGCAATCGTGAGACCTTTCAGCGAACGCACGGTGCCGATCGGATCGAGTGCATACGGGTGGCCGGCAAACGCGATACTGTCCGCCAGGAAATCGAGCAGCGCGTCAGGACTATCCTTGCGCTGACTCACGCCCGTCAGAAACTGCTCGCGCAGCAGTTCCACTTCAGAGGCATCGAGCGTTGGCGCGAGGAGTCGGTCGGCAAGGATAGCCCAGGTGGAGTCGAAGTTCTGCACCGTAGAGCGGAGACCGACCGTGGTCCAATCCATGCCGGGACCCACGCCAATCACACTGCCCAACAACGCCATCTTGTTGCGCAGGACATCGCGCGGATACTTCGCCGTGCCACGCTCGCTGGCTTCGAGCAAGAAATTCTCGATGCCTTCTGTCGTTTGTGTCAGCTGACGCACGCCGCCCAACAGATAAAGATTCGCCGCCACGACGTTGTTGGCGGTGACCCGACGCAAGATCACGGG
>JANOPS010000407.1:0-2397 GCA_031421995.1 Gemmatimonadaceae bacterium
TCATGGACGTGTCATGAGAGGACTATCGGGGCGCTATCGGCACGCCGGTGAGAGCGAGAGAGGAATCGCATCACGGCAACGTGCCTGTCAGGAGTTCGACCAGCACCGGAACATGCATCGCCATCAGGGCCTCGTTTCCGACTACGGGATATTCATACGTAATCACCGGAACGCCATGCTCGCTGCCCCAAGAGCCAAAGGAACCCGGTGTGGGATATCCTACGTCACGCACCAATGGAAGTCCGGTGCGCGCGGCCAACCGTTGCCCCAGCGCACTGTCATGCGCGTCGTCGATACACGCGAGCGGCGCATGCAGCGCAATCACGGCGTCGGGGCGCAGCTCGTTGATCAGCGACAGCAGCGCGCGTGTTTCCGGCTCAGACGCCGCAGCAGACCCAGGACTCAGCAGCACGTCACTGGGCGCGTCAATCGTGGCGCGCGACGTGACCGGCTCCGCGCGCCAGTTGCTGGCCGGGAAGTTGCGATTGAGATCCACGCCGTTGGCGTTCGCACGCGTGCCACGAACCAGTCCGTCGGGATTGGCTGCCAAGACCACCGCCACGTGTGCGGGCGATCCGTCCAATTGCCTCAGGGCGCGCGAGAGCGCCCACGTGGTCTCCGGCTCCTCGCCGTGAATGGCGGCGAAGATCAGAAGCTCGCACCGGCCCGAGGGCCGCCACACTTCAAGTGGGAGCCCCAACACAGAACGGCCATACGTGGTGGGCGGCACGGCATGCGTGCCCCAAGCGGAGCGAGGACGAAGCGGCATGGACGAAATCTACCCCGTCTTTCGGAGCACCAGTACCAGTTGGGCGTCCAAGGCTCCCCCAGGAAACATCTCCGTCTGCAACGGCCACTTGAACGGAAACGTGCGAGTCAGCACAATCTCGGTTTGGCCCGCCTTGAAGGGACCACTGATCTTGAACCATTCCGCCGGCTGCATCAATTGGTGGATGATTTCAAACTCTACATCGACGGGGCTCGACAACATCACCGGCACCTTGGCCATCCATTCCGGCGGCCCCTTCACAAACTCGCGTCGATGGTACAGGTCGCATTTCGCATAGAAGCGCGGCGTCTCGAAGGTGAACGTGCCGGCCTGATAGTCAAACTGCAGGATAGAGGACGCCACCTTGCCACTTGCGTCGCTCGACCCTGCCGCGGGACATGTCCAGCGCTGCGTGTCGAGCCGAATGTTCTTGGGCGAGAACAACGGCCCGTAGAATGTGCCCGAGTCGTGCACCTGCATCGTGATCGGGTGCTTCGCATTCGCGATCCAGGACTCGTAGCGCGACGTGTCGCGCGTGTTCGGCGTTCCGGCGATCGCGCCGCCTCGAAAGGTGCGGTCCAGCACAATGGTGCCTGCCGCCATGCGATCCACCGTCCACGTGGCCTTGATCAGTTCGTTCGCGACGCGGCCACTGCCTTTGATCGTGATGGTGAAGTCGCCGCGCCACGTACCAGCCGAAGGCTGCGCGTGCGCGCGCACGGGCGGCGGCGAGCGCGATGGGTGGGCCATGCTCGAGGGAAGGATCACACCACCGACAAGCGACAGGGCGGCGAGCAGACGAGTCATGGCGAGATTGGCTGAGGGAGGACGCACATGTCCATCGCTGCGCCCAACCTACTGCGTGCAGGGAGCGATCGGCTAGTCTGATCGCTCCCTGGCATCCCCGACTCAACGCCGACTCAACGCCGCATCGCCCCGGTCGTATCCGTGAGCGCCTTCATGAACCGCACCAAAGCGCGCTGTTCGTCGCCCGACAGATCGAGCCGGTCCGTGGGCAGCGTTTGGTTGGGCAGCCGCACGCCAATCCCGGCTCCGCCACCCCGATTGTAGAAGTCCACGACCTGTTCGAGCGTGCGGTACACACCGTTGTGCATATAAGGCGCAGTCAGCGCCACATTCCGCACGCTCGGCACCTTGAAGGCGTATAGATGCGGCAGCGCTCGCGTGATGCGATAGCGACCCGAGTCGGGATCGATGCGCCCACCACGCGTGACGGCAGCGCTGGGTACGCCAAGCACTTCGACTTCGCTCTCTTGGTACGTTGGCGGTGCGGTCCCGTTAAACAGCGGCGCAAAGTGGCAGGTGCCGCAGCGGGCCTTGCCCATGAACAGATTCAGCCCGCGCTGCTCTTCGCGATCAAGCGCCACCGTGTCTCCACGGAGCGCGCGATCGACCGGAGAATTAAGCGCCTGCAGCGACCGAATGTACGCTGCAATCGCGCGTCGAAGCTCTATCCCACGCACGTTCTCGACGCGCCCAAACGCGCCAGTAAATAACGCACGATAGACACTGTCCTTCGCCAACTGTGTGGCCGCGGCGTCAGCATTGCCATGCATCTCGTCGGCGTTGCCCAACACGTCGGTCACCTGATCTTCGAGAAACGTGGT
>JANOPS010000408.1:0-57084 GCA_031421995.1 Gemmatimonadaceae bacterium
TTAGCTGGGGGTGGTCGTGGCTCCGGGCGGGGGGGGTGGGGCACGTTACCCGCGGGGGGGGGCTGCCACTCATCCCGCGCGGGGGGGGGATGGACGGATTCCCCGCGGGGGGGCATGTGGCCCCGCCACACTCCCCCTTCCCGCCGTCCTTCTGTCCACCCCCGACCCGCAGTCAATCAGTCCAACCCCCACCCGCAGTACTTCTTTCAGCCCCCACCCGCAGTTATCTTTAACCTGCAGTATGGGGGTGACTGGCTTCGACGGGGTTGGTGAAGCTCTGGTAGCGTGCCCAGGTCCTCGAGCACCTGGTAAAACACTCGGGAAAATTCCAATCGCGAACAACAACCTCGCGCTCGCCGCCTAACCTTCGGGTTAACCGGCAGTGCTCACGAGGCAGCCCGCCCGGGGCGGCACGTGAGTATCGCAAATCTGGGCTAGCCTGACGGTGCGTCTGCCGCCGTTGGGCAAAACAAAAGCAGGCTTGTCTAGACGTGGGCTTTCTGTTGGCCAGCGGATGGAGACCTTAATCAACAGAATACGCACGTAGACGCTGGGGTCGATTCAGTCTCGGACAGGGGTTCGATTCCCCTCACCTCCACTTGTTCGCCAGTCATGATCGCAGGTACCAGAAACGCCCCGCCGAGTGTCGACGGGGCGTTTCTGGTGTCAGGAGCGTCCGCTGGCAGGTCAGGAATCGCAGACCGGCACGCCCTCAGCCGTGGCTTCCAACGCGGCACCCCGCGTTCGAGGGACGAGCGTGCGATATCCCACGAAGATGACGCAGGATTTGCCAGGCGCGTCCGGGTGTGACGCCATGGCGGTCCAACCACGCCGATCGGCGAAGAGGATCTGTACCTGAACGCCCTCGAAGGACGCGTTCGCATGCGTGACCGCACTCTTTACGGCGTTTACGTCCTTGCTGTACAGGCCATGGTCGCTGAACCATGCCTCCTCATCCCGGACCATCGCCTTGAGGCGCATACCCACTCGATCCAATCCGCCTCCTGAACGGGCCGATCGCCGAAAGCGCGGCAGCCGGATCGAAGGGTGGGGAAGACGGGGCAGCGACGGGTGCGGCAGCCCGATCAGGGCACCGGCGGTCGTCGAAACAGACGTCACCGCCGGTGTCATCGAAGAAAATCGCAGTACCGTGGTCAATGCTACGGCTGTGATCGATGCAATGATCATTCAGGCCTCATCCGTGGAGCGCGAAAAGCGTGTGCGGCGACATGCCGCCTGGCCCACCGGCGCGTACAGGAGAGCGACGAGGGGACCTGTCAACAGTCACTGCGCCCGCTTGCGACGAAACGACCTTGGCCCGGATGATGACGTGCGGTCCAGGTGCCTACGGCCGTTCCCTAGGGCTGATCCATCAGCGATGCCTGTGCGGCAGCCAGTCGTGCGATCGGCACGCGAAACGGTGAGCACGAGACGTAGTCGAGCCCCGCCGTGTGGCAGAACGCCACGGACTGCGGCTCTCCTCCATGTTCCCCGCAGATACCCACCTTCAGTCCCGGGCGCGTGCTGCGGCCCTCGCGAACAGCCCACGTCATGAGTTTTCCGACACCTCGACGATCCAGCACCTGAAACGGATCCTCGGCCAGAATTCCGTGATCGATGTAGTGCGGAAGGAACCGCCCTGAATCGTCGCGACTCAACCCAAACGTGGTCTGCGTCAGATCATTCGTGCCGAACGAGAAAAAGTCGGCTTCGGCGGCGATCTCGTCGGCGGTGAGCGCCGCCCGAGGGAGTTCAATCATCGTCCCGATCATGTACGGGATCGACTCCCCCATGACGCCCATTACACTTTCCGCCGCGCGTTCAATGACGGCGCGCTGATGGCGAAGCTCCGCCACATCAGCCACGAGCGGCACCATGATCTCTGGATAGACTTCAATGCCCCGTCGAGAGACGCGCACGGCCGCTTCAAAGATGGCGCGCGCCTGCATCTCCGTGATCTCGGGATAGACGATGCCGAGCCGACACCCGCGATGACCAAGCATCGGGTTGGACTCGCGCAGCGCGGACACGATGCGCGTCAACTCGGCGCGGGGAATCCCAAGAGTTTGTGCAAGAATCACGGACTCCTTGCCGTCGTGCGGCAAGAATTCGTGCAGCGGGGGATCGAGCAATCGAATCGTGACGGGATAGCCATCCATCGCCTCAAAGATCCCCTCAAAATCACTCCGCTGCATCGGCAGCAATTTCTCGAGTGCGCGACGGCGCCCGCCTTCATCACGCGCGACGATCATCTCGCGCATCCCGGTGATCCGATCGCCCTCAAAAAACATGTGTTCGGTGCGGCAGAGGCCGATGCCCTCGGCGCCGAAGCTCCGCGCGACGCGTGCGTCCTTCGGCGTGTCGGCATTGGCGCGCACCTTCAGGCGACGCTCCGCATCCGCCCAGGACATCAATCGGGAATAGGCCTGGTACACGGGTGACTCACTCGCCGGGAGTGCGCCACTATTCACGCGCATCAGCTCACTCGGCACCATGGGCAGATCACCGAGGAAGACGCGTCCGGTGCCGCCATCAAGTGTGATGAACTCGCCTTCTTTCACGACCGTCTCACCCACGCGCAGTTGGCGCTGCGCATGGGAGATGTCGACGGCCGTGCAGCCCACGATCGCGCACTTGCCCATGCCTCGCGCGACCACCGCGGCGTGCGATGTCATGCCGCCTCGAGCCGTGAGTACCGCGCGTGCAGCCACAATGCCATGAAAGTCCTCTGGCGTGGTCTCTTCACGAACGAGGATGACGTGCTCCCCACGCGCCGCACGCTGCTCAGCCGCATCAGGATCAAAGACGGCCATCCCGCTCGCCGCGCCGGGACTCGCCGGCAAACCGACCGCGATCGGCGTCGCGCGAACGGACGGACTGATCACGCGATGCAACAGCTGATCAAGTTGGTTCGGGTGCAGTCGGCGAACCGCGTCGCGTTGATCGATGAGCCCTTCATCCACCATCTCAGTGGCAATCCGCAACGCCGCCGCCGTCGTGCGTTTTCCGGTACGCGTCTGCAGCAAGTACAGCGTTCCGCGCTCGACCGTAAATTCGATGTCCTGCATGTCGCGGAAATGTTTTTCGAGCACGTCTTGCGTGCTCAGCAACTGCGCGTGGGCCTCTGGCAGATACGTGGCCATTTCATCGATGTGCAGCGGCGTACGTATACCGGCCACGACGTCTTCGCCTTGCGCATTCACGAGGAATTCGCCGTAGAAACGCCGCTCACCGGTGGAGGGATCGCGCGTGAAGGCGACCCCCGTGCCAGAGTCATCTCCCATATTGCCGAACACCATCGAAACCACGCTCACGGCAGTCCCGAGACGGTGTGAAATGCCGTTCACCTTACGGTAGTCCACCGCCTTCTTCAGTGTCCAGGAACGCCAGACCGCCTCAATCGCGCCCCACAGCTGTTCGCGGGGATCCATCGGGAACTCGCGACCGATCGTCGACCGAATGATCTGCTTGTACTCGGCTACGAGGGACCGCAGGGCATCCGCCGACAATTCGGAGTCCACCGAAACGCCGTGGGCCATCCGTTTGGACGAGAGCAACAATTCAAACTTGTGAATGGGGACGTCGAGGACCACATCCGCATACATCTGCAGGAAACGTCGATAGGAATCGAGCGCGAATCTCGGGCTACCACTGGCGAGCGCGAGCCCCTCGACCGTGTCGTCGTTGAGGCCAAGATTCAGGATCGTCTCCATCATGCCGGGCATGGAAACTGCAGCCCCGGACCTGACCGACACCAACAGCGGGTTGGCAGGATCTCCGAAGCGCTTCCCAGTGGCCTCCTCCAGCTGCGCCAGCGCCACCGCAACATCCGCCCGTAACCCGTCGGGGATAACCGGCGATTCGAGATAATCGACGCACAGGTGCGTCGCGATGACGAAGCCCGGAGGGACGGGAACGCCCAGATTGGTCATCTCCGCCAGATTCGCGCCCTTGCCACCGAGCACCGACTTCATCTCGCGCGTTCCGTCCGATTTGCCGTTGCCAAAGAAATAGACGGAACGTGTCACAGAGAAATCTCCCGAGCAGGTAATATTTAAACGGCGGCGACAGGACGTTCGGCAAGGCTTCCGGCGCGCAACAACTCCGGCTCCGCCGGTGTTGCCGTCGGATAACGCCCCGAAAAGCAGGCGTGGCAATAGCCATTCGGGCCATCGTGCATGGCGGACAACATGCCATCAAGCGATAAATAGCCCAACGAATCGACTCCAAGATGACGAACAAGCTCATCGTGCGTCATTTGAGCGGCAATCAGCTCAGCCCGCCGAGGGGTATCGATGCCGTAGTAGCACGGGCTGATGATCGGCGCGCTGCTAACGCGCATGTGCACTTCGCGCGCGCCTGCGGCTCGTACGAGTGACACCAGTCCACGCGTCGTCGTACCGCGCACGATGGAGTCGTCGACCATGACCACACTCTTTCCCTCGAGGAGCTCGCGCACCGGATTGTACTTCACCTTGACCTTGGCATCACGGCCGGCCTGTGTTGGCTGGATAAACGTGCGGCCAATGTAGTGATTGCGAATCAGCGCAAGCTCGTAGGGAATGCCGGATTCATCAGAAAAGCCGAGCGCGGCCGAGTTTGACGAGTCGGGGACCGCGAACACCAAATCAGCATCCGGTGTCGGGCACTCCCGCGCCAGCTGACGTCCAAGCAATCGCCGCGATTTGTCTACGGAGCCGCCAAAGATCTTGCTATCGGGACGGGCAAAGTACACGTGCTCAAACACACATCGGTGAATGGGGGCTTGCGGCAATTCTCGCACCGAGCGAAGCCCGTGCGCGTCCACCGCAACGATCTCGCCCGGTTGGATCTCTCGCTCGATTGTCGCACCCACAATGTCCAACGCGCACGTCTCTGACGCGAACACCCAACCATCCCCGAGCCGTCCCATCGTCAACGGGCGCCAGCCGTGGGGGTCTCGCGCCACAATCACCGTCTCGTCCAGCACGATGAGCAGACAATACGCGCCCTCGACACCCTTGAGCGCCGCGGCCACCCGAGCCTCAGGCGAATCGCCGTGCGCGCGCGCGATGCGATGGACGATCACTTCCGAATCCATCGTTGACGAAAAGATGGCGCCATCGTCTTCGAGGGCTCGTCGCAATTCGATCGCGTTCGTCAGGTTGCCGTTGTGCGCCAGCGCGATATGGCCGCGACGCACGCGAGCTAAAATCGGCTGTGCGTTTTCAATTGCCGACGCGCCGGCCGTGCTGTACCGCGTGTGTCCGATCGCCACCGGGCCTTGGAGTTCGCTCATTTCGGCTTCTTCAAACCCCTCCGAAACCAGCCCCATGGCTCGGCTCACCCGAGCGCGACCGTCTTCGTCAACCGCGACGATCCCTGCGGACTCCTGACCACGATGCTGTAACGCGTACAACCCCAGCTGCGTCAACGCCGCCGCGTCGCGATGTCCATACACGCCGAAAATGCCACACATGGGAAAACTCCCGATCAGTCGGTAAGCGGAACATGAGATGCTGCGATCACGTGCTCCGCCGGTGTCGTACCATCCATCACCGTTGGAATTGCATCATGAAACGCGCGCGCCAACCAGTCAGTCGGCGCGGAGAACGTATCGTCGGAGATGGTGCATTGCGCACCGGCGACAGCGTCTGTGACCACGCCGATCACGCGCGCCGACACGCCGTGACGCGCGGCGATACCGAGCACCTTCGCGGCGTCCTTCGATGACACGACGATCCGACCGTGCGCCTCACCGAACAGCAACGCACGATGTGGCAGCGACGACCACGCTGAGAGATCGACGGCGAAACCAAACTGCCGATCGCGCTCCCCGATCGCGCACTCCGCCAGTGCCACGGCAAGCCCTCCGTCGCTGCAATCATGAGCAGAGCACACGCAGCCATCGGCGATCGCCTCCAGCAGCGCGTCGATGAGACGCCGCTCGGCATGCGGATCGCAGTGCGGCGGCGCACCAATCGTCAGCCCGTGAATCGCCAACAGATACTCGCTGGCGCCCAATTCGGCCGTTGGCTCGCCGAGCAACACAATCTGGTCGCCCACGGCCTGAAATCCGGACGGCGTCAGGTGCGTGAGCGACTCAAGCACGCCGACCATCCCGATCGTTGGTGTCGGATGAATGGCTCCCTGGGGATTCTCGTTGTACAGCGACACGTTGCCGCCAGTGACCGGCGTCTCCATGATCGTACAGGCTTCGCCCATGCCGGCGATCGCTTCCTGTAGCTGGAAGTAGACCTCCGGCTTCTTCGGGTTTCCAAAGTTGAGATTGTTGGTCACGGCGCGCGGACGCGCACCGGTGCACGCCACGTTGCGCGCGGCCTCGCAGACGGCCGCTCGGCCCCCGTTCCGCGGCGAGAGGGCCACGTGGCGACCATTCCCATCAATGCAGAGCGCGATGGCCTTGTCGGTACCGTGGAGGCGAACCACCGCGGCATCGCTCCCAGGGCCGCGAACCGTGCTCGTCCGAACGGTCGAATCGTACTGCCGCCAGACCCACGCCTTACTGGCAATCGTGGGCGACGCCAATAGCCGCTCAAGGGTCCACGCGTGATCCCGCTCTTCGGCAAGCGGTACAACACCGTGGGGATCGGTTTCACGCGCCGCCTTCAGCACACTGCTTTCACGGCCCTCCAGCACATACTGCGGGCATTCGGTCACCAGCCGCGAGCCAGGGAATTCGGCCACCACGCGTTCACCTTCCGTAACGCGATACACGGGTTCGGCAATCACCTCACCGATCACGGCGGCCTCTAAGTCCCACCGCTCAAGGATATCACGCACGTGCTGCTCGTGGCCGAGCTTCGCCACGACCAGCATACGCTCCTGCGATTCGGACAACAAGATCTCGTATGGGGTCATGCCCGCTTCGCGTACCGGCACCTTGGTAACGTCGATCGTCACCCCGACATCTCCACGCTCCGCCATCTCGGCAGACGATGACGTCAGTCCCGCGGCGCCCATATCCTGAATGGCGACAATGTGCCCGCTGCGAATCAGTTCCAGCGACGCTTCGAGCAGGAGCTTCTCCGTAAAGGGATCGCCGACCTGCACCATCGGGCGCTTTGCTTCACTCTCCGCCGAGAGATCTTCCGAGGCGAACGACGCCCCGTGGATTCCATCTCGACCGGTTCTCGCCCCGACGGCCATAATCGGATTGCCAACGCCCGAGGCAACGGCGAGCATGAGTTCATCCTCGCGCATGAGGCCGACGCACATTGCATTCACCAACGGATTTCCTTCGTACGACGGATCAAACACGACTTCGCCGCCAACGGTTGGGACTCCGACGCAATTGCCGTAATCGCCGATCCCTTTCACCACCCCGGCAAAGAGCCACCGGACACGACTTGACGTGAGTGGCCCAAAGCGCAACGAATTGAGCAAGGCAATCGGACGCGCCCCCATCGTGAACACGTCGCGCAAGATACCGCCAACTCCAGTCGCCGCGCCTTGATAGGGTTCGACCGCTGACGGATGATTGTGCGATTCGATCTTGAAGGCCACCGCCCATCCATCACCCACCGAAATGACCCCCGCGTTCTCGCCGGGTCCCTGCAACACCCACGGCGCTTTGGTTGGCAGGGTCTTGAGCATCGGTCGAGAGTGCTTGTACGAGCAGTGTTCACTCCACAGCGCGCTGACCACACCAAGTTCCGTGAACGTCGGGACGCGACCCAGCATCGAGACGAGTCGCTCGTACTCAAACGGGGTGATGCCATGTTCGGCCACCAACTCGGCGGTAATGGCGGGGTCACCGGGACGAGACTGCACAGCGGTCATGCGGACACCCCGGAAAGCAACGAATCAAAGACTGAGGAAAACAGCGCGATCCCATCGGTGGAGCCGAGAGCGCTGTCCATCGCACGCTCGGGGTGCGGCATCATCCCGAGCACATTGCCCGCGGCGTTCACGATGCCAGCAATATTCCGTTGCGACCCATTCGGATTTGCCGCACGCGTGGGCGAGCCGTGCGCGTCGACATAGCGAAACACCACGTGCCCCTCTCCCTCAAGCCGTTCAAGGGTATCCGCATCGGCGGTGTAGCGTCCATCTCCATGCGCAATCGGCACCCGAAGGACCTGTGCCAGGTGGTAGTTCGAAGAGAACCGCGTACCGATCGACTCAACGCGCAAGTGCACGGCGTCACTGACGAATCGCAAGGTGTCGTTGCGAAGGAGCGCCCCCGGCAAGAGGCCGGCCTCGCAGGCGATCTGGAATCCGTTGCAGATCGCGAGAATGGGACCACCGCGACGGGAAAATGCGATGACCTCACGCATGATGGGGCTGAAGCGCGCAATCGCGCCCGCCCGCAAGTAGTCGCCATAGCTGAAGCCACCCGGCAAGATGATCAGGTCGGCGTCCTGCAGGTCGTGATCCTTGTGCCACAGATACACGGCCTCGTGACCGAGCACGTCCGCAACCGCGCGATACGCATCCTCGTCGCAATTCGATCCGGGAAACCGCACGATGCCGGCTTTCACGTTTGCTCCACCGCGGCAATCTCGTAATCCTCGGTCACCGGGTTGGCGAGCAACTTGTCGCACATGGTCTTGGCGGCGTCACGTGCGGCGTCTGCTGATGCTGCATCCAGCTCCACCACGAGAAAACGTCCGACGCGGACGTCACCGACCTGCGGGAATCCCAGAGAATGCAGCGCGTCTGTGACCGCTTTCCCTTGGGGATCAAGGATGCCGCGACGGGGAACAATATGGATCGCGAGGCGAAAACGAGTCATACGGGTGGGTCCTCTCGGTTCGCCAAGGAACCGGGGTTCGAGCGGGGAGTTTTGCTTCGGCGACGAGGCCGAAGGGCGGGATCATCAAGTTCAAGGTCAGGGTCGTGCTCACGCTCAAGGTCGGCACCGTCACGCGACCCCGGAAGCCGATCCAGCAGGCCAAGGAACACGGTGCGCCCAATCCCGTAGAGCACGTACGCCATCAACGCGGGGAAAAAGAACTGTTTCGGCAGAAAGATCACACCGATGAACGTGCCAACCACCAACAAGAATCCGAGAATGCCCTTCAGCGTCCGGAAGCCAACGGTCGGCACCTTCGCATATTGTACATTGCTGATCATCAGCATGCCGAGGCCAAGCATGACCCATCGCAGCATCTGGTGCCATGGCAGGTCACCGATCATCGTCTCGGTGTACAGCGGGGTCTGGCTGAACCAGTAATAGGTGGCAAGGGTCATCCCAGCGGCAGGACTTGGCAGGCCGGTGAAATGGGTATTCTGGCGACCAGCCTGCTCAATGTTGAATCGCGCCAGCCGCATCACGGCACACGCCGTAAAAAAGAAGCAGAAGATCCACTCCCAGCGGGCGTTCTGAAACACAGCGAAATACATGATCAGACCGGGCGCGGTCCCGAAGGAGATCGCATCGACCAGTGAGTCCAACTCTTCACCGAATCGTGAGCCCGATTTGGTCGCGCGGGCAATCCGTCCGTCGAGCGTGTCCGCAATGGCGCCAAACACGATGTACCGCGCGGCAGCATCGAATTCCCCTCGTGAGGCGGCGACAATCGCAAAGATGCCAAAAAATAGGTTGGCGAGCGTGAAGCCATTCGGGAGGGCCACCACCGCCCGGGGTCGTTCACGCCGCCCGCGTTCTGCGCGCGCGGTCATCGAGCGGACCACGCAACCACGAGGCTCATGACCGCGAACGCGAAAGCCAGTAGCCACAGCGGCCATGACCGCCAGCGCAAGGCGGCGGCGAACGTCACCGTTGAAAGCGCGAGCGTGCTGAAAAACGCCACCTGCCCGGACGACGTCATTGTCACGGATGCTCCGCGACGAGTCCGAGGTCGAGCACACTTCCCGTCAAACGCTGGTATGCGTCGAGGTACCGTGCACTGGTCGCCTCGATCACACTCGCGGGCAACGTTGGCGGCGGCGCCTCGCCATTCCAACGACCGGCCTGGCGCTCCACGTCCAGCCAGTCACGCAGGGGCTGCTTGTCGAAGCTCGGCTGCGCACCGCCAGGTGCATAGCGATCACGTGGCCAAAAACGAGAGCTGTCTGGGGTGAGCACCTCGTCAATCAGCAGCAGCCGGTCATCGCGCCATCCAAATTCGAACTTCGTATCGGCAACAATGATCCCGCGCGGAGCGGCGGTGTCGCGCCCGAATTCATAGACCATGCGGGCCATTCGCTCGAGCGTGCCCGCCGTTTCTGCGCCGACTTCGGACACAACGTGCGAGATCGTGATGTTTTCGTCGTGCCCTGTCTCCGCCTTGGTGGCCGGGCTGAAAATCGGCGGCGTCAGTCGATCGCTCTCGCGCAGTCCTTCGGCCAACCGCTCACCGGCCAGCGTTCCGTGCGCGCGATACTCTTTCCAAGCAGAGCCCGAGAGGTAACCGCGAACCACGCACTCAATCGGGACCACCTCGGCCGAGAGGCAGAGCATCGCGCGACCAGCGATCTCGCGCCGATACGGAGCCAGCGCCGGAACCGCGGCAATAATCTCGTTGGTGTCTGCCGTCAGCAGGTGATGGGCGATCCGGTCGCCCAGTTGCCGCAACCACCACGCGCTCAGTTGCGTCAGCACGACACCCTTGTACGGAATGGCCTCATGCATGACGACGTCGAAGGCGCTGATGCGATCGGTGGTGACGAGCAACAGCCGGTCAGCATCAACGCGGTACACATCACGGACCTTGCCTCGACGCACGAGGGGCAGGGGCAGGGCGGTGACCAGCAGTCCATCGGTCATACGCGCACTTCGTCGGGCGCCTGCGCCATGCGTTCCCGCGCAAGCCAGGGCGCCACAACCTCGTCACAGAACTCGACGACTTGCTCCGGCGCCCGGCCCACGAAACGCCGCGGGTCGGCGACGGCGCGCATGTCGTCGAGCGGAATCCCGAACGCTGCATCTGCCGCAAGTCGCTCCAGCATGTCGTTGTGGGGCGCACCGTCCTTCACGGCACGCGCGGCCGCGATGCTGTGGCCGCGAATGATTTCGTGCGCGATTTGTCGGTCACCGCCGGCGCGGACAAAACGCACGATCAGCTCCTCGGTGGCCATGAAGGGGAGTTCGTCATTGAGCCGACGCGCGATGCGTGCCGGATGCACTTCCAACCCTCGCACGATGTTCTGAAAGAGCACAAGAATCGCGTCCGTCGCGAGGAACGACTCCGGGATCACCAGCCGTCGATTCGCCGAGTCATCGAGGGTGCGCTCGAAGTACTGGACGGCATGTGTTTGATTGGCGTTCGGCTCCAGCGACAAGACGAATCGCGCGAGCGCGGCAATGCGCTCCGACCGCATCGGGTTTCGTTTGTACGCCATGGCCGACGAGCCGATCTGCTGCGACTCAAAGGGCTCCTCGATCTCACCAAAGGCCTGCAGGAGGCGAATATCGCCGGAGAACTTTGACGCCGTCGCCGCAATGCCCGCCACCACATCAAGCACCTGCGCATCGATCTTGCGCGAATATGTTTGCCCGGATACCGGGATGGACGACGCAAACCCCATGCGCGTCGTCACCATCTGATCCAACGCGCGCACGCGCGCATGATCGCCGTCAAAGAGTGTCAGAAAACTGGCCTGCGTACCCGTGGTGCCTTTCACGCCACGAAACGGCAGGCGATCAACGCGATGCTCGAGATCTTCGAGGTCCAGCAGGAGATCCTGCATCCACAGGGTGGCGCGCTTCCCAACGGTGGTCAGTTGCGCCGGCTGCAAGTGCGTGTAGCCCAACGCGGGCTCATCCTTCCAAGTCCGCGCGAACGCCTCCAGTGCGGCGAGCACATCGAGCAGTTTCTCGCGGAGTAGCGCCAGACCACGCCGCATCAGGATTAACTCCGCGTTGTCGGTCACGAAACAACTGGTGGCGCCAAGGTGGATGTACTTCCGAGCGGCGGGCGCCGCGTCACCGAAGGCATGCACGTGCGCCATGACATCGTGCCGGAACCGCCGTTCGTATGCCCCGACGGCCGCAAAATCGATGTCATCGAGATGCGCGCGCATATCGTCCAGCGCTGCCTCGGGAATATCGAGACCGAGTGTGCGTTGCGATTCGGCAAGCGCCAGCCACAGTCGACGCCAGAGCCCGTATCGCGTTGCCGGCCCCCACAGCGACAGCATCGCGCGCGATGCATACCGCTCGGCGAGCGGCGAACTGTAGGTGGTCGAGTCGAGGTCAGTCACAAGAGGTAGTCGCGGAAGAAGGGAAATGCGGCGCCGTTGCGGCGGCCATCAACGAAGGGAAAATGACGTTTGCAGCAGTTGGCGACCACGCTCGAACACCAGCAGCACCGGTCCACGTCCTCCGTCACGTTCGATCGCGGACGATGCCGCCTCCGCCGTTGCGACGCGCGCGCGCCCGACCTGCACGATGACATCACCGACTTGCAGCCCGATCGCATCGCTGATGCGATCGGAAACCTTGTAGACGAGTGCGCCGCTCGATGAGGCGATACCGCGTTCCTGACGAATGGCATCGGTGAGCGACACGAGCTGCAAGTCGCTCAGCACCGTGACCTTGGGCGCGTTCACTTCAGGCGCGACGGCCGCGACGACGGTGGCATTGACATCGCGTCCGCCGCGTTGGACCACCACACGGATGGACTCACCGACACGCACATCCAGCAGGCGTGCTTCCCAGTCGAACGGATTGCGTACGGCGCGCGCTCCCACGCTCACGATCTGGTCACCCACGCGAAGCCCGGCCCGTTCCGCCGGAGAACCCGGGATGACGCGAGCCACTATGGCACGTACCCCAGCCGCCTCCCGTGCGCTTTGCGCTTGTGGCGTTTGCAGTCGAAGCCCCACCCAGGGTTGCCGCACCGTGCCATGCTCCAAAAGGTCTTCGACAATGCGCTTGGTGCGATCGATTGGAATGGCGAAGCCAAGGCCGACCGAGCCTCCGCTGGGTGAATAGATCGAGCTGTTCACGCCGACGACCTCGCCCATCGCGTTGATCAGCGGGCCACCGGAGTTTCCCGGATTGATGGCGGCGTCCGTCTGAATCATGTCGACGTACACACCGCCGCCGTCGCCACGACCTGCCAGGTTGCGTCCGACCGCACTGATGACGCCGACAGACACGCTCGGTTCGCTGTTGCCGAGCACAAAACCGAAGGGATTCCCGATCGCGATCGACCACTCACCAACCACGAGGTCCGAGGATGTGCCTAGCGGTGCAACCGGCAGCCGCGCCGCGGTGATCTTGACCACCGCCAAGTCGTTGTTGTCATCGATCCCCACGACTTTCGCATCGTAGGTTGTACCATCGCGCATGGCAACCGAGACCTTGTTGGCGCCCCCGATGACGTGCGCATTCGTCACGATCACGCCATCCGCGCGGATGATGAAACCCGAGCCAATCCCCGCGCTGCGTTTCTCGCCAGACCGCCCGCCGTTGAAGTACTCGAACACATCAGCCGGCACGCGCTCCACGGTTTCCGTTTGCACGGTGACCACCGCCGGTGAAACACGTTCAACGGCTGTCGTGATCGCGGTACGCCGCGAGGCGACAATCGACTGCGCAGGAAGCGGCGCCGGCGCGATCGTCGGAGGAGGAGTCGTACGCGCCTGCGCGGCGGACCTATCCGGCGCGGCGCCCTGACACCCGGCCGCGATGGCGGCCGCGGTCATGAGGAGAGAAAGACGGGACACGTGGTGCGGCGAATCTGTTATGAGAATACGAGGACACATCACGGATGTTCGAGATACAGGGCGACAGGATACAACACTTCATGCAACGTGAGACCATGGGCGGGCGCTGGGGGCGCCGTGTCTTGATTGTGTGCCAACGTCAGTAGCCGCGACACCGTGCCTCGCGGCAAACGTCCAACAGCCACCTCAACCATCGTGCCGACAAGAAACCGCACCATATGATGCAGGAACCGGTTCGCTTCCACCTCAAACATCCACCCTCCGTCACGCGTTGACCACGATGCACGGCTCACACGGCACGCGTGGTTGTCGGTAACCGGCGCCGTATTGGCCACGGCAAACGCACGGAACGTATGCTCCCCGAGCAGCGCCTCGGCCTCGGCGATCAGGGCCTCGCCGTCGATGGGTCGGCCCACGGCCCATTCGAATCGGCGCCGAAAGGGCGAACGGGCCGCCGCATCAGTCCCCACAAGATAGCGGTACCGGCGCGCGATTGCGCTCCGGCGCGGGTGGAAATCCGTCGTCATCGCGTGGGCCGCCGCGATCCAAATGTCGCTCGGCAACAGCGCATTCATGGCGCGCGCCAACGCTGGCGGTGTCCACCGGCCGCCGACCAGCACGCCGACGCCCTGCCCGTGGGCGTGGACACCTGCATCCGTCCTCCCGGCGCCGACCGCGCTGACCGGCCCACCACAGAGCCGCTCGAGCACGCGTTCGATCTCTCCCTGCACGGTCCGCGCGCTGAGCTGACGCTGCCAGCCGGCGAACCGCGCTCCGTCATATTGTGTCACCAGCAGAATCGCGTGGAAGTCCATGTGACAGGGAAGGTACGTCCGGCCTCGCTGCGCTTCAACCGATTTCGCGTCCCGCACCCATTGCGCGCGTGCGTCTTCGGCTGTTTTGTCCAGTTTCCATGCCACCACGCTCTCTCGCCTCGCTTGCGCACGCCCTCAGTTCCGTCTTGGACCTTGACGGTGCCTTGGTCGCCCTCGCCGAATGTCTCGCAGAACTTGATCGCGGCGCCGCCCTCGCGCTGGTGCACTATGACGCGAGGCGCGACATGTTGCGCGAACGCGTTGCCGCGGCGGGCGGGGTGGTCGCGCGCACCTCGCTCGAAACAACGTTTGATCACTTGCCTGAGTCTGTGCGCGGCTCGATCGCCGCCGGCGGTCAGTTTATTGACGTCGCAGATAAGTCCGCAGACTACGGTCGGCTGTTCGGCTTCGGTTCTGGGCTTGACGGCGGCATGCTCTCGTTGTACGGACTCCGCGTTGAAGGCGCTCTGTCCGCGGTGCTCGCGATGTACGAACCGCGCAAAATCTTCGGTACGCGAACCACCGAACGATTGGCGCCAGCGCTCGCGTTGTTCGACCTCGCGTTCGGCCGCCTGGCTGAGCGAGATGCGCGTGAGGAGGCGGTGCGGACGCTGGAAGATGTCACCCAACGGGTGCACGGCGAATACGTGCGGAAGCTGGCCCTGCTCGACGCCGAGTTGCGAGAGGCCCGCAACACTCCGCGGGACACCGGCTCACTTGGCGCCCTCGAAGCCGTGGCCCTCCAAGCGGATGCGGCACGTGCCAATGAAGACGTGCGGCGCGCCGCGCGCCGTGCCGAGGTCGCCGAGCAACAGCTCGCGTCCGCGGTTGGGCAGTTGGAACTCGCGCACATCGAATTGCACCGTCGCAGCGAAGCCCTCCGCCAGCGCACGCGAACGCTGTATTTGGTGGACCGATTGCTGACGCTTGACGCCGCGACCAATGAACCACGCCTCCTTGTGGATGGCGTGCTGGCGCTGGTGGGCGATGATATGCAGGCACAGCGGTGTTCGTTGATGCTGCTCGCCCCGGAACCTGACCACTTGTACCTGGCCGCGGCACGGGGGATTGCCCCGCACATTTTCGACGGCATGCGCATTCGTATCGGCGAAGGGGTTGCCGGCCGCGTCGCCGCCTCACGCGAGCCGTTGCTGGTGCAGGATGTCCAGGGGGCCGCTGAGCACCCATTGCTTCGCGATCAATTCTTCACGACCGGAAGCTTCATCAGCTTTCCGCTGGTGTATCACGAAGCCCTCGTGGGTGTGCTGAACCTCACGAATCGTGCGCAGCGCGGCGTGTATACGGAAGACGACGTAGAGCGCGTGCGACTGCTTGGCTTGGTGATTTCACTCCTCGCCACTCGGCACTCGCTGGGCGAGCGATTGATCGGAGCCATGGGTGACCGGTAACGCCCTCTCGGTGGCGATACGGAGACTCGCCGCCCATGAGTCGCTCGACGGTCCGACGGTCACCAGCGCGTTCGACGTCGTGATGCGCGGCGAGGCCACTCCGACACAAGTGGCGGCCCTGCTGATGGCGCTTCGCGTCAAGGGTGAAACCGCCGAGGAAATTGCCGGTGTCGTGTCCGCGCTTCGCGCCGCCATGATCGTCGTGCCCGCGGCCCATCGCGACGAGTTGGTCGACACGTGCGGAACGGGAGGCGGCTCGATCACCACGTTCAATATCTCCACAGCGGCCGCGCTGCTGGCTGCCGGTCTCGGTGTCCGCGTTGCGAAACACGGCAATCGCTCGTTCACGTCGCGTTCCGGCAGCGCGGACGTGTTGGAGGCACTCGGCGTGACGATTGAGATGTCGGCCGACGCGATGGCGCAGACGCTGTCGACAGCCGGCATTGTCTTCATGTTCGCTCCCCTCATGCATCCCGCGCTCAGGCACGTCGGTCCCGTGCGCCGAGAGCTTGGCATCCCGACCGTGATGAACATCGTGGGCCCACTCGCGAATCCCGCGCAGGCCGGTCGACAGGTTGTGGGTGTCGCCGAGGCGGCGCGCGTCCCGCTGCTCGCCGAAGCGCTGCGCGTGCTGGGAACCCGACGGGCGCTGGTGGTACACGGCGCGCCCGGCCTCGATGAAATCTCTCCGCTCGGCCCGACGGAGGTGAGCGAGGTCGAGCACGGTTCCATTCGGCGCTGGCACATTGACCCCGCGATCAGCGGCGTGGACGGCATTCGACCGGGTGACCTCGCCGGCGAGGATCCTGAGACCAACGCCTCCCTGATACAAACCGTACTGAGCGGCGGCGGGCCGCCTGGCGCTCGCGCCGCCGTCATCCTGAACGCCGCGGCGGCCATCTACGTCGGCGGGCAGTCTGCCGACTTTGAGCGCGCGGTCCAAATGGCGGCGGCTGGCTTACGCACTGGCGCCGGCATGGCGGCGCTCGAAAGGCTGCGTAATGCCTCTGCGGAAGCCGCGGCGTCGTCGAAGTAGGGCGACGTGCGGGGCTAGTAGCGCCGCAAGACGCCGACCACGATGCCCTGAATCCGCACGTCATCCTCATGCACAAACAGCGGCAGCATGGTTTCGTTGGCGGGCTGCAGCCGAATGCGGCCATCGCGCTCGCGGTAGTACCGCTTGACGGTTGCCGCCGCGCCATCAAGCAAGGCGATCACCATCTCACCGTTGTCTGCCGCCTGTCGATCGTTGACCACCACGAAATCGCCGTCGCTGATATGGTCTTCAATCATCGAGTCGCCCCGCACGCGCAGCACGTAATGACTCCCATGCTTTCGCAAGAAACCATCGGGGACCGACATCGTCTCGCCAGACGACACGGCCTCAATCGGCGCGCCAGCCGCGACGAGCCCGAGCAGCGGGAGCTCGACCGACCGCTGAAACATCTCGGATGGGAGAATCTCGATCGCTCGGCTCTCGTTATACGAGCGCTTGATGTATCCCTTCCGCTCTAGATTGGTCAGGTGTTCGTGAACCGTGGCGAGCGAGTTATAGTTGAATTGCAGAGCGATCTCTTCGAAACTCGGCGCGTACCCGTTCGACTCTTGGTATTCCGATAGGTACGACAAGATCTCTCGCTGTCGCTTCGTGAGCGGCATGGCGCCTCCGAATAGGGATCGGCGCAGCCGACGCTGCGCCCGAAGTGCTGCGCCGTTCGTGAATGGTCGGCAGTGACCATGACCGAAAAGGCGCCGAATCTACGCTAACCGAATACAGGCCGAAGTGCAAGCACTTTCTTTTTCTTCTGCGCGTTGGGAGCCACCACAGGGAACCCTCGGCGAGCTTTCGGCAGACGCCGTTCGGCGCGCTGAGCTGGTCGAGGGCGACCTCGCCAACCTGCGCGCCCGCGCCGCCGACCAAAGGCCTGCCGTGCCGTTTTCCGCACGGCTTCGAGGGGACACCATCGGGGTCATCGCCGAAGTCAAGCGAGCCTCGCCCTCCAAGGGGATGCTGGCCAGCGGGATAGATGCCGCGCAACGGGCCGCGCTCTATGCGGCCGGAGGAGCGGCCGCAATCTCCGTCCTGACGGAACCGTCTCGCTTCGGGGGCTCACTGGCCGACCTCGCCGAGGTCGCCACCGCAGTCACACTCCCGGTGATCCGGAAGGACTTCCTGGTGGCGCCTGTGCAGCTTTGGGAAGCGCGCGCCAATGGCGCCTCGGTCGTGTTGCTCATTGTTCGCGCATTGTCTCCAGAGCTCCTCCGACGACTGGTCGATGGCGCGCATGAGGCGGGACTGGAAACGCTCATCGAGGTGCGAGACGAGCACGAGTTGGATCGCGCCCTCGCCGTTCAGGCGCGCGTCATCGGCGTGAACAATCGGAATCTGGAGACCTTGGTCATCGATCCGTCGACAGCCCCACGATTGATCGCGCGTATTCCCGACACGGTGGTGGCGGTTGCCGAGAGCGGGATGCAGTGCACCGACGACGTGGCTCCCGCCGCGCGCGCCGGCGCCGACGCGATTCTCGTCGGCAGCGCCCTCTCGTCGGCGGCCGATCCTGCGGCGGCTGTACGACAGCTCGCCTCCATTCCCCGACGCGCGCGTGCAGTTGCGTGACGGACATCAAGTTTTGCGGGCTGACCCGGTCTGACGATGCGAAGCTCGCCGAGTCCTGCGGTGGAAGGTTTTTGGGCGTCATTCTGGCTGGTGGCCCTCGGCTCGTTGGACTCTCGCAAGCTAGAAAGATCCTCGGCGACCGGCGCGCGGGGGTGGAGCGCGTTGCGGTGTTTGGTGACGAACCCCTTGAGCGCCTCCTGGAAACGTCCGAGGCGCTCGATTTGGACGTCCTGCAGCTGCACGGCGATCCAACGCCCGCGCTCATTGAGTCGTTGCGGGCGCGGTCGGTTCGTGCCCTCTGGCCGGTGCTACGCGTCGATGGAGGGACGTTGAACGAGTCTGCCGCTGGTCTCGCGAAGGCGGCGGGGGCACTTGTCCTCGACGCAAAGGTCATCGGGCAGCTTGGTGGGACCGGCGTGAGTCTGGACTGGGCAGCATTGGCTGGCGAGGTGCGCCAGCTGCGCGCAGCCGTTCCGGCCTTTCGACTCATCCTGGCTGGTGGACTCCGGCCGGACAATGTTGGACGTGCGATAGAGTTGCTGCAACCGGATGTCGTAGACGTATCTTCCGGTGTCGAATCGGCGCCCGGCATCAAGGATCCCTTCGCGGTGGCTCGATTTGTTTCAGCAGTTCACGTCGCCCAGAGGAGCACTTGATGACCGCTGTTGCTGTAGTTGACGAGACACGAGACCGATTCGGACCGTTCGGCGGGCGGTACGTCCCCGAAACGTTGATTCCTGCGTTGGATGAGCTGCAGCTCGCGTTCGCCGCGGCGACGGTCGACCCGGCGTATCTGGCCGAGCTTGATCATCTCCTACGCGACTATGTCGGGCGGCCGACGGCCCTGTCGTTCGCGCCGCGCTTCAGCGAGCGCGTCGGCGCCCCCGTGTGGTTAAAGCGAGAAGATCTGAACCACACCGGCGCGCACAAGATCAACAACACCGTGGGGCAGGCCTTGCTTGCGCGACGCATGGGCAAACGTCGTATCATTGCCGAGACCGGGGCCGGACAGCACGGAGTGGCCACCGCCACCATCTGCGCGCGCTTCGGACTGGAGTGCGTGGTGTACATGGGTGAGGAGGACATGCGACGCCAGCAGCTGAATGTGCTGCGAATGAAGCTGATGGGCGCAACGGTGATCCCTGTGACATCGGGGACGCGGACACTGAAGGATGCCACCAGCGAAGCCATTCGCGAGTGGGTCACTTCTGTGAACGAGAGTCACTACATCATTGGGTCGGTCGTCGGACCGGCGCCGTATCCGCGCATGGTGAAGTGGTTTCAATCGATTATCAGCTGCGAGGCGCGCGCGCAAATGCTGGAAAAGGTTGGCCGACTACCCAAGACGGTGGTCGCGTGCGTTGGCGGCGGTTCGAATGCCATGGGGATCTTCGCAGGCTTCGTGTCGGACGAGGCTGTCGAATTGGTTGGGGTAGAAGCCGCGGGGGAGGGGTTGTCGAGCGATCGTCATAGCGCGTCCATCACCAAAGGGACGCCGGGCGTGCTGCACGGCGCGCTGAGCTATCTCCTGCAAGATGCGAATGGACAAGTGCATCCTGCGCATTCGATTTCCGCGGGCTTGGACTACCCCGGGGTTGGGCCCGAGCACGCGTGGATGCACGACACGGGCCGCGCGACCTACGTGTCGGTGACCGACGACGAAGCGCTGCACGGCGTGGTGTTGCTCAGCCGTCTTGAGGGCATCATCCCAGCCTTGGAAACCGCGCACGCGGTGGCATGGATTGCGCAGTCTGCCGGCCGTTGGACGCGGGATGAACCGGTGCTGCTCTGCGTCAGTGGTCGCGGCGACAAAGATATGGCGACGATCAGCCAGCATGAGCTGCCATCGCTATGACCGTTGACACCGCGACGTCGACGCATGCGCCGCACGCGATATCTGCCGTCGAGGACGCGTTACGCGCGCTGACGAAAGCGCAGCGCGCCATTCAACTGTATCTGCCCAACAATCCCACACGGGCGCAGGCAATCGAGCAAGCGCGCGCCGCATTCGCGCGCGTATGGGCACACACGGCCACCGTGGAGCTGGAGATACGCGAAGCATCGATTGCCTGGGACGGTGCGCTGGTGTTTCAGGATCTGGAACGAGGCACTGATGGGTTGCCGTGGTTGCTGCATCGCGACGGATTGCGCGCGTTGACCCTGCACGCGCGATTTGAAGTGGAAGAACTGGAAACGCTGCTGAACGTCTTTCATCGCGCCCGATCCGCCGCCGCTGACGAGGACGATCTCGTCACGTTGCTGTGGGTGGCAGACCTGCAGTCGGTGGAGTATCGACACGTAGAACTCGACGGGGTCACCGACTTTGCCTTGGCGTCCGGCGACCGAAATGCCGACGGCAACGGAGTGGCTTCCCCGGATCTTCCGCCCCTCGCCGTGCCCGCGGCCGAGACGGCTGCGCCTGGCGACGGCCCTCCGCCGGGGCTGGTTCGCGTGGAAGATTTCGACTCCACGCTGATCTTCCTTGAGCCGCGGGAAATTGCCTACCTCCAGGAAGAACTCAAGCGCGAGTACAGCGCGGATCAGCGCCGACAGGCACTCAGCATTCTCTTTGATTTAGTTGAACTGCAGAGCGATGCCGATGCGCCGCGTCGCGCCCTGGAGCATATCGACCAGCTACTGCTCGAATGCCTGACGATGGGCGACTACGAACAGGTCGGCTACGTGCTGCGGGAAGCCGACGCGACGCTGCGTCGTGGTGAGCATGGAGCCGCCGTTGCAGACGGACTCCGTGAATTGCCGGCCCGCCTGAGTGAACCCGCAGTGATGGGGCAACTGCTCCAGTCGCTTGATGAGGGATCGCGGACGCCGGTATCGGCATTACTCGAGAATCTCTTCGCCGAGCTTCGTCCGGCGGCGTTGCTCCCTCTGGTGACGTGGCTCGGCACCGCCGCTGCATCACCTGCCCGAGCGGCGATCGAGCGCGCGTCGCTGCGGCTGGCCGGATCAAACACCGGTGAACTGGCGCGTCTGCTCGAACAGGACGATCCCGCCGTAGTGCGCGGTGCGGTGCGGATCGCCGCACTGCTCGCGACACCCGCCGCCGTCCCGGGCCTCTCGCGCGTGCTCCGCGGGTCCGATCTCGGCCTGCGGATGGACGCGGTCGCGGCGCTCGCGGCGATTGGGTCGCCCGGCGCGTTGCAGGCCCTGGAGCGCGGCGTGGACGACGAAGACCGTGACGTGCGTGTGGCGACCTACCGAGTAATCGCCAGTCGCAAGCACGCAAGCGCGCTGCCGCGTCTGGCGCAGGTCCTCCGACGCAAAGAGCTCCGGACCGCGGACCTCGGGGAAAAGATGGCCGTGTTTGAGGCGTATGGGTCGTTGTGCGGCGAGGCAGGGGTGAGCGAGCTGGATGCCCTCTTGAATGCGCGAGGAATGCTGGGCGCCAAAGAGCCGGCGGAACTGCGCGCCTGCGCTGCGCGTGCCCTCGGGCTCGTCGGCACGCCGTCCGCGATGGGCGCCTTGCAGCGCGCCTCAGATACCAAGGACGTCGTCGTGCGCAGTGCCGTGGCGCGCGCGATGCGAGGTGGCAGCTAATGCACGAGGTTCATGAGGCGAGCGCCGAAGTCGTTGGCCAGCGCAGTTCTCGCGCGTTCGTCGTGGCCCTGCATGGAGCCGTACGCGCGGTGCGGCTCTACCCGGTCGAGAACGCGGCGGTGCAACGCGCACTGAACGACCTATCGGCGACCGTCGAACGTCTGCTCGCGGCGGATGACAGCTGTGAGCTGCGGCGTGCCGGCGACTATCTCTTTGTCAATGAGACGCGGCTGCGCCTGACGCTGGACAATTACGCCGCGGTCGCGTTCGTGCTCGGTCTCTTTCACGACGCCGGCATCGGCGGTGTCTCTGTCGTGAGCAAGCCCGACCCCCGCGCATGGGTGGTCCTGTTGTCGTTCCTGCAGGCGCCGCCGCTGGACGTAGACGAGGCGGCCCGACTCGCGCGGCTCGATGAGCGATTGGCTCATGCGGGCATCACCGACTTTGAGCTTTCCCCCCCCACCGAAGAGGGTGTGGCCGGCGACGACAGTGAGTTGGACTCCAAAGAACGTGCGCGTCAAACCTATGTGCGTTCCCTCGATGTCACGCGCGACGTGATGACGTCGGCGCGTCTGGGAAAGAGCCCAGGCCTTAAACGCGTCAAACGCGCGGTACAGGGAATCGTCGACGCGATTCTGACCGACTCCGCGTCGATCATGGGCATGACCACGCTGCGCGAATTCGACGAATACACCTTCGTGCACAGCGTCAACGTCTGCATCCTCTCTGTGGCGCTCGGTCGGCGGCTGGGGCTCGCAAAGCCGCAGTTGCTCGATCTCGGGCTCGCCGCGCTGTTGCATGACATTGGCAAGTCCAAGCTTCCGCTTGAGGTGCTGAACAAACGCGGGAATCTGGACGCGCCGGAGCTCGCCCTCTTGCAGTCGCACCCGTGGCAGGGCGTGCTCACGTTGTTCTCGCTTCCCACCGGTGCGGGCCGACCGTGGCGTGCCATGACGGCAGCGTATGAGCATCACATGCGCATTGACCTCTCGGGATATCCCAAGCCGGTGCGCCCGCGCACGCTCTCGCTGTTTACGAAGATTATTGCGGTGGCCGACGGTTTTGATGCCGCCACCACCACGCGAGTCTATCAGCAGTCGCCCTGGACACCGGCAGATGTCTTGCGCGGCATGCGCGACAATCCGCGCCTCGGACTTGACCAAGTGGTGGTCAAAGCCTTCATCAATCTGACCGGCATCTATCCGGCCGGCACGGTGGTCGTCCTCGATACGTTGGAAGTGGCCATCGTGCTGCAGCCCAATGCAGAACCGACCGCCCTCTCTCGGCCCCTCATTCGTTTGCTCTTTGACTCGCAGGGTAATCGTACACCGGATGGTTCGCTGGTCGACCTGTTGGAAGCCGACGACAGCGGACAGTTTTTGCGCACCATCATTCGCACCGAAGATCCTTCGCGATACGGCATCCGTATCGCCGACTACTTTGCCTGAGACGTGGCGACTTCTCCAATCACTCAGCGGTTTGAGCAGCTCGCGGCAGACGGTCGCCGCGCACTCGTGTGCTACGTCACCGCGGGACATCCCGATGCGGCGCGCAGTCTCGCGCTCCTGCAAGGGGTTGAAGCGGCAGGCGCCGACGTCATCGAGGTGGGCGTGCCGTTTTCCGATCCGCTCGCCGACGGACCGGTCATTCAGCGCAGCTCGCAGATTGCGCTGGAGCACGGCATGTCCCTGCGCGGGACACTGGACCTGATCCGTGCCGCGAAGCTGTCGGTCCCAGTCGTGCTCTTCAGCTACCTCAATCCGCTGATCGCCGGCGGTAACGACGTGCTCGCCCGTGCCCGCGACGCTGGCGTACACGGATTGCTGGTCACAGATCTTCCGGTCGGCGCTGACCCGCAGCGCGAAGCAGCCTTTGGAGACAGTGGGCTCGACTTCATTCGACTCGTCGCGCCCACCACACCGGCCGAACGGATGGCGGAGATCAGCCGCCACGGCGGTGGATTCGTGTACCTGATCAGCCGCATGGGCGTCACCGGAGAACGTGATTCGTTATCCGCGGATCTCCCTGCGACCGTGGATCGTCTGCGCGCGGTCACGGCGCTGCCGCTCTGCATCGGCTTCGGGATTTCCACGCCGGAACAGGCGGCGACCGTGGCGAAACTCGGCGACGGAGTCATCGTGGGCAGTGCGCTTGTTCGCGCAGCCGAACGTTCCGTCGATGAGGCCATCGGGTTCACCGCGTCGCTCCGTCAGGCCATCGACGCCGCATGATCACGGGGTTACCTCCGTGGGCGCAAGTAACAGCAAAGCGTCGACTGCACATTGAGCGCGTCGTGGAGTTGCTGGCGCGCTGGAGTGAGCAGATGCGGCTCCCGGCGACCGAGGCCGATGCCTGGCGTGACGTCGGGCGTTGGCACGATGCGTATCGCGACGCGGACGAAGCATTCCTGCGCGCGCTCACCGGTGATGCGGTACGCCCCGTAGGCATGCTGCACGGGCCCGCTGCCGCGCTCACGCTGGAACGGGAAGGGGAGACGCGCCTCGGGGTGCTCGACGCCGTGCGCTGGCACACGGTGGGGTCAACGCAGTGGACGATGGTGGGTCGCGCACTCTACATGGCTGATTTTCTGGAACCGGGTCGCACGTTCATGCAAGCAGATCGCGCGTTCCTCGCCGATCACGTTCCAGGATCGTTTGACGCGGTGTTTCGGCAGGTTGTTCGACTGCGGCTCGAATGGACCATCCGCGAAGGAAAATCGCTGGCAGTGGAGACGGTCGCGCTGTGGAATTCCGTACGATGACGGTTCGCGATGGCGTTCACGCAATCGCACGAATCACGCAGCGCGGCGCCAAGGTGCGCCGCTGGCTCGCATTCGGGGTGCTGTGCACCTCGACACACATCATGGTGATGTCGGCGGCGGCGCAACCGGCGCGCGTCGACAGCCTGTCACGCGCGCCGGCAGATACGCGTGTGCGGGTGCGCGTCCTGAATGGGACCGCAACGCGCGGACTCGCGAAACGCGCGACGTTTCTGTTGCGTGACCTCGGGTACGACGTGGTGGACTACGATACGGACGTCACGGTCAAGCGCGGTGCAACGCTGATTCGCTCACACACAGGACACAGGGAATGGGCGGAGCGATTGCACCGCGCCCTCGGGACGGGCACGATTGAGGACCGGCCCGAGGGCTCACGCTACGTCGACTTCACCGTGTTCCTCGGGAGCGACTGGAAGGCGTCGGCCAAGGCGTTCCGTCCGTAGTTGCCCGCACGCAGCTGAGATATCGAGCCCGCGACTCCGACGAACGGCCGTCTCCACGCCGCGCGCGCGCAAGAGGCGGGCGAATGCCGCTGTGGTGGGCGCTGCACTCGGATGAAACCCCATCGAACCTCCTGGATGGAGCGGAATCAGATTCACGAATGCGCGGCACTCGCGCGCGAGCGCGGCGAGCTGCGACGCGTGCTCCGTTTGATCATTCACGCCACCGAGCAATACGTACTCGAATGTCACACGCCGATCAAACGTCGCCGCCGCCGCAATCACCTCTGACAGGGGATACTTCACGTTCACCGGCATGAGCGAACCCCGAAGCGCATCGGTCGGCGCGTGAATCGAAATGGCCAAGCGAAACTGCTCTGGACGCTCTCCCAATGCGACGATGCCCGGCAGCACCCCGACCGTCGAGATCGTAATGTGTCGCGCGCCGATTCCCAAGGCTCGCGGGTCGTTCAGCAGACTGAGCGTGACATCAACGGCGGCCCAGTTCATCATCGGTTCACCCATGCCCATGAACACGATGTTGGTCGCCACGCGGGCCGGGGATAACAGACGGAGCGCCCGTACCTGTCCTGCAATCTCTGACGGGCGAAGGTTGCGCTGAAAACCCATCGCGCCCGTCGCACAGAAGCGGCACTGCAAGGCGCAGCCGGCCTGCGACGAGACGCACAACGTGAGTCGGTCATCCTCCGGAATCGCAACGGTTTCGATCAGCTGTCCGTCGTCGAGTCGAAAGAGGAACTTTTCGGTACCGTCCTTCGACTGTTGTTGCGCAGACAACGAAAGGGATTGCATGGAGAAGTGTTCGTGCAACGCCGTACGCACTCGCGCGGGAAGCTCGGTCATTTCGTCGAAGGTGGCCACGGGCTTATGCCACAAGCGCGCAAACACCTGCGCCGCGCGGTAGGTTGGCTCTCCGCGTTCACCAAACCACGCGTGCAGTCGCGCCAGTGCCGCCTCGGGCGCGAGGTCGAGCAGCTCCTCTCGTACGGTTACTGCCGCATCATGCGGCCTCACGGCGGGATTTGGGGCGGATATGTGGGTCAACGAGACAGGGCGCTCAGGGTGAATTGATACAGGGGGCCAAGCCCGCTTGCTCCCTCTTCGCGCGCCACGCCGACCACGTAGCGCGCATAGTGCAGGGCAAGACCGGATCGAATACGCGAGACCGTCCGCCCTGAGACGCTGGTGCGCAGGTACGCGCCCCGCAGGTCAACACGATCAAATCGCCATGCGACAAACGGTCCGCGTTCCTTCGCGCCGAGGTTCACACTGTTGTAACTATAACCGAGCCGCGTCTCACGGTCGCGAACCCCCATCAAGCGAATGTCTGTCGCCGCCACAAAGGCTGGTCGATCGTCCAGTTCCCGACCCGGACGCCAGAGAAAGCTTGAGAGGGCAATCCGCGCGTCCAGCAGCGGGAGATTGTGGATGATGATACCCAGATCAGCAGCGACCGCGTGCTGGACCTGACGATCAGCACGACCCTCGCGATAACGCGCGGAGATCCCAGCGGTCACATGTGGCACGAGTTCGCGCGCCGCAGACGCCGACAAGAGCAGGCTGGAGTACAGCACCTGCCCAAGGCCTTGCGGATCACTCTCGGTCCGGAGGATGTCCGCGACGGTCGCTCTCGCGACGGAGAGTCCCAATGTCAGGCCACTGGCGCGGCGCACGTCCACGCTCACCAGCTGGCCCTCCACGCTCTGCTGCGCCGCGGTGGCGAGCGATGCGACCCCCACGCGCCATCGCTGATCGGCGCCTAAGTGGGTAGACGCGGGGTTCCAGAGGCCTCCGCCAGGCTCACGCGCCAGCGCCGCCGGCTCGAGAACGGCACCGAGCGGGAACTCCCAGAGATCACGCGCCGGCACCGGTTGCGCCGCAAGGCCGACCGCCCACCACGACCCGATAAAACCGCACAAGAACTTGTGGCGCATGAAGTTGAGTCTAGTCTGGTGGCGCCGTCACAACAAGCAACGCGCGGACACGCCGTGCATGATTTTTGCTACCGTGGCTCCCGCTGGTCAGCTAGATTGTCCCAGTGATCTCCACTCGCGAAAGCCTTTGCACCTCCTAGAGTTTCTGACCCCGTCCCGGATCGCCGTTCGAGAGCCACTGGTCGACGTCGATGCGGTGATGACCAGGCTCGTCGCGCTCGCGCTGCCGTGGTCACCCGCGCGCGAGGACACGTTGCGCGAGGTGAAGGCGCGCGAATCCGTCTTCCCGACCGCCCTGGGTGACGGTGTTGCGCTCCCGCATGTGCGGAGTGCGAACGTGCAAACCGTGACACTCAGCGCCGTCGCGCTGCAGCACGCGATCCCGTTCGGATCGCGCGACGGCAGCGACGTGGATCTCTTTGTGCTCGTGCTGAGCCCGATCAACGCGCCGTCAGAGCACCTCAAGATGCTGCGGGCTGTTGCCAAGCTCGTGGCACAGCCGGCGACCATTCGGGCGCTGCGCCACGCACCCTCTGTTGCCGCCTTTCTCAAGATCGTGCAACAGTCCCCGTCTTTCTGATCACCGCGACCGTCCGTTCCGTGCGTGACCGACGCACTCACTTACGTTGCATGTGCCTCCAGCAGGAGTTCTGTTTGTGAATCATGAAGGAAACGAAGGAAACGAAGGAAACGAAGGACCGGTGGACGTCGACTCGATGGCGACGTCGATGCGGAGCGATGCCTGTGGCCTCTTGCGCCCGCATGATGTTGGTCGCACCGTCAAACTCGGCGGATGGGTGCACAAGAGCCGCGATCTCGGGGGGCTGGTCTTCATCGACTTGCGCGATCGCACGGGGCTCGTACAGCTGGCCTTCGGTCCCGGATGGGCGTCCACACCAACCGCAGCCATCGCTGCGGCCGTTGGCGTTGAGTCGGTGATCCTTTGTGAAGGCGAGGTGGTCGCGCGCGACGTCGATCGGCTCAATCCAGACATGGCCACTGGGGCCATCGAAGTGCGCGTCCATTCCATTCGCGTCGTTGGACCGGCCGTCACGCCGGCTCTGCCGGTCGCGCGCGGCCGCGGCGAGAAGCCGCCCGCGGAAGAGCTCCGATTGCGTCATCGGTATCTGGATCTGCGTCGACCGGAATTGCAGGCGAATCTCGTACTCCGGCATCGATTGATGCAGACCACCCGACGGTTTTTGAGCGACCGCGGCTTTCTCGAATTGGAGACGCCCATCCTCACGAAGCCAACGCCTGAGGGCGCGCGCGACTACCTCGTTCCAAGTCGCGTGCATCCGGGCGAGTTCTATGCCTTGCCGCAGTCACCGCAGATCTACAAACAGCTGTTCATGTGCGCCGGATTCGATCGCTATTTCCAGATCGCGCGCTGCTTTCGCGACGAGGACCTGCGCGCCGATCGGCAGCCAGAATTCACCCAGATTGACATCGAGGCGTCGTTCATCGAGCGCGAGGATATCCTGCGCCTTGCAGAGGGCTTGCTCGGCGCCATTTGGCGCGAGGCTGGTCACGCAACGCCTCCGCCATTCTTGCGCATGTCCTATGCGGACGCGATGGAGTCCTATGGCTGCGATCGCCCCGATTTGCGCTATGACCTCCAACTCCGCGACTACACCGCGGTGTTCACGACGCTCGACTTCGTGGTGACCAACAGCGCCATCGCCGCCGGGCATCGCGTGCGCGGACTGTTGCTCCCCGGCGGCGCGGCGTGGAGCCGAAAGCAGGTCGACGAGCTCGAAGCCATCGCCAAGAGTGCCGGCGCCGCTGGTCTGTTGCGACTCAAGCGGGCCGACGGCGCATTCGACGGGCCGCTCGCCAAGTTTCTCACCGACGAGGCGCGAGCGGCGTTCGCGATGGCCGATGGTGATCTCGCGCTGTTCGTCGCAGCCCCCGATCATATCAGCAACCCGGCGCTGGATCGGTTGCGTCAGGAGTGTGCGCGTCGGCTGGAGTTGATCGACGCGACGGCCCAGCGCTTCCTCTGGGTGCTTGACTTCCCGATGTTTGAGCAAGATCCGGTGACGGGGACATTGGCCGCCGTACATCACCCGTTCACCGCTTCGCATCCGGACGACATGCGCGCGTTTCCCTCGGAGCCGGCGCGCTGGAGAGCGCTGGCCTACGACGCGGTGCTGAACGGCACCGAGCTGGGCGGCGGCAGCATCCGCACGAGCGATCCTGCCATACAATCGCAGATGTTTACGTTGCTCGGCATTGGCGACACCGCCGAACAGGAACGGCGATTTGGATTCTTGCTGGAAGGACTGCGCGCGGGCGCGCCGCCTCATGGTGGCATCGCCTTTGGCTTCGATCGCATTGCGATGCTGCTGTCCGGCGCAACGTCGTTGCGCGACGTCATCGCGTTTCCGAAAACGACCGCTGCCCGTTCGCTCTTCGAAGGCGCACCCGTGGCGGTGTCGGCGCAGGACCTTGCGGAGCTGGGGATCAGCATTCGCGAGAGCATTCGCGAGAGCAAGGCCACCTCCGTGACCGCGTTATGACCATTTCAGGCATTGCCCCAATCACCGTGCGGGTGTCCGTTGAGGGCGCGGATCAGTTACTCCTCGCCGGGGTCAACGACGAGAACTTCACGGAGCTTGCCAAGATTACCGGCGCTCGCGTTGCCCTGCGCGGTGACGCCCTCGTCCTCACCGGCGATCCCGAGACACTCGCGCGGGTGGAGAGTATCGCCGCGGCGATGGTGACGATGGCGCGAGAGGGCCGTGCCGTCAGCGCCGATGATGTGCTGCGCTTGTCGCTCACGGAACGCCCCGTGGACGTGCCCGGCGCGACATCGGCAACGCTTATTGTGCCCGGGGCGCGACGTGGCGTGCAGGCAAAGACCCCCGGCCAGGCAGAGTATCTGAAGCAAATCGGCGAACACGATATTGTGGTCGGCATTGGGCCCGCGGGAACCGGCAAGACCTACCTCGCCGTGGCCGCCGCCGTCGATGCGCTGATGCGCAAGCGTGTCCGGCGCATCGTGCTGGCGCGGCCGGCCGTCGAAGCCGGTGAGAACCTTGGGTTCCTCCCCGGCGATATGCAGGCCAAGGTCGATCCCTATCTGCGTCCGCTGTACGACGCGCTCGAGGATCTGATTCCCACCGAGCGCATTCAGAAGTTGCTCGAGACGCGGACGATCGAAGTCGCGCCCTTGGCCTTCATGCGCGGACGCACGCTCGGCGACGCCTTTGTCATTCTTGACGAAGCGCAAAACGCCACCGGCTTGCAGATGAAGATGTTCCTCACACGCCTCGGCGTGAATTCCAAGATCGTCATTACGGGTGACAAGACGCAGGTCGATTTGCCGCGCCGAGAGGATTCCGGGCTGATGCAAATCGAACGCATTCTGAACGGTATTGAGGGGATCAGTTTTCATTACTTTACCGACGCCGACGTCGTGCGTCACCGCCTTGTTCGAGACATCATCCGCGCATACAATGCGGATGCGGCTGGCGTATGACGCCGCACAGCAGGCGCGTTGTATCGGTGCAATCGGACGGCGTGCGCGCGCCGGTCGCTGGCGCCCGGCTGCAGGCGCTCGCCCTCGAGACGCTGCGCGCGCTCCGTGTCCCCGCGGCGATGCTCTCGATTACGATGGTGTCTGCGCGTCGCATCGCGCAGCTGAACCGCACGCACCTGGGACACCGCGGACCTACCGATGTGATCACATTTTCCCTCGCGCCGGGTGCCGAGGGCGCCATGGTCGCCGATATCTACATTTGCCCGGACGTCGCACGCCTGCAGGCGCGCGCGCACAAGGTCGGGGTCCGTGAAGAAGTGGCGCGTCTTGTTATTCACGCGACGTTACATGCGTGCGGGTGGGATCACCCGGTTGACGAGGGCCGCGAAGGCTCGCGCATGTGGCGCCGACAGGAACAGCTCCTGCGGCGGTTGTGGCTCCCCGTTCATGCTCGCGCATGAGTGGTCGAAGTAGATCGAGGCGAGCATGAGCGCCTGGCCGTGGTGTGTGGCTGGTGGTGGCGCCGTGCTCGCGGCGTTGGCCGCCGTGGCCGATGGTGCGCTGCTCGCCGAACACGCAGCGTTGGGCGTTGGGGAACGCAACGGACTCGTACCCCTCCCGATCATCAACCGCCCCGTGGTCTGGCGGGAGCGCACGCACCGCGCGCTGTCATTCGCGCGCATACTCGGGCACGGCATCGCTGGGGCAGCCCTCGCCATCGCCTTGGGCTTGGCTGAACGGACGGAACTGCAGGGGATTGTGCTCCTCGCCTCCGCGGGACTGCTCACGGTCCTGCTTGCGGAGAGTACGGCCCGGGCCATTGGCGATGCCCTTGGTGATCACGCCAGCGAGCGGCTGCGGGGGTTTACGCAGGTCCTGGCCTTTGTCAGCGCGCCAATCGTGCGCGTCGGCGAGTGGATCGATGAGCTCTTCGTTGATGCCGTGTTGGCGGCCGACAACTCCATCGAACGTTCGGTGGAGCGGCGCGAGGAAGCCGCCGCGCAGTTTCGCGAGGTCATCAGCACCGAAGCCGATGTGTCGCGCGACGAGCGCGATCTCCTGCTTGGCGTGTTCGATTTCGGGGAGACGACGGTCGAAGAAGTGATGGTGCCGCGCGTCGACATCGTCGGCATCGAGAAAGAGACGCCGTGGTCGGAGGTGCTCGACCGCGTGCGCAGCGCACAACATTCCCGCGTGCCCGTCTTCGACGAGACCATCGACGAGATCGTTGGCGTCCTGTACGCGAAAGACTTGCTTGGCGCCGTCATCGCGGATGAGGAACCGGCCCCAGGCTGGATGACGCTGGTGCGCGCGCCGATCTTTATCCCGCCAAGCAAACGGATCGCTGACCTCTTGCGTGAGTTTCGCGCGACGGGACGCCACATCGCGATCGTCGCTGACGAATTCGGCGGCACCGCCGGCCTCGTCACGATCGAGGATGTCCTCGAGGAACTGGTCGGCGAGATCCGCGACGAATACGATGTCGAAGAACGGCAGATCGAATCGGAGGACGAGCTCCGATACTGGGTCTCCGGCAGACTGACGCTTGACGACCTGTCCGACGCGCTCCATCACGATTTCCGTCGCGATGACCTGACCACCGTTGGTGGGCTGGTGCTCGAACTGCTCGGCCGTGTCCCGCGAGCGGGCGAAGCGCTCCAGATCGGCCCGTTCCGCGCCATCGTGGAACGCGTCGTGCGCCGGAAGATCGAGCGGGTGTACTTCGAGCGGCTGCCAGACACCCAGCTGAGCGGAGACGGACCCTGATGCCGATCTTTACGCTGCTCATCGTGGTCGGCGTCGTGGCCGTGTTGACGGCCGGCGCGACCGCCGTGCGCGCCGTCAGCCGGCTGTGGTTGCGTCACTGGATCGAGCATCGTCAGCCGGCCAGTCGTTCGATGCGTGGCTATCTGGAACGCCCGGCGCGTCTTGCCCATGCGGCGGGGACCGGTATCACGCTCGCGGTGTTCATGTTTGGCGCCATTCTCGCCAGCAGCGAGGGCCTGCGCACGTGGGCCTTCGCGCGCGACGCGGTGCTTGGCGCGGTCCTGATCGTCGTCTTCGGTCAACTCCTCCCCCGCGCCGCTGGTCGACGCTGGGCGCCAGCGCTGGTGCCGGTGCTCGTGCCCGTGCTGCGAGTGGTGGATATTGCGCTGACCCCGCTACTCCGGCTCGCGCATGCGGCAACCAGCCTCCTCATCCGGAAACAAACTGCGGACGGTGATGGGCGCGACGGACTTGAAGATCTGTTGCGCGACGGCGCCTTCGAGGGCATGGGCGCGACCGAGGAGATGGCAATCATATCCGGGGTCATGCAGTTTGGCGATAAGACCGTGGCCGATGTCATGACGCCGTCGACCGAGATCTTCGCGCTGGATGCAACCCTGCCGGCGAGAGAAGTCGCCGACGGCATGGCGCGGTCGGGATACAGTCGGGTGCCGATGTTCAGGGGCAGTCGCGACGAGATTGTCGGCATGATTCACGTGTTCGACGTGTTCAAATCCGCTGGAGAACACATGCCGTCGTTGCGGCCGGTCACCAAGACGACACCCACAAAACCGGCCAACGAGCTGCTCTTCGAACTGCTGCGTGCCCGCCGCCAGCTCGCGATCGTCTACGACGCGCAGGCACGGGTTGTTGGACTGGTCACGATGGAAGACTTGCTGGAGGAGTTGGTCGGTGAGATTCGCGATGAGCACGACGAGCCGTCGAGTGATGGTACGGGGACAGAGCCGATATGAGTGAGGTCACCGAACGGCTGATGGTGGCCTTCCGCGAGGGCCGCAGTGCAGCGCTCGCGCGAGCCGTGAGCATCGTCGAGAACCATCGCCCCGGCTTCGACACTTTGCTCGCGACGTTGCATCCACTGCTTGGTCGTGCCCGCCGCATTGGGATCACGGGGCCACCGGGAGCCGGCAAGAGCACGTTGACGACCCGTCTCGCCAGCGCCTATCGCGCTGCAGGCCTGCGGGTCGGCATCGTGGCCGTCGACCCCACGTCGCCGTTTACCGGCGGCGCGTTACTGGGCGACCGCATCCGCATGGAAGCGGTGGCGCTTGATCCAGGCGTCTTCATCCGATCCATGGCCACGCGTGGCTCGTTGGGGGGCCTGGCGATGGCGACCCGCGAGGTGTGCGACGTACTCGACGGCTTTGGCATGGACATCATCTTGCTGGAGACCGTCGGCGTCGGCCAAAGCGAGCTGGACGTGGCGAAGGCGGCCGATACGACGCTCGTGGTGCTGGTCCCAGAATCTGGGGACTCGATTCAGACGCTGAAGGCCGGGGTGATGGAAATCGCCGACGTCTTTGCCGTCAACAAAGCGGATCGACCAGGTGCCGATCGCCTCCGGAACGACATTGAATTGATGCTTGGTCTGCGAGCGGGCGCGTCCCACAACGCACCAGCGCATCACGGCGTAGACCTGTCACAGATGGCGAACCGTGACGCCATGCGTGACGCGATGAACCCAGCTCGTGCGGCGCGAAGCGCCGCGCAGGCCGAGTCGCCGGCACAGTGGACCCCGCCGGTACTTCGGACGATTGCTGCGCAGGGGGAGGGGATCACCGACGTCCTCGACGCGGTCGATCGGCATTTCCGCTATCTTGAAGGCAGTGGAGCGCTGCGGGAACGACGGCGCCAACGACTCCGGGAACGCGTCATGGAAATTGTCGAGATGCAGCTGCGCGGCCGCTTGTGGCACGACCCAGAGACGATAGGGTGGCTGGAGGCGCAGCTGCCCTCGCTCGAAGCGGGATCAATTGCACCATTCGCGGTGGCTGACCAGCTCCGCGAGCGCAGTGGCGCGCTGCTGACCGGTCGCGCGCGCAGTGCCCTGAAGCCGCTCCGACCAGAGCTCCAACCGGAACCCACGATATGACAACGATTCGCGAACTGGAAGACGTGGTGCACCAGCAGCAAGCGGAACTCGACGCGCTCCGCGCTGAGATGGCGCGGTGGCAGTCGGAATTTTCCACTGGCCGGAAGCGCGACGTCGCCTTCACGAACTCGGCGTCCGAGGTGCCGCCGCTCTTTAGCGCCCTCGATCTGGAAAACTCCGCGGGGACGGCATTTGAGACGCCCGGACAATGGCCCTTCACGCGAGGCATTCACCCCACCGGCTATCGCGGCAAACTGTGGACGATGCGTCAGTTTGCGGGGTTTGGCACCGCGCGCGAAACCAACCAGCGATACAAGTTTCTCCTCGGACAGGGACAGACGGGTCTGTCCGTCGCGTTCGACTTTCCCACGCTGATGGGCTACGATTCCGATCACGTGCGGTCGGAAGGTGAAGTCGGCAAATGCGGCGTCGCCATTTCGTCGCTGGCGGACATGGAAACGTTGTTCGACGGAATTCCGCTCGACAAAGTTTCGACGTCGATGACGATCAACGGTCCGGCGATCATCTTGCTGTGCTTCTACATCGCCGCGGCGGAAAAGAAGGGTATCGATGCGTCAAAGCTGCAAGGCACTGTGCAGAACGATATTCTGAAAGAGTACATGGCCCAGCACGCGTGGTGTTTCCCGATTGAACCTGCGCTCCGCTTGATTGTTGACGGGTTTGCCTGGTGCGCGGAACACGCGCCCAATTGGAACACCATTTCCATCTCCGGCTACCACATCCGTGAAGCGGGATCCACCGCGGCGCAAGAGTTGGCCTTTACCCTCGCCGACGGCTTCACATACGTGGAACGCGGCATTGCACGTGGCCTCGACGTCGACGAGTTTGCACCGCGCCTCTCCTTCTTCTGGGATATTCACAACGATTTCTTCGAGGAGATCGCGAAGTTGCGCGCGGCGCGGCGCATCTGGGCACGCCACATGAAGGAGCGCTTCGGCGCGAAGAATCCACGCTCGTGGATGATGCGCTTTCATTCGCAGACCGCCGGCGTCACGCTCACAGCGCAGCAGCCGATGAACAACGTCGTCCGTGTGGCCTATCAGGGACTGGCCGCGGTCCTTGGCGGCACCCAGTCGCTGCATACCAACTCGATGGACGAGACCCTGTCGCTCCCTACTGAGTCCGCCGTGCAGGTCGCCCTGCGCACGCAGCAGGTACTGGCCTACGAAACGGGCGTACCCAACGTCATTGACCCGCTGGGCGGATCCTACTACGTGGAAGCGATGACCGATCAGCTCGAAGCCGAGGCCGAGCGACTGTTTGTGCAGATCGAGGAGATCGGTGGCGTCGTGAAAGGGCTTGAAGAAGGCTGGTTTCAGAAGCGCATCGCCGAAAGCGCGGCGCGTCAGCAGTGGGAGATCGAGCAACATCGCAAACTGGTGGTCGGGGTCAATGAGTTCGTCACCGACGAACCGGAACTTGGCATTCCGATCCTGCGGATCGGTGAAGAGGCGGATCGCGAACAGCGCTCGCGCATGGCGGACATGCGCGCTCGGCGCGACAACGCGCTGGTCGCCGAACGGCTGGACGCACTGCGTGTGGCAGCACGAGGCACCACCAACGTAGTGCCGCTCATCCTCGACTGTGCGCGTGCCTATTGTACGCTGTTTGAGATACGGGCGGCGCTGGAAGACGTGTTCGGCAGCTACCGCGAACCGGTGTTCTTCTGACCCCCGACAGGACCGTGCCGCGCGCACCTGCTCCATGGTGGGAAACGCACTTTGATGCGCAGTACCTGCACGAATACGAGCCGCTGTTCGATCTCACGCAGGACCGCAGAGAAGTCGCGCGACTCCTTGCGTTGCTGGAACTGCCGTCGGGCGCACGGGTGTTGGACTGCCCCTGTGGGCAAGGCCGCCATGCCCATTTGCTGGCGGAGGCGGGCTTCAACGTCGACGGGCTCGACTACTCGCAGGCATTGCTCGACGTCGCGATCGCGCGCGGCACGTCGCGATCGCTGCGGTATCGCCAAGGGGACATGCGTGTGCTGCCGGCGTCGTGGTCGAATCGGTTCGACGCCGTCGTGAACTTATTCACCTCGTTTGGGTTCTTTGATGCCTCCAGCGACGATCGGCGCGTCCTGGCGCAGTTCGCTCGCGTGCTGAAGCCCGGTGGCACACTGATCTGGCACGGTGGGAGCCGCGACGGCGTGATGGCCCGTTTCCTGGGGCGCGACTGGTGGAGCACCGCCGACGGCACCGTGTTCGGTCAGGAGCGCACGTTCGATCCGCTGAGCGGTTTCCTGGAAATCACGAGTACCTGGCGTGGTCCCGTCGGCGACGGCGAGCGGACACACCGCATCCGGCTCTACACCGCATCCGAACTCGCTGATCGTATGCGCGAGGTTGGCCTCGTCGTGGAACAAGCGTTCGACGCCTGGTCACCGAATCCCTTGACCCGGCGCTCCAGCGAAATGTTGCTGGTCGCGCGACGCGAGCACTAACTGCATGTCTGTGCACCGAACTCTCCCACCCGAACTCCGATGACACGACCGATCCGCGTGCTTGTTGCCAAACCGGGCCTCGATGGACACGATCGCGGCGCAAAAGTCGTCGCCGCTGCCCTACGCGATGCCGGCATGGAAGTGATTTATACCGGGCTCCATCAGACGCCGGAAATGATTGCCACGGCCGCCGTCCAGGAAGACGTCGACGTCGTCGGACTCTCCATCCTGAGTGGCGCGCACATGACCCTCTTTCCCCGCGTGCGGGATCTCCTCGTCGAAGCCGGACGAGAGGACATCCTCCTCACCGGCGGCGGCATCATCCCGAAAGAGGACATGGACGCACTGCAGTCGCGCGGAGTCGCACGCCTGTTTGGTCCTGGAACGAGCACCCAAGACTTGGTCGACTACATCCGCGAATGGTTCGCGGCACGTGATCAGCAGGTGAGTGGAGCGGCCGACGCGTGAGTGGACGTTTGCAACAGCTGGCCGACGCAACGCGGGCACTCGAAGCACAACTACGCGAAGGCGGCGGCGCCGAGAAGGCCGCCAAACAGCACAAGCAAGGGAAGCTGACCGCGCGTGAGCGGGTGGCCCGTCTCTGCGACGAGGGCACCCCGTTTCTGGAAGTGGGGTTGCTGGTGGCGTACGATAAGTACGATGGGCAGGCGCCGGCGGCTGGGGTCGTCACGGGGGTCGCGGTCGTCGAGGGACGCGAAGTAGTGGTGGTCGCGAACGACGCAACAGTGAAAGCCGGTTCGTGGTGGCCAGAGACCATTTCCAAGATTCTGCGCGCGCAAGAGATTGCCATGCGTTGTCGCATCCCCATTGTGTACCTCGTCGACTCTGCGGGCGTCAACCTGCCGTACCAGGGAGGCGTGTTTCCGGGCCAGTATGGCGCAGCCCGGATATTTTACTACAACTCCATCATGCGCCGGTATCTGCGCATTCCGCAGTTCTCCGCGGTGATGGGACAGTGCGTCGCCGGAGGCGCGTATCTGCCGGCGCTGAGCGACGTCATCCTGATGGTGAAAGGCTCCTCCTTCATGGGACTCGGTGGCCCCAACCTCGTGAAGGGCGCGACGGGCCAGTCGATCGACGGGGAAACCCTCGGTGGCGCGGTGACGCATACCGAAGTCTCCGGTGTGGCGCACTACGCCGTCGATGATGATGTGGCCTGCCTCGCGAAGCTGCGCGATCTCATCTCGCGGTTGCCACGGCCGCTGACGTTTGAACCGCCCACCACGCGACCACCGGCAGAGCCCCCGCAAACAGCCTATGATCTGCTGCCAGGCGATCATCGCATGCAATACGACATGCATGTGCTGCTACGGACCATCATCGACGACGGCGAGATCGACGAATTTCAGCCAAACCTTGCCAAGGAGATGATTTGCGGGGACGCACGCATCGAAGGGATTGCGGTGGGGGTCATTGCCAACCAGCGGGGGCTCATCAAGGGGCGAGCCGGCGAGAAGCCGCGTTTCGGCGGCATCATCTACGCGGAGAGCGCCGAAAAGGTGGCATTCTTCATTGAGCGTTGCGATCGACAAGGGATTCCGCTCCTCTTCGTTCAGGATGTCTCGGGGTTTATGGTCGGACCCGAGGCCGAGCATGAGGGCATCATCCGCGCCGGAGCGCATTTTGTCGAAGCGATGGCCTGCGCCCGCGTCCCGAAGATCGTGCTCACCGTGAACCACGCCAGCGGCGCCGGATACTACGCCATGGCCGGACAGGGGTTCGATCCCGACTTCATCTTCACGTGGCCGACGGGGCGCATGGCGGTCATGGAAGGAGAAGCCGCCGTCCAGGCGGTGCATGGACCAACGTTGCTGGCAGCTCGGCACGCCGGCACACCGCCGTCCGACGATGTCGCCCAGGCTGCCGATGCGATGCGCGCAGACTATGAACAGCAGTTGGACGCGCGCTATGCGGCGGCGCGCGGCTTTGCGGATACAATTGTGTATCCCGAAGACACTCGTCAAATGCTGGCGCTCGCGCTGCGCGCCGCAAGTCGGAATCCCGGTCCGCATCTCGGGGCCTTCGTCCTTCCGCCGATGCCAACAGCATCGGTGTGATATCTGACCATCACGATGTTTCTCAGTCTTTCGAACACGGAGTGTTCATGAGTTCTCACGAGAGCGAAACCCCAACGCCGCGCGTCGTCCGCGTGGCCAGCGGGCAAGGGTTTTGGGGCGATTGGCTGGAAGCACCGCGACGACAGGTCGAGGGAGGCCAGGTCGACTATCTCATGCTCGACTACCTCGCCGAAGTGACGATGTCGATCGTGCAGAAGCAGAAAGAACGTGACCCACGCATGGGCTACGCGCGGGACTTCATTGGTGCAATGCAAAGCATCTTCCCGGCGGTCGCCGATCGCGGTGTAAAGGTCATTGCCAACGCCGGTGGCGTGAACCCGAATGCGTGCGCCGACGCCGTGCTGGAAGCGGCCGAACAGGCCGGCGTGCGCGGCAAGATTCGTGTCGGCGTGGTCACCGGCGACGACATTCTCGATCGCCTCGACGAGTTGCTGGCCGCGGGGCATCCGCTGGCGAATATGGACACCGGCGAACCGCTCACCAGCATTCGGGATCGCGTCTTGTCGGCGAACGCCTACATCGGCTCCACGCCGATCGTCGAAGCGCTGGCGCAGGGCGCCAACGTGGTCGTGACCGGACGGAGCACCGACACGGCGCTCACGATGGCGCCGCTGCGCCACGAATTCGGATGGGCGGTCGACGACTGGGATCGACTGGCGGCGGGCATTGTGGCCGGGCACATCCTCGAGTGCGGCGCGCAAAGCTCAGGCGGGAATTGCCTGCACGAGTGGCGCACGATTCCCGACCTCGCGAACGTTGGATATCCGATTGCGGAGGCCATGGCCGACGGATCGTTCGTGATCTCCAAGCATCCGGGCACGGGCGGACGCATCTCGGTGCCCAGCGTCACCGAGCAGCTCGTATACGAAATGGGGGATCCGCACGCCTACATCACGCCCGACGTCGTGGCGGATTTCACCAGTATTCGCCTAGAGGATGCTGGTGAGAACCGCGTACGCGTCCATGGCATCACGGGTGGTCCGCCAACGCCCTTTCTCAAAGTCTCGATCGCCTACCGCGCTGGCTTCAAGGCCGTCGGCTCGCTCGTCTACGCGTGGCCTGACGCCATGGAAAAGGCGCAGGCGGCGGATCGTATTCTGCGCGAACGCCTCGATCGCCTGGGCCTGCGGTTTGACCAGGTGCTCAGTGAATATGTGGGCGCGACGGCGACGCACGGCGCCCTGGCCGGCGACGGTCGCGGGGCACCGGAAGTGCAGTGGCGGATCGGCGTGCGTGGAAACGATCGTGCGGCCGTCGAGCGCTTCACGCGTGAGATCGCGCCACTCGTGCTCAACGGTCCGCCAAGTGTCACCGGCTTCGCGGGCGGACGACCGAAAGTTGAAGAAATTGTGGCGTACTGGCCTGCGCTGCTCGACAAGCGCGCTGTGACCACCGCCGTTCGCATCCAGGAGTAGTCCCATGAAAATTCAGTTGGTGGACATCGCGCACGCCCGCAGCGGCGACAAGGGCGACACGGCGAACGTGGGCCTTATCGCCCTCAAGCCGCAGTGGTATCCGATTCTGGCGCACTACGTGTCACGCGAGCGCGTGGCGCACCACTTCCTCGGGCAAATCACCGGCGACGTGGTGCGTTTCGAACTCCCGAACCTGTACGCCCTCAACTTTCTCCTGCACGGCGCGCTGGATGGCGGTGGCACGCTCTCCCTCAAGACCGACGCGCAAGGAAAGGTGTATTCGACCGCGCTCCTGCGGATGACGCTCGACATCCCTGACGCCGACGCGCGCGCGGTGGGGTTGCCAGGCGCATGATGAACCGTGTCCGTCTGCTGCTGCTCGTTGCCGGGGTCGTGGCGTTTGGCGCAGCACTGCGCACTGGCACGGAGTCGTTGCGGTGGGTGGGCATCGTCCTGGTCGCCGGCTCGCTCCTGCTGCGATTTGTCGGCAGGCGCTAGGCAGAGCGCTAGGTACGTGTAGTTTTCACCATGCGCACAACATCCAGTCCCGAACTGCTCGCCCCCGCCGGAACACTGGATGCGGTCCGCGCCGCAGTCGCCAACGGCGCGAATGCCGTCTACCTCGGCGCGTCGATGTACAACGCCCGCGACGAGGGCGCGCAGCTGTCGCTTGAGGAGCTGGAGATCGCCTGTGCCGTGGCGCATGCGCGCGGTGTCCGCGTCTACCTGACTTTCAATGTGCTGATCAAACAGCACGAACTGATTGAAGCCTTGCGCTATCTGGGCGAGTGCGTTGACCGCGGCATCGATGCGGCCATCGTACAGGACCTTGGCGTCGTGCGGCTCATCAAGCAGGTCTATCCGCAGCTTGAAGTGCATGGCAGCACGCAGATGACGATCCATGATGTCTCCGGCGCGCGCGTCATGGAGCGCATGGGCATCGAGCGAGTGGTCCTTGCCCGTGAAAACACGCTGTCGGACATCGCCGCAATTCGCAGCGCGGTTCCGGGATTGGGGTTGGAGACGTTCATTCACGGCGCGCTCTGCATCTCGTATTCTGGACAATGCTTCATGTCCGGAATGATCTCCGAGCGGAGTGCCAATCGTGGCTCGTGTGCGCAGTCGTGTCGCAAGGACTACACGCTGACCGATACGGCGACGAACGTCACGCTCGATTCCGGCTTTCTGATTTCGGCGAAAGACTTGGCGGCTCACGATCATTTGGCGCAACTCGCCGCGCTCGGTGTGGGATGCTTCAAGGTTGAGGGGCGCAAAAAGAAGCCTGAATATGTGGCGACCGTCACCCATGCGTATCGCACGTGGCTGGATCGCATTGCCGAGGGCGAGATCGCACCACCGCCGGCTGGCGAGGTCGAACCGCTGGTGCAGATTTTCAGTCGTGGAAACACCGGCGGCATGTACGGCGGCCGCGAGGGGCGCGAGTACATCACCCGCGATCAGCCGGATAATCGCGGCCTGCCCATCGGCACCGTCGTGGCGCAGGACGGCAGCGAAATCATCGTGACCGTTTCTCACCAGATCGCGATCGGCGATGGCATTGGTTTCGAAGCGCCGGACGCCGTGGCCGGCGCGGCCGTGGGTGGCACCGTGCAGGGCGTGCGACAACTCGCGGCGAAAAACGGAAGCTACCGTCAGGCGTTAACCATGCGCGTACGCGCCGCTGCAGGATGGCGCGTGATTCGATCCAGCGATGCCGCGCTGCTGCAGACGGCCCGCGAGAGCTTCGCCAGCGTGCAAGTGCCCGAGCGCGTTGGGCGCGCACCGGTCCACGTGCGAGTCTTCGGGCAAGCGGGCGGTCCGCTGAAAACCATCTGGTGTCTCGACGACGACGAGGTCACGATACGCGGTGAGACCGCGTTGGCGCCCGCCAGCAACCGCGCACTCGACACCACACAGCTTCGCGCGCAACTCGGGCGCTTGGGCGAAACAGCGTTTGTGCTTGGAACCGTCGACGCGAGCGGCCTTGGGGAGGGGCTATTTCTGCCCGTCAGCGAATTGAATCGCATTCGTCAAGCTGCCGTGGATGCGCTCGACGAACGACGACAGTGGAGCAGCGACGCCAATACCGCGACCCGAGACAGCGCCGTGCGGCACGCCGTCGAAAATATCCCGCAGGCAGTGACCGTGGTCGATCGGTCGCGTGGTGCGTCCGACACTCCCCCTCTCGATGTGCGCGCGCCCTTCGCGCTTCGGGCGATTGTGCATGATCTCGAGGATGCGCGACGGGCGGCGTCGAGTGGCGCGACCGAAGTCGTGTTTGATCCGTTCATCCGTCATCCGGCGCCGCCTCGAGCCCGCGTGCGGGCGCTGCACGAGGAATTGACCGCTCGTGGGGTCTCACTCCGTCTGCGCACACCAACCATCGTGCGGCCCGAAGAGCAACGGCAGCTGGACGTATGGCTGGCGTTAGGGCTGCCGCTGCTCTCGGGGCACTTGGGGCTCGTCACTACACAGGCTGCGGCGGGGATTGACACGATCGCCGACTACGCGACGAACGCCTTCAACGCGCATACCGCAGCGTTGCTTTTCGAACTTGGTGCGGCGCGCGTGACGGCATCGATCGAACTCACGCTTGATGAGATCAGTGAGGTCGTCTCGCCATGGCGGGGTGATCGGTTCGATGTGGTGGTGTACGGTCGCCCCGAAGGGATGACGATTGAGCATTGCGTGCTGTCGGCGGCCTTTGACCGTGAGCCAACCACGTGTCGTGATTTGTGTGTGCAGAAACATCCCAACGTTTCACTCACCGATCCGGCCGGATACACGTTTGCCGTCGCGACCGATTCGGCGTGTCGAAATCGGTTGTTGCATTCACGCCCAATCGATGCAACGGAATTCCTTCCGGTCCTGTGGCGTCAGGGGATTCGTGGGTTCCACATGCTGTTTAACGTGCCCAATGAGCCGATCGAGGCGCTCGTACGGAGCTACCGAGACGTCTGCGAGGCGCTCGTCGAAGGACGGACCCCGGATCTCTCCGCAGCACGAAATGTGCTCGCGGGCGCCTTCACGCGTGGACACTTTGTGCGGGCTGTGTAGGGCACACACGACAGGATTCGCGCGACGCGCGCCGCAATGAAATGATCGTCGCGGCGCGCCACAACGGACGATAGCATCCGTCATGGCCTGCACCGAACCTGTTGACAGAATCCTTGTCGGATTGAGCGAGGCCCGTCGCACCCTTCGTGAGCACTTCGGCTATCCCGATTTCCGACCGCCACAGCGTCTGGCTGTTGAGGCGGTCCTCTCCGGTGCCGATGCGCTGCTCGTCTTGCCGACAGGGGGAGGGAAATCGGTGTGCTTCCAGGTACCGGCACTGATGCGACCGGGGCTGACCGTCGTCGTCTCGCCGCTCATTTCGTTAATGAAAGATCAGGTCGACACGCTTGAGCGGCGTGGGCTGTCGGCGGCGTACCTCAACAGCACACTTCCTCAAAATGCGGTGTCGGCCTGTCTGGCGCGCGTGCACGACCGCTCGCTGAAGTTGTTGTATCTGGCCCCAGAACGCCTCGAAGGCGAGACCATTATCAATGCGCTGTGCCGAGTAGGCGTTTCCTTGCTCGCCGTGGATGAGGCACATTGTATCAGTGAATGGGGACATGATTTTCGCCCCAGTTACCGTCGCCTCGGCGCGGTTCGTGCGCGTCTCGGACACCCGCAAACGGTCGCGCTCACCGCGACGGCCACGCCGGCCGTCCGCGACGACATCGTCACGCAGTTGGCGTTGCATCACGCCACGGTGGTGGTTGGTGGATTTGACCGTGTCAATCTGACGTATCTCGTCCAACACGCACGCACACCGTTGGAAAAGGATGGCGCGACCATCCGGTGGCTCCGGAGCGAACCGGGGCCTGCCATTGTCTATTCGCCAACGCGGAAATCCGTCGAACGCATCGCGTCGCTGCTACTCCGCGCTCGCGTGCACGCGGTGGCCTACCACGCCGGGCTCGCCGACCATCTGCGCCAGCAGGCGCAAGATGCGTTCATGCGCGATCGCACGCGTGTCATTGTGGCGACCAGCGCCTTCGGCATGGGCATCGACAAGGCCAACGTCCGGTTGGTGATCCACCATGCAATGCCTGGCTCACTCGAGGCGTATTACCAAGAGGCAGGGCGCGCCGGACGCGACGGCGATCCAAGCCGCTGCGTCCTCCTGCACAGCGGTCCCGATCGATTGACGCACGAGTTCTTCATCGCTGGCGCACATCCTCGGCGCTCGCTCGTGGAGCAGACCTGGAGTACGCTTCGCCGGCATGCCAATCGCGATCGTTTTGTGGAGCTGTCGCTCCCGGCACTGACGGCGCGACTCCCCAATCGTGTCGACGAGCGGCACGTGGCGTCAGCCGTTCGCGTCCTCTCCGCGGCCGGCGTCGTGAACCTCGCCGAGGCATGTGGGTCACGCGTCTGGGTGCGCCTGTTGGCGACACCGGCCCGCATCACGCGCGAGCTCGCGGGAACGCGCTCCTTCGACCTTGAGGTATTGCGATCGCTCTGGCGCGCCGCGGGCACCCGGCTCGAATCGGGGGCGACGATCAATCTGGATGGCCTGCCACCCGGTCTGAATGGTCCCCACGGCGTGGTTCCTGTGCTGGATCGGCTGCAGTCCGCGCAATTCGTCGCGTGGGAGAAACGTGGCGGTGGTTTCCAGCTCTGCCGTCCGCTGAAAGATGAACGGGTCCTGCCCATCGACTGGCGCGGGCTCGAACGGAGACGTCGGGGCGACATGGATCGTCTTGATGCCATGCAGCGTTATTCCCGGACGTCCGCTTGCCGACGCGCGTACGTCCTGCGCTATTTCGGTGATGCCGATCCGCGGCCTCAGTGCGCCGCCTGCGATCGATGTCTCGGCGTTTCTCCCACCACTCAGACCGCGGCCCCGTAGCAGCACGCGGGCGACCGCGTCCCGTTCTCGACTCATACCCACCCCATGGACGATAGACTCTACTTCTCCGAGCAGCACGAAGCCGTACGCGACATGGTTCGCACGTTTGCTCGTGAGCGCGTTGCCCCCGTTGCCGCCAAGCACGATGCCGATTCCACCTTCCCGTGGGAGAACGTCAAGGCCATGGGAGAACTGGGGCTGCTGGGCGTCCCGTGGAGCGAGGAGATCGGCGGCGCGGGATTTGACACCCTGAGCTTCATGATTGCCATTGAAGAGCTCGGTAAAGTCGACGCCTCACACTCCATTACGATTAGCGCTCACACAACGCTCGGCACCTCGCCGATCGTGAACTTTGGCACTGCGGCGCAGATCGAGCGGTACGTGCCGATGCTGGCCAGCGGCAAGGTGCTGGGTGGATTCGGACTCACCGAAGACACCGCCGGGAGCGATGCGGGCGGCACACGGACCACCGCCGTGAAGCAAGGTGGGCACTATGTGCTGAACGGCTCCAAGCGCTTCATCACGCACGCCGGCGTGGGCGAGGTGTTTGTGGTGACGGCCGTGACGGATCCGGAGCAGGGCACCAGAGGCATTTCGTCGTTCATCCTGACCAAGGACAGCTGCGACCTTGAGGCCTGCGCGCAGTACGGCGTCGGGCATGATGCGTCGCTTCCCAATATGGCCGGATTCACGTCTGGCAAGAAAGAAGACAAGCTGGGCTGGCGCTCGTCAGACACGCGCGAGCTGCTGTTCGACAACGTCGAAGTGCCGGCCGAGAATCTGCTGGGCACCGAGGGGCTCGGGTTTGTCAATTTCATGAAGACACTCGACGCCGGGCGCATCGGCATTGCGGCGCTGTCGCTCGGCATCGCGCAAGGGGCATTTGACGAGGCACTCAAGTACGCGTCGGTGCGCAAGCAGTTCGGTGCCGCGATCGCGACCTTTCAAGGGGTCCAGTTCCAGCTGTCCGACATGGCCACGGAGATTGAGGCCGGGCGGCATTTGATGTACCACGCGGCGTGGCTTTCGCAGAACGGGAAGCCCTTCGGAAAGGAAGCCGCGATGGCGAAGCTCTTTTGCTCGGAGCTTGCCATGCGAGCCACCATCAAGGCTATCCAGATCCACGGCGGCTACGGATACACCAAGGACTACCCGGTCGAGCGCTTTATGCGCGATGCGAAGATCTGCGAGATCGGCGAAGGGACCAGCGAGATCCAGCGGCTGGTCATTGGGCGACATCTCCTGAAGGGATTGCTGGGCTGAGGCACGTCCAATACTGTTCCTGTCGTAGCACGTTCAAGCAGTGCTGTAAATCCGTAGCCGTCGCATTAGGCGCCGGCGGCCCGCGCGACTCGCGGGCCGTTTGCGTATGTGGTTTGGGGGTTTGGCGGGGTCAGCGTACCGCCGTCCGACGCCCGCCACTCGTCCCACCGCGCGTCATGCCGACGTGCATCGATTGCAGGTCACCGCGTTCCTCCCGAGGTGTGTGCCGCCGCGCTGAGTCGTACCCGCGCAGGGGAGCACCACACCGGGCGCGTGTGGCTTGAACAGTCGGACGCAAAGTGGGGGAGCCTGTGACGTTGTCGGCCGCACCATCGGTGGTGAGGGCCGGCTGATTCGTGGGATCACCGTGTGCGTCACACCTTGGGTCAAGCGGAGTCGCCGCCGCTCACGGTGCGGACTACCAACATGAAGCGTGAAATCCTGGTGAACGCGACCCCGCGCGAGACGCGGGTCGCGATCATCGAGGACGGCTTGCTCGTGGAACTGCTGGTCGATCGACCCGATGCGCGTCGCATGGTAGGCGATGTCTACATCGGGAAGGTCGAAGCAGTGCTGCCGGGTATCCAAGCCGCCTTCGTCAACATTGGAACCGAGAAGTCCGCATTCTTGCATGCGGCCGACGTGGTCGTCGACGACGCCGACGTGTCCGACGACGATGACGACGATGAAGATTCGTCCGCCGACGACAGCGGCGGCGGGGGCCGGCGCGGACGGCGCGAGGCGCGTCCGATTCAGGACCTGCTCAAGCGCGGACAGGACATCGTCGTGCAGATTTCGAAAGAGCCCATCAGCACCAAGGGTCCGAGGGTGACGGCTCAGGTGTCGCTCGCTGGACGATTCCTCGTGTACATGCCGTTTGCGTCGAAAGTCGGCGTCAGCCGCAAGATCGACGAAAGGAGCGAGCGCCAGCGGCTGCGCCAAATGGTGCAGGAAATCATGCCCGACGATGTCGGTGGCGTGATCGTCCGCACCGTCTCCGAAGACGCCAACCAGGAGACGTTCAAGCGCGAGTTGGATACGCTCATCAACAACTGGAAGCGTATCAAGCGGAAAACGCAGTTCACCCGCGCTCCTGCACTCGTGCATCGGGAAACGAACGTCACGCGCGGCCTCGTCCGTGACCTCTTCAGTGCCAAGGTCGAAGGCGTGACCGTGGACTCAAAGCAGGTGTACAACGAAATCACCGAGTACCTCCAGGGGATTGCCCCGGAGCTCGTCGAACGTGTCAAGCTGTACGAAGACACCGTGCCGTTGTTCGATAAGGCCGGCATCGAAACAGAGCTTCGCGACATCTTCAAGCGTCGCTGCGACCTGCCGAGCGGGGGATATCTCATTATTGAGCCGACGGAAGCGCTCGTCTCGATCGACGTGAACTCCGGTCGGTACACGGGAAAGCGGGACCCTGAGAAGACGATTCTCAAGACGAACACAGAAGCGGCACGGGAAATCGCACGGCAGCTGCGTCTTCGTGATGTGGGTGGCATCATCGTCTGCGACTTCATCGACATGGAGACCCAGTCGAATCGCGATCGGGTCCTCGGCGAACTTCGCCAGCACCTTGGGCGCGATCGTGCACGCACCAAAGCGTTCGCGGTGAGCGATCTGGGCTTGATCGAAATGACTCGTCAGCGCGTGCGACAGAGTCACTACCAAAGCATGACCGAGGCCTGCCCCATCTGCACGGGCACGGGGCGAATCTTCACGCCGGAAACGATTGTCCGGCGCACCGAGCGCGCGGTCCGTCGCATGGCCTCCGAGGGGCGCAAAGAACCGGTCACCCTTCGGCTACACCCCGAGGTCGCGTTGCACGTGCTGGAGCAGGAACACGATTTTGTGAAGCGGTTGGAGAAACTGGCGGGGTTCACTATCGAGCTTCGCGATGATCCGCTGCTCAAACCGGACGAGATCCGACTCGTCATGAAGGGCGCGCAACGTGATGTCACACAGCAATATGCGCTCGCCTAGAGAGGCGCCGAGAGCGGATTTTCGTTGCACAGCTTCTCGGTCAGGTCCCTTGACTGTTAAATCCAAGTGGCGTATGCTTCTAGGCTACGCCATACACGCCTTATACCTGATCGATTCATGAGCTACGCAATTATCCGCACTGGCGGAAAGCAGTTTCGCGCTGAGCCGGGCAAGTCGCTTCGCATCCCCTCGCTTCTGGGTGACGCGGGGACGGCCGTCGAGTTCAACGAAGTCCTGCTCGGTTCCGATGGAACGACGGTTCGCACCGGCATTCCCACGTTGTCCGGAGCGAAGGTGACGGGTGAAATCGTCAAGCACGGTAAGGACGAGAAAATCATCGTCTTCAAGTTCAAGCGCCGGAAGAACTATGCGCGGAAGCAGGGACACCGCCAGAAGTTCACTGAAGTGCGTATCAAGGACATCACCCTCGGCTGACCGTCGGCTGCGCCCTCACCGGCGCGCCCCCCTCAAGGAGTTTCGCAATGGCACATAAGAAGGGCGTCGGCTCGTCACGAAACGGCCGAGATTCAAACCCGAAGTACCGCGGCATCAAGAAGTACGGTGGCGAGTTCGTCATTGCCGGAAACATTATTCTCCGGCAGTGCGGCACGAAGTGGCATCCCGGCACGAATGTCGGCATGGGCACAGACTACACGATCTATTCGCTGGTCGACGGCGTTGTGCAGTTCCAGCACAAGAGCAAGAAGGCCTACAAGGTCAGCGTGCTGCCGGTTGAGTTCGAAGTCGAGATGGACGATGAGCAGGCCACGCTGGCCATGGCCGCGCCAACGGATGCGAGCGCGCCAAAGGCAGCCGCATCGACGGTAGCTGCGTCGTCGGCCGCGAGCTTCGGCTTCAAACCGCAGAAGGGCGGGAAGGACGACCTCAGTATCGTCGAAGGCATCGGACCGAAGATCAACGATCTCCTCGTCGCCGGTGGCATTGACACGTTTGAGAAGTTGGCCAACGCTTCGATCGACGCTCTTCAAGCTATCCTCGACGAAGCCGGTCCGAGCTTTCGCATCGCGAAGCCAGCCACGTGGTCGGCTCAGTCGGCGCTCTGCGCCAGCGGCGCGTGGGAAGAGCTGAAGGCCCTGCAGGATCGCCTCAATGCGGGCGTCGACCCGGACGCCTAAATCGGCGCTGGTGTCTACAAGATTCGAAAAAAAGGGCCCCCACAATGTGAGGGCCCTTTTTGCATGTCTGGTCGTAACTCCGAACTCGCTTTCTCGTAGGAATCGTTGCAGCATTCACTTTCACTCCACCGGAGCGGACAGCATGGCGATCTTCGACAAAATCAAACAGGGCTTCGATAAGGCCGGAAAGGCCGCGCAAGACGTCTTCGATGAAGGCAAGCTTCGCATCGATTCGTACAGGGCACGAGAGCAGGCCGACAAGGCCGCCGAGGCGCTTGGGTACGCCGTTTTTCGGGCGTGGGAAAGCGGTGCCGAACTTGATGCCGACGCGCGCGAGCGTCTCGTGGGAGCACTGCGCACGCGCGAAACCGAAGCGCGTACGCTAGAGACCGAACTGGCTGACGCCAAGGCCAATAATGAGGGTACCACGGCGAACGCAGCCGCTGGCTCGACCGCAAGCCCGATGGGTGAAAGCAGCTCGACAGCGGCGCCAGACACCACGCCGCCCCCCGTTGATCCGGCAGCCTGAGAAGTTGGCAGTGCTGCAAGCATGTGGTGTTAACGCTAGTATTTGCTTAGATTTACATACTTGATGTCCCGTGTTACTTCACATCGATCCCGTCTCGAAGTAGGGCCGATCGAAGCATCCCGGGAGTATCGCTGCAAAGCCCGTCCACCCCGAGCGCGATGAGCGCTCGGGCCTGGTCGGGGTCGTTCACCGTCCAAGCAATAACTCGGCAGGCACACGCGTGTGCTGCGCGCACGAGATCGGCGTCAATCATGTCTGCTTGTTGCCAATAGGCGTCCGGGCGAGCGCCAGAAATGAAGTTGGCCAGCGAGATTGGGTAGCTGGTGCTGAGCACGCCGATCGGGATGTTGGGGCGGAGCGCACGGACCAAAACGGGAATCCGGTGGTCGAAGGAATGGACCGCGACGCGCACGCCCGGATGGCGGTCGAAGCACTCCACCAACACGTCGGCAATGCCGGTCGCTTTTGCTTCCACATACACAAAGGCTTGGGATTGTACCAGGTCCAGCACGCTGTCCAGGGTAGGAAGCCGCCCCCCGTCTGGAAGGGCCGGGTCGAGCACCGTCGCCGCATCGAGGTCCGCAATGGCCCTCGTTCGCGGCCTTCCATCCTGATCGACCGCCCGTACCACGGGGTCGTGATGTACCACGACTACGCCGTCCCGCGTCTTGTGAACGTCCAGCTCAATTCCATCGGCGGCCTGCGCAAGTGCGAGCCGGAAGGACGGGAGCGTGTTTTCGCGTGCCTCCAAAGGCACACCGCGGTGGGCAATGATTTCGGTCGTGAGGGTCATCGGGACGATCGGGTGAGGGTCGGGAGCTGGGATCTCCTGCAATAGTGCGCTGCCGGCGGAGTGCAAACGAGGGGCACCCGCTATTTGGGGGCGCATTAACATTCCACCCGTGGAAGACGTCTACCCTGTACAGAGTCTATGATCGAGGCCGAACCAGACGATGACGCGGCGCTCGACCGAGCGCTCATAGAACGCTGGAGTGCAGGTGACGAACAGGCCGCAACCGCGCTTGTGACGCGCCACGCTCCCGCGTTGGCGCGATATGCCGTGCGGCTCGGGATGTCAGAAGAGGCGGCGGAGTTGGTGCAAGATACGTTTGTTCGCGCGTTCGGGGCGCTGGACTCATTTCGCTCCGAAAGCTCGCTTCGCACATGGTTGTTTACGATTCAACGCCGCTTGGTGATCGATAGGCGGCGCGCGACAGCTCGGCGGGGGCAGGAGTTGGATATCGAGGAGGTCGCCTACGCCTCGACGGGGTACGATGCGCTGGACACGATGGTCGCTGATGAAACGTCCGGTCGCGTGACGCAGGCGATGGCGTCGCTGACGCGGATGCAGCGGGAAGTATTTCTGTTACGGGTCCAAGAGGGACGCAGCTACAAGGAGATTGCCGAAATCCTCGACAGCTCCGAAGGGGCGGCACGGGTGCATTATCACAACGCCATGCGCGCGGTGAAGGAGTTTCTCGATGACTGACTGCACGAACGCAGAAATGCGCGATCTACTGCCCGATCTGGCGGCTGAGTCACTCTCAGCGGCCGACATCTCGCGTGTGCGGGCGCACGTCGCCTCGTGTGCCGTGTGCGCCGAGGAGCTCGCCCTGATCGCGCGTGTGCGCGCGCTCCGTGCGCAGCCTATCGCCATCGATGTCGGCGCCATTGTGGCGAAGCTGCCGAAGCCGGTGGCTCGGGCGGAAGCGGCGTTGCCGGCGGCGGACAACTCGGTGATCTCTCTCGATGCGCGGCGCGCGATCGCGGCGCAGGCACCCGCTCGCCGGGCTGTCACGCCGACGCGCTCGTGGGGCGCCTGGAAGTTGGCGGCCGCGCTTGGCGTGATGGTAGCTGGTGGTTGGTCGGTCATGCTGATTCGTTCGGGTGGCATTCCCAGTGTGCAGATGAGCGCCGACTCTGTGCCGCTGTCCGATGTGCCGACGGCTACTGTCGCGTCTGGCGCGACACCTCGGTCTGCGGACAGCGCACCGGTGCGCGTGGTTGACCCTGCGAACGCCGAGAGCGACGAGGGTGCGGCGATTTCCTTCGGCGGCATGGCCAACCTCACCGACGAAGAACTGGCGCGGGTGCTCGATCGACTGGAAAAGTGGGATGGAGCCACTTCGTCCGAGGGCACAACCACTTCGCCGATCCTGCCGTCCGGGTCGGGAGCGGGTCGCGAATGAACATCTCCCTTCGAGGAACGACGTTGCTGCTAGTCGCGGTAGCGGCCGTGTGCTCGCCGCTTGTCGCGAGCGCGCAACTACCATCGCGGACCCGGGACGGCCAGATTCGCGAGGGCGAACGCCGCGGCAATGCGCGCGACCAACTCGATAAACGGCTCGAAGAGCGGATCAATCTGGTGCTCCGTGAGCGGTTGCGACTGTCCGACGAGCAATTCGTCCGCCTTCGCGCCGTCGCGCGCCGTGTCGAGACCGAACGTCGGGCGTTGCGCATGGAGGAGGGCAGCATCCGTGCCACGTTGCGACGAGAGCTACTTGCCGGAGACAGCGCGAATGACTCAACGGTGGCGATCATGCTGGACCGTTTGCCGTCCATCGAGCGCAGGCGCATCGATCTCATGGAGCGTGAGCAGGGTGAGCTCGCGCGGTTCCTGACGCCGGTGCAGCGGGCCAAGTATGTGGGGCTGCAGGATGAGTTGCGACGCACCATGCAGGACCTCCAATACCGACGATCGGATGGGCCACCGATGGGCGGAGATTCGATGCGCCGAGGCAATTCGCCGCGTCGCCCGTTTCGTCCGCCCGTCTAGTTTGTCCGAGCAGCGGCCCGGCCGCAAAGTGGCGGTGGAAAATTTGGCGGCAGGCGAGTACACTATCTGAAGTGACGTGCGGGGTAGTGCGCGCACGCCCAGGTGGCGGAACTGGCAGACGCAGGGGACTCAAAATCCCCCACTCGCAAGGGTATCCGAGTTCGACCCTCGGCTTGGGCACTGAGATTGGGACACAACGCGATGGGCCACACGGAAAGCGTGTGGCCCATTTGTGTTTTTGCGGTCTCGTCGCACGGCGGAGGCTGTAGGCCGAGCTGAGATTCGCGCTTGTTTTGCCGCCTGCATAGGTTGGATGTGCGCCGCGGAGCTGCCAGTTCACTCGTCACTCGCCCAACTCGCCCTGTCATGTCAGGCTTCCTCCCGCTGGTTCGATTGTGCCTCTTCGTGGCGCTCACTCCCGCGCTCACTAACGCGCTCACTCCCGCGCTTGCGGCCGCGCAGCCATCCAGGCGAGCCTCTGACACACGAGCGTCTAGCCGCGATTCCGTGGTGCTGTTCGACGGCCGCCGCATTCCACCGCTCCCTCGTCTGCTTTCGGTGCGCGAGCAGTTTGACCTGCGCACCCGCTGGCTGGAGGAACGACATCGTCTGTTGCTGCCAATGATGCGCATGCACGGGGTGGGGATGTGGATCGTGATGAACGAGGAGTTCCATAACGATCCGCTCACCGAGCATGTCGCCCCGCCGCTCACGTACGTCAGTCGGCGTGACGCCCACGTATTTGTTGATGGCGGCGACGCTGGTTTGCTGCGCTACTCCAACTATTGGCGTCCGACATCAACCTACGCGCGCTTCTTTCAGCCGCTGCCGGCGCCGCGCTCCGATCGGGGCACGTCCGATATCACGATCGGGTTGCGTGAACTGGTCTCCCGAACGCAACCGAAGACGATCGCGCTGGCGATCAGCGGAAACCGCGGGCAAGACGGCGGCCTCTCGAAGGACAGCTACGATCTAATCGTCGCGGCGATCGGCCCGGAACTCGCCGCGCTCATCATTCCCGCAGCCCCGCTCATCGAGGAGTATCTCGATACGCGGCTCGCCGACGAATTGGAGCACTATCGCACGCTGGTCACGGCGACTGATGTGCTGGCGCAGCGAGCACTCTCCAACGAAGTCATCACCCCGGGGAAAACCACTGCCGCCGACGTGGGTTGGTGGTTCGCAGACCAAGTGGCGAGACTCGGCGTGGGCGCCGCACCCTGGTTCGAAGTCCACACGGCCGTACAACGCTTCGACGCGACGACCGGGAAGATGATCCCGTACGTGCATCCAGCGCCCGACTCACTGGTCTTTCAGCCGGGCGACGTGATCCACTTGGATTGCGGATTCAATTATCTGGGCTTTGCCAGCGATTGGCAGAAGGTGGCCTACATTCTGCGCCCCGGCGAGACGGATGTACCGCCCGGGCTCAAGATCGCCCTCCTGAATGGCAATCGCACACAGGACGCGCTACGCACAGCCGCCCGGCCCGGGATGACCGGATATGAGGTGGCACAGGCGACTGTGACCGCACTGTCTGGCTCGGACTTCACGCCGAGCATTTACTCGCATCCGATCGGCACGCACGGGCATGGCGTGGGACCGTCGATCAATGCTCGCGGGTCGATCCTTGCGGGGCCGCCCGCATGGGATTCGAAACTGCGGCTCGGCAGCTACCGCTCGATCGAACTGAGCGCCACCTCGAAGATCCCCGAATGGAATAACGGCGCGCTGATCATCCCCTTTGAGGATGACGCCGTGTTGACGGCGTCGGGGTACCAATGGTTCAGGCCACCACAGACACGATGGTATCTGATTCGGAGCGCGATCGTGCCGTAGTATACTGCCAGCGCGACGAACCATCGGACTCGCGCGGGTGAGTTGAGCGCGGGTGCGGTTCAGCGCGTGCGTCGAAGTGAGAAGAGACGCACGCGCTCGACGTCGTTGGCGGAATCGGGATCTGCCACAAGCACGAAGTTAGGCCCCCAGTCAAAGTACTCATCAAAACGTGGCGTGTTTAGCCGACACCGAAACGAGCCGTCACGTTCGAACGCGATCCAATGATGTGCCGTGGTGTCGGCAGGACGCGGGTACTCGCGAATCCAGAGGGCGCCATCACTCGCAATCATGAGGTTCCCAAAAGCCGGGAAGCTGTCGGCCACGGGGCGATCGCGACTGATGAGGGGCTCGAGATAGCGCGGCTTGTCTGCTGCAGGCAGATTCGCGTTCTCATACTCGGCAATCCGCGCGGCTTTGAAGGCCGCGACATCGGCGGCAGAGATGTTGCGTGCGCCCACATCCCAGCGAATCACACGATCAAGCGTAAGCAGGGAGTCGGCGCGGTGCACGCGCAGCTCTGGTGTCGAACCATGTCCCACGACGATTCGATCACCGCGCGCAGCGGATTGCGCGAAGGATTCGAAAATGGGAAACACATACACAGACTGTGGATCGTTGTCGAGTTGGCCGTAACGACCATTCGCAAGCGATGCAACCGTATCGGCGACCTTTCCATTCGCGTCGTAGACCTCCATGACCATGGTGCGCGTGGCGAAACTGGCGAGCCTTTCAGTACCGTCTTGGCGCCCATTCACGAGTCGGCCGTCAGACAGAATGTTCATCGAGCGTGGAACGTTCAGCTCGATGGGACTCGGCTTGACACTCTTCACCCAGTTGCCGTTCTCGTCGAACACGAGGTACTGGAACGGCCGGAAGTCCCCAACGTAAATGGTGTCGCCGCGAAGGGGCTGAATATAGAACGGTTCGGTAAACTCCCCGGGACCTTGCCCGTGACGCCCTGAGGAACGAATCCACGTGCCGGTGGAATCGAAATAGCGAATTTCGTGCGTAAGGCGATTCACGACCACGATGCGCCCGTCACTCAAACGTATGGCGCCGCCCAGTCTTGCCAGCATGTACGGCGCTTCGCCGTCTTCGACTCCGATCGAAACACGCGGCGCGGAATCAACCGAACAGACAGACGTGCGACGCGTGAGATCGTGTGTCAGAATTGCCACGCCGCTACTGTCGCGCGTGGTTGAGGTCGAGGTGCGCGCATCTGCGCCGCCGCACGCAGCCGCGAAACTCACAGCGCACACATGCGCGACGACACACCGCGGGATTGTAGTCACGATCGCATAGGACATTGATCACTCCGGGCAAAATGAAATGGACGTTCCCCTCGCGCATGAACACAACGCCCATCCAAAAGCCCTTCGGACGTTGGGGGTCGATTCAGGAGTCTGGCAGATCATACCTCGCGACGGCCAACTCGGCTATCGGGGCTACGCGGTCGGATTTCGAGGTGATCGTATCGCCGGAGCGAGTCGCCTAACGGTTACGGTGTCGGGGTTGGTCGTTACGCACCACCCACGCACCGACTTTCGCCGCCCCCCCTCATCGTATTACCTTCGAGAAGCACGGCACCGCACCCCTCGCCGCGCATCGATTCGATTGGGGTGTAGCTCAATGGCAGAGCGCTCGACTGTTAATCGAGTGGTTGGTGGTTCGACTCCACCCGCCCCAGCTGTCCGAAGCGCCTGTTCCACGCCGTGGAGCAGGCGCTTCGTCGTTTTCATCTCCTCGCTTGCCCGTGCCCGCCGCCGCCTTCTAGCTTCCCACGGGCTCGTCCCTGCGTTCTCCTACTCCGTGTGCCATGTCACTGTCGCTTCACGTCTCACATGACGCTCCGTCCTCCACCGCGGCCGCTTTGCTCGCGGTCGTGCTCCCGGCGTCGCCGAGCATGTCGGAGGCCCTCGACGCTATCGACGCCGCCCTCGGCGGCGCGCTCGCGCGCGCGCGCTCACGCCGCGACTTTCGAGGTGGGCGCGACGAAACGCTGCTGCTCGTCGGCGGTGACTCCGGCATTGAGCGCGTGTTGCTCGTGGGCCGAGGCGGCGCACCGCTCACACGTGCGACGGCTCGTCGCGCGGCGGCCGTGGCGGCGCGCCAGGCAGTGA